>CAYZAY010000013.1:0-38804 GCA_964476515.1 uncultured Rhodobacterales bacterium
GTCTGCCGCTCTGACAATCTCAGGCGCACCATTCATGGGTCCAATCGGCGCATGCCGCGTTGGATTTGTTGATGGCGAATACATCCTGAACCCAGAAGTCGACGATATGGACCAGCTTCGCACGAAGCCTGACCAGCGTCTCGACCTTGTTGTTGCTGGCACAAAAGACGCCGTGATGATGGTTGAATCAGAAGCATACGAACTTTCCGAAGCTGAGATGCTGGGCGCTGTTAACTTTGCCCACGAGCAGATCCAGCCAGTGATCGACCTGATCATTGATCTGGCCGAAGACTGCGCAAAAGAGCCGTTTGAATTCGCAGCGCCTGACTACTCGGACCTGTATGAAGCTGTAAAAGCCGTTGGTGCAGATCAGATGGCTGCGGCCTACGCGATCCTAGATAAACAAGAGCGTACCTCGGCTGTTGCGGCTGCCAAAGCTGCGATCATCGAAAGCCTGAGCGAAGAGCAGCAAGAAGACGGTGATCTTGGTTCGGCACTGAAGAAACTTGAGTCGACCACACTGCGTGGCGCTGTTGTGAAAGACGGCAAACGCATCGACGGTCGTGCACTCGACAAAGTGCGCCCGATCGTTTGTGAAGCTGGCCTTCTGCCACGTACACACGGATCGGCCCTGTTCACACGCGGCGAGACCCAAGGCTTGGTTGTGACCACACTGGGTACCGGCGACGATGAGCAGATCATCGACGCATTGCACGGCAACCACCGTTCAAATTTTATGCTACACTATAACTTTCCTCCCTATTCGGTTGGTGAAGCTGGTCGCGTGGGCCCTCCCGGTCGTCGTGAAATCGGTCACGGTAAACTGGCTTGGCGCGCTCTTCAGGCGGTTCTGCCTGCTGCAACAGATTTCCCCTACACGGTACGTCTGGTGTCTGAGATCACTGAATCAAACGGTTCGTCTTCGATGGCGTCGGTTTGTGGTGGTTCGCTGTCGATGATGGACGCAGGTGTTCCACTTAAGTCAGCTGTTGCTGGTGTAGCTATGGGTCTCGTTCTGGAAGATGACGGTTCTTATGCCATCCTTACAGACATCCTTGGTGACGAAGATCACCTTGGCGACATGGACTTCAAAGTTGCGGGTACTTCTGAAGGCATCACAAGCTTGCAGATGGACATCAAGGTTGCAGGCATTACGCCTGACATCATGGAAAAAGCATTGGCCCAAGCGAAAGCCGGCCGGATGCACATCCTTGACGAGATGAACGGTGCACTTTCAGGCGCTGGCGAATTCTCGATCCACGCTCCTCGCATTGAAACCATGCAAATCCCGACCGACAAGATCCGTGAAGTGATCGGTTCTGGCGGTAAGGTCATCCGTGAAATCGTTGAAGTATCGGGCGCTAAGGTCGACATCAACGACGAAGGCATCATCAAGATCGCATCGCCAGATGGTGAGTCGATCAAGAAAGCCTACGATATGATCTATTCGATCGTTGCTGAACCAGAAGAAGGCATGATCTACGACGGTAAAGTCGTCAAGATCGTCGACTTCGGCGCATTCGTGAACTTCTTTGGCAAGCGTGACGGTCTGGTCCACGTATCTCAGATTGAGAACCGCCGCCTGAACCATCCGTCGGATGTTCTGAAAGAAGGTCAGGACGTGAAAGTCAAACTTCTGGGCTTTGACGACCGCGGCAAGGTACGCCTGTCGATGAAAGTCGTTGATCAGGAAACCGGCGAAGAAGTCGTTCCTGAGAAAAAGGAAAAGAAGGACGACTAAGTCCTGATTTCCATACCTGAACACTCAGAGCCCCGGCATTTCTTGTCGGGGCTTTGTTTTTGTGAGGTACTGCAACCATAAGCATAAAAAAATATCGCTATGAGGCAGTAAGCATGAATTTTAGAAAAACAGCATTAAGTGCTGCGGCTTTGGCCATTATGGCCACCGCATCCGTCGCACAGGATAGCGCCAAAATTGGCGTCGGCTTCAGTATGTGGCCCAACCGTAGAAGGCCAATTTGCGGTTACCGATAGCCTTACTATTCGCGGCTCGTTCGCAGGCGGATTATCTGCCACCGGAACCTCAACCATTGACGGATTGGACTATTCGATTAGTGCCGATATCGGCGCTACGACGTTGCTTGGCACCTACCACTTGCCAGCAGGTCTAAGGCTTTCCGGAGGAGTGTTGATGTCGAACACCACAGTCAGCGGCTCGGTTTCCGGCTCTGCTGGGGATACCATTGGCGGATTCACTGTTCCAACGGGCCAGTCATTTACCGTTGAATCTTCGACAGAATTTACAAATAGCATCGCTCCAATGGCGACTGTTGGATTTGATTTGCCAATCTTTGGCTTTGTAATGTCAACCGATGCTGGCCTTGTCCGAACCGGCGGCGTCAATGTGACTCTAACTGAAACAAGCGCTAGCCCGATTATTCCGACGGGTGACCTAACAACAGCCGAAACTTCAATCGAATCCGAACTCGCCCATGACTACATTCCTTATGTCAGCTTCACTGTGGGTAAGTGGTTCTGCTCAAAGACTTTTTCTGTCTTTAAATATCCAATAATTCGGGCGCCATTGGCGCCCGTTTGCGGTTCTAAAACGGGGCTTTGGATCGAAAACGCATACCCTCTCCGCCATCAGGATGGCGCAGACGAAGCTCTTCAGAATGCAGCATCAGGCGGTCAAATTCCCGCGCCTCGCCGGTTGCATAAAACGGATCACCCAAGATCGGGTGTCCAAGGGCAAGCATATGAACCCGAAGCTGATGTGACCGCCCTGTTTTTGGCATCAAGCGAACGCGACTTTCGCGATCACTGGCCTTTTGCACCCGCCATTCCGTCAAAGCAGGCTTGCCATTCTCGTGATCTACCATTTGCCTCGGGCGGTTGGGCCAATCTACGATCAAAGGTAAATCAACTTCCCCTGTTTTCGGTTCAAGCTTACCCCAAACCCGCGCAACATACGTCTTCTTTGTCTGTCGCTTTTCAAACTGAAGCCCAAGGTGGCGCTGTGCATGCGGTGTCATCGCGAAAACCATGACGCCAGAGGTATCTCTGTCGAGCCTGTGGACCAACAGGGCTTGGGGGAACGCGTCTTGAATTCGGGCCAGCAGACAGTCTGCCAAATGCTCTCCCTTTCCCGGAACGGACAATAGTCCACTCGGTTTGTCGACAACGATAATCTCGTGATCGTCGTGCAAAATCTGTAGTGGCGAATTCGGAGGATTGTAGGCGTCTGACATGGCGTCGGTGTATCGAGCTGCCGATAGCCTGTCCAGAAATGTTGCCGCAGTTTATCAACCTGTATCCCCCTCGGTTTAAGGAAATTTTCAAATAAAAGTCATATTTCAGCCCTGAATTGGGGCCTTTTTCCGCTCACATTCGTGCGTGAACAAATGTGTCTACCGTCCTGCGTGGGTGCAAAGGGGATGAATATGGTTACGAGGTTACGAAATTTCCTTAAGAGCAAAGACGGCGTTATCGCCGTTGAAAGTGTTCTTTGGTTTCCAGTTTTCGTCTTTATCGCCGCTGTAATCATCGACGTCTCGTCGCTGGTGCTTAGCCAGACACGCATGCAAAATGCTGCTGCCGACGGTGCACGGCTTGTCGCGTTGGGCCGGCTAACCGAAGCGGAAGCTGCAACATTGATGGCTGGCCGGTCGACTTCAGATACGAATTACACGACCGACATCGTGGTTGGCACCAATATCGTCCAGGCCACGGTTGAAATGAACTACTCTGATCTTATCGGTCTGGGCGTATTTTCTCAAATCAGCGGCAGCTTTGGGGCCGAGGCTTTCTTCCGCTTGGAAGCTGACCTTGGGTCTACGTGAAGATCGGTATCGATATGATCAAGGACCACATCGCAAGGTATCTAGACTCCGAGGAAGGTTGGGTATCCCCTTTCTCACTGATCATGGTTCTGTCGATGCTGACGGTTTTAGGGGTGGCGGCTGAATACGCCAACATCGTACGTGCAAAAACGCAGCTTCAAACCTCTTCTGACTCCGTCGCCCTTGCAGCAGCGCAATCTCTTGAAGATGATACCACCGGCAAGACCTACGGCATGGAAATCGCCGTCCTCTATTACGGCGAGGTCTCTGAGAATGTGACGATCCAAAGCAGCGATATCGAATTTGGCACTTGGGATGCGAGCGCTGAAACGTTTACGGCCAGCGTCGTGTCGGTGAATTCGGTGAAAGTAACCGCAGAAATGAGCGCGGATCGCAGCAACGCTCTGATAACCGCCTTTTCAGGGCTGACCGGTTTGGGTGCGATCGACATAACGACTGAATCTGTAGCCATTTCTGGCACAACGATACCGCAGATAAACGTTTGCGAAAGTGGAGGATTATTTGCTGGTGGATGGCTAACCGCGGAAAGCAACAATACTTACGAATCCGGCTTCTGCTCGTACGGGTTTGATGGCGTAGATATTGAAAACTCCAATTTATACACAGCGGAAAACAGCATCCGCGGGGCATATTATTCTTCATTCGTCAGCGGCAGTTCAAACACCTGCGACGGCGGAGCATGCGCAATTCATCGCTCGGATGAAGTTGCCGATGACTACGAACTTTCCCTGCCAAATGAAGTAGCTAGCATGGTTACAATGCTTCAGGCCGGCATCACGTCGTCCCTTAGCGAAGGCGGGCTATACACGGTAAGTTCGGTTACCGCGCTGCCAAAGCGCCAGAACATCGTACCGTATACACTTTACATCGTGACCGGAGATGCTGAATTTTCGTCCAACGGAACCTACGAAAACATCGCCGTGGTCGCCACGGGTGAAATCAAAGCCGGTTCCAACACCAGTTTCGATAACGTGGTTTTTGCTACCGAGGATCATATTCGCTTCGGGGCGAACACATCTTTCGGGGCCTCTGATTACTGCGATGATGGCCGATACCACGTCTATCTATTCAGCGGGTCAAACGTTGAATTCGGATCAAATAACGAATTCAGAGGCATTCAAATGGCTGCAGAAAATGATATCACATTCGGCTCGAATGTTGTCAGCGTCGGCGATATTCACGGGGAAGCGTTGGGTAACATCGAATATGGGACTAACGTTGATATGACCAATTGCGCTGGCGGCCTGACTTCCGACTTTGGCTGGGATGCGGAAATCTTGGACGATGATGACCCGATTCCAACATACACTTTGGTTTTATAGTCTAGGTTCTACGTTTTCTCAGCATAGAGGCCGAATAGATAGCCAAAGATAACCAAATCAACGGAAACGCTATCATTTTGGCGCTTCCGAACGGCTCTTGAAAGACGAAAACTGCAATGAGAAAGATCATTGTGGGGGCTATGTATTGCATCATTGCAATGGTTGTTAGCCTAAGACCCTTGGCCCCGTTCCCGTAAAACAGCAGCGGAACAGCGGTCACTACCCCGCAAGCGAGCAGTAATAACGTGTCGCTGGTCGACGTAGTCAAAAAATGCCCCTGCCCTTTGATCCCAAGATAAACGGCATAGGCGATCCCGAACGGCAATAGGACCAAGACCTCAAGCATAAACCCCTGGTTTGGGCCAACCGGAAGGCTCTTTTTGAAAAAGGCGTAAAAACCCCACGATAACGTCAGCCCAAGCGCCACAAACGGAAGCCGACCGGCATCCACCGTCAGTACCAACACCGCCATCACGGCAAATACCAAAGAAATCATCTGAGGTTTCGTCAGCCTCTCCCCTAACAGGACCGAGGCCAAAAATATGCTGAACAAGGGGTTAATGTAGTAACCCAAAGCCCCATCCAACGCCCGGTCCGTAGCAATGGCCCAAACGTAGATACCCCAGTTGGTAGCAACCAAACCCGCCGTCAGAACCGCCATCGCAATATTTCGTGGGGACTTCAGGGCTGCCATTAAATCGTCCGTCCGCCTACCAACGATCAGAACGATCGCGGCAATAGGCACAGACCAGATCACCCTATGGGCGACGACTTCGATAGGGGGAATATGTGACACAAGCTTCAGAAAAAGAGGCAAAAATCCCCAAAGCAGATAGGCGGTCAACGCATAGGCGAAACCGGCTGGTGTGTCTTGATTTTGGGAAGTCGTCGGCATGTCGCCCCTTTGGTTTCACGCGACCCTATGCATCGTCGCCAGCAAAGAAAACCCGCCACACGATGTTTTCCGCGACGGAAATTGAACTGCCAAACGTTTAACTGTGAAACGAGCAAAAGAAAGCGCCCTGATGCGTATCTCTCTTCCCCACATATTCCTCGTCATCTTTTTGGGATTGGCGGTGTTGCTTGTCATGACCTCTGGCAATTAAGTCAAAAACCAGCCACGGCAGCAAAATGTCTGACACCGTGGCTGCAAGTTCAAATCGTCGTTAAACTTTAACGCGCTCGGATTTCGGATCGTACATCGGTTTTAGCGATGCCTCGGCCTTTACCTTTACGCCGCACACGTCGATTTCATAGGTCGAACCCAGCACATCCGCCGCGCTTTCGCTTTCGCAGGGAACGTAACCCATACCAATAGCCCCACCCAGCGTGTGACCGTAGTTGCCCGAACTGAGATAGCCCACATATTCCCCGTCACGGATGATCGGTTCGTTGTGGAACAAAAGCGGTTCGGGGTCGGTCAGTTTGAACTGCACCATCCGGTTTTGGGGGCCGCTTTCCTTGCGCTCGATCACAGCCTGTTTACCGATGAAGTCACACTCTTTAGTCGCCTTCACTGCAAAGCCTAGCCCAGCGTCAACAACATGGTCTTCGCTGGTGATATCATGGCCGAAATGGCGGAAGCCCTTTTCGATCCGGCAACTGTCCATCATGTGCATACCGCAAAGCTTTAGCCCCATGTCCTGACCCGCTTCGAATAGCGTTTCAAACGCGTGGCCAGCCATGTCAGACGACACATAGATCTCCCACCCGAGTTCGCCCACATAGGTCACCCGATGCGCACGGGCGAGGCCCATACCAAGTTCGATATCTTGTGCGGTGCCGAAAGGGTTGGTCGCGTTCGAAAAATCGGCTGGCGAAACTTTTTCCAGCAATTTCCGCGTATTAGGCCCCATGACAGCCAGAACACCTTCGCCAGCGGTCACGTCTGTGATGACAACGTTGAAGTTGCCCCTGTTGCGCTCCATCCAAGTCTGTTCGGCCAGACGCGTGGCGGCAGGGGTAACGACCAGATAGCTGGTTTCAGTCAAGCGAGTGACTGTGACATCGGCCTCGATCCCGCCGCGACTGTTAAGGAACTGGGTGTAGACGATCTTACCGTTCGGCACCGAATAATCACCGCCTCCGATGTAATTTAGGAAAGCTTCGGCATCCGGTCCTTCGACACGGATTTTGCCAAAGGATGACATGTCGTACATGCCAACATTTTCGCGCACCGCACGGTGTTCGGCAGCGGAGTTTTCAAACCAGTTCTGACGCTTCCAAGTGTATTGGTATTCGCGCTCTTGCCCTTCGTTGGCGAACCAGTTCGCGCGCTCCCAACCTGCGATTTCGCCCATAACGGCGCCTTGCTCTAGCAGGTAGTGGTGGAACGGCGTGCGGCGAACACCGCGCGCGGTAGCCTTTTGCCGATAGGGGTAGTGATCTGCATAGAGTAGACCAAGCGTTTCTTTCGAGCGTTCAAAGAGATAGGTTTTGTTCCCCTGAAACGGCTGGTTGCGGCTGACATCCACATCGCCGAGATCGAACGGCTTCTGGCCGTCCTCCATCCATTGTGCCAGCGCCATGCCTGCACCGCCCGAAGCCTGAATACCGATTGAATTGAACCCGGCGGCAACCCAAACGTTATCCATCTCAGGAGCTTGACCAAGCTGAACATTGTCATCCGGCGTAAAGCTTTCCGGCCCGTTGAAGAACGTATGGATGCCAGCTTCTTCCAGCATAGGCATTCGATTGATGGCCGCCTCTAGAATCGGTTCAAAGTGGTCAAAGTCTTCGGGCAATTGATCAAATTCGAAGCTGTCGGGGATGCCATTCATCGCCCAAGGCTTCGCGTTTGGTTCAAAGGCACCGAGTAGGATCTTACCAGCGTCTTCTTTGTAATAGGCGCATTCATCTGGCACCCGCAGCACCGGCATCTGAGTGAGGCCCTGAATGGGTTCGGAGACGATGTAGAAGTGTTCGCACGCGTGTAGCGGCACATTGACACCAAGCATCTGACCGACCTCACGCCCCCACATACCTGCGCAATTGACCACGTGATCGCAAGCTATATGCCCATGATCCTTGCCATCGTCCGACACCCAGTCGACCCCATTGATACGGCGCCCATTACGCGCAACCCCCGTGACTTTCACCCGTTCCTTGATCAGCGCGCCGCGTTGTTTGGCCCCTTTGGCCATCGCAAGGGCAATATTGGCTGGATCGCCTTGGCCATCCTTTGGCAGGTAGACCCCGCCCGTTACACCGTCGATGTTAAGATGCTCGTAGCGGGCTTTTACCTCATTCGGTGAAATCTCTTCGATTTCCACTCCGAAAGCTCTCGCCATTGCGGCAGAGCGATAGAGCTCTTCCTTGCGCTCTTCGGTTAGCGAAACGGTGATCGACCCGACACGCTTGAAACCGGTGGCAACGCCGGTTTCTTCCTCAAGCGCGCCGTAAAGTTCTTGGCTATATTTTGCCAGTTTGGTCAGGTTTGCCGTCGCGCGTAGTTGTGCGATTAGCCCCGCCGCATGCCATGTGGTGCCCGATGTGAGCTGTTTGCGTTCCAAGAGAACCACATCCTGCCAACCGAGTTTGGTCAGGTGATAGGCAACGGAACAGCCGACAACGCCGCCACCGATAATGACAACGCGGGCTTTGGTTGGAAGGTCAGCCATTTGGTTTTCCTTATTTGGTTTCCGAGGCTTCGCCTCGGTCCGGAACGAGGGGCTTTGCCCCTCGCGCTCCCCGGATATTTAGGGACAAAAGATGTTCATGTGATAGTGTGGCCAGCCGCGCGGATACGATTGGCGAGTTCTGTGATATGCGCGGGACCTACTTCGCAACAGCCACCGACGATGGTGGCACCTTGGTCAATCCAGCCCATCGCGAAGTCTGCGTAGTCTTCGGGGCCGAGGTCTTTGCGCTGTTCGAGAGCATCGACGGTTGGGGCGTCTTCGAGGAAGCCTTCCGATATGCGGGTGAAGCCGTTGGCATAGGCACCGAATGAGAGACCAAAGCGTTTTACTTCCGCCATACCCATGCTTACCGCCTCAGGACGTGAGCAGTTGATCAGCACCGCATCGGGTTTGTATGTAGCAATCAGCGGCGCGACCTCGGCGATAGGCTCGCCAGATCGCAGAACGGTTCCGTCACCGTCATCCACCGACAGGGACAGCCAAACAGGCTTGGTACAGCGCTGCGTTGCTCGAAGTGTTGCTTCGGCTTGATGCAGGCTAGAGACTGTCTCGATGATGTAAAGATCGACGCGAGATTCCAGTGCGTTGATCAGCGGTTTGTAGCCTGCTGCAGTCTCGTCAAACGAGATTTGGAAATCCGTCCGATATGACGCGCGGATAGGTCCGAGGGAACCAGCGATGCGGCCCCCGCCAGCGCTATCCCGACCCGCTTCGGCTTCTTTTAAAGCCTGTTCTATCAAGTCACCCAGCCGGTCGGCGATGCCCGCCACACCCAAACGATCAGGCAGAACAGCATAGGTGTTCGTCGTGGCAATCGTCGCGCCAGCCTTGAAGTAATCACGATGGATGCTTTCGATCACGCCGGGGTGTTCCAGCATGACCGAAGTGGACCATAGCGGCGTCGCCCGGTCGCCCGAGCGCTTGACCGCTTCTTGCCCAATGGACCCGTCGAGAAGGGTGATCAGGGTCACGACCGCAGTCTTTCGTTGGCAGGATCCCACAGAGGCTGGTCTTCCTGAACGACCGCCTTGCATTTCTCTCCGTAGATTTCGACCTCGACCTCGGTGCCGGGCACGTTGAGGTCGGGGCGGATCATACCCAGCGCGATGGACGCACCAACACGGTAGCCATAGGCGCCCGAGGTGGTTTCTCCGACGATCTCGCCATTGTGCCAGATGCAGGACATGTAGGGTGCATCAGCGTTCGGCGCATCGACGATCAACGTGACGAAGGATTTGGTGACACCTTGCTGCTTTTCGTTCAGGATTGCAGCTTTGCCGGGGAAATCCTGAGGCTTGTCGAGCTTAACGAAGCGCTCAAGGCCACCTTGCAACATTGAGTAATCGGTCGACAGATCGCCCTTCCACGCGCGATAGCCTTTTTCGATGCGAAGCGAGTTCAGTGCGTACATACCGAACGGTTTCAGACCGTGTTTCGCGCCCGCCACCATGACATCGTCGAACACTTTCGCTGTGTCTTCGGTCTTGGAGTGGATTTCCCAACCAAGTTCACCCGCAAAGGACACGCGGACCAATTGCACCCATGTTCCGTTGATCTGTGCCGATTGGTGGGTCAGCCAGCCCTTGGACAGGTCTGCATCCGAGATTTCGGCCAGAATATCGCGGGTTTTTGGACCGGTGAAAATCTGGGTCATGAACTCTTTAGTGACATTGGTCAGGCTAAACACCGCATCCTTCGGCATGTGCGCCTGCAGCAGATCAAAGTCATGCCATTCAGCGCTTGCAGCCGTGATCAGGAAGAAAAAATCTTCGTCCAGACGCATCACCGACATCTCGGTCACGATCCGGCCGCGGTCATCGGCGATGTAGATCAGACCGATACGGCCGACCTTGGGGATCCCACCAGTGGCAAGGCCACGCAGAAACTCGGCCGCGCCTTCGCCTTGCAAGCGGTAGCGAGAGAACCCTGGCAGATCGAGGATGCCAGCTGCGTCACGTACCGCTTCGCATTCCTCTTTGATGCGTTGCTGCCATGGTCCGGAACGACCCCACGTTTGGGTCGCGTCATGGCTGGTGTCATCGCCGTCTTGGGCAAACCAGTTGGCCCGTTCCCAGCCATTATAGGCACCCATGACGCCGCCAGCCGCGATGATCCTGTCGTGGATCGATGAGAGCTTTTTATCGCGGCCAGCGGGCCATTCGTGATGGGGGAAGTGCATGGCGTATTCGTTGCCGTAGACCTCCATCCCTTTAACATTGCAGTAATCCTGATCGGTGTAATCGGTGTAACGACGCGGATCGACGGCCCACATGTCCCATTCGGTGCCACCATCGACGATCCATTCGGCCATGACCTTGCCTGCACCGCCACCTTGGGCGATGCCAAAGGTGAACACGCAGTTTTCGAACGCATTCTTGACGCCGGGCATTGGGCCAATAAGCGGCAACCCGTCGGGCGCATAAGGGATCGGACCGTTTATAACGCTCGACACACCAGAGGACGCCATCAGCGGCACACGATCCATCGCATCTGTGACGATATCTTCGATCCGGTCCAGATCATCCTGCCAAAGCTGGAAGCTGAAATCTTCGGGCATCTGATCGTCTTCGGTCATCCAGTGACCGCGGCAGTTTGGCTCGTAAGGGCCAAGGTTGTAGCCGTTCTTTTCCTGACGCAGGTAATAGGACACGTCTACGTCGCGGATCAGGGGTAGCTTTTTACCGCTCTCTTTAGAAAATGCCTCGATTTCAGGGATTTGTTCGGTCAGCAGATATTGGTGCGACATGACCATCATCGGCACGGTGCGTCCGCCATAAGGCTTGAACCATTCACCGACACGCTGGGCATAGTAACCGGCGGCATTCACCACATAGTCACATTCAATATCACCCTTTTCGGTGTGAACGATCCACGTGTCGTCTTCTTTCTGGGTCACACTAGTTGCAGGGGTAAAGCGCAGGATTTTCTGCCCCATGTCGCGGGCGCCCTTTGCCAACGCCTGAGTAACCTGTGCAGGGTCGATATCGCCGTCCGACGGATCCCAAAGCACACCTTTCAAATCGTGGGTCTCAAGAAACGGATACCGCTCTTTCGCCTCTTCGGGCGTCCACATTTCCATCTCGATACCCTGATATCGGCCCATCGACATGGCACGCTCAAACTCTTGCATACGCTCGTCGCTATGCGCCAGACGGATAGAGCCCGACTGGTGGTAGTTCATCGGATAGTCGACTTCCTCAGCCAGACCCGAATAAAGCTCGGTCGAATAACGCTGCATGTTCATGATCGACCACGAGGTCGAAAAGGTCGGAACGTTGCCTGCTGCGTGCCATGTGGAACCGGCTGTCAGTTCGTTCTTTTCCAGCAGGACGCAATCGGTCCAGCCCTTTTTGGCCAAATGGAACAGGGTAGAAGTCCCCACAACACCACCACCAATGATGACAACGCGGGCTTTGGTTGGAAAGTCGGACATGGTTTAAGCTCCCTGAGTGTTAGTCCAGCACGAGACGCGCTGCGAGGCCGCCAAAAATGACGGCTGAAATCTTGTTGAGAATTGTAAGATGAGATTGCAGTGCTGATCCGGCTATTCCTGAAATAGCGCCGTAAAGTCCGTTGATGATCAGCCCTGTGAAAGTGAAGAGACCGCCGAGGATAAGCATCTGCTGCCAAACGGGTCCAATGGCCGGACTAGTAAACTGAGTCAGGAATGCCAGAACAAACAATCCGACTTTCGGGTTCAGCACATTGGTGATCGCGCCTTTGCGAATGGCGCTTGAAACATGGGTAACGCCTGCACTGTGGCCTTGATCAACAGCCTTCGTTCGCCATGCTTGTACGGCAAGATAGGCAAGGTAGGCAGCGCCAAGATAACGCACGACGTCCAAAGCATTCGGAATTGCCGCAATTGCAGCGGATAGACCAGCGACCGCAAACAGGACATGCACCATGCCGCCCAAAGTGATCCCAATCGCCGCCGCAACGCCTTGCTGCCAGCCACCCTTGATCCCACAGGCGGTGGCAAACACCACGTCCGCGCCGGGTGTCAGGTTCAGAATTATTCCTGCCCCAACAAAGGACGCGATCACCCAGATATCCATGGCAAGCAGCGTTTCGAGCATGGTTTAATCCTCGACCTGCGGCAGACCATCGGTGATCTCGTAATAGTCACCCTTAAAGCCGGTGAAGATGTGCTTGCCGCCCGTCAACCCCGTAGGCTCATCAATACAACCAACGCCAATGTCAATGTGATCGGCCCCGTTGACCTGATAAAACAGGCTCGACCCGCAGTTACCGCAAAACCCGCGCTTGGCGATGTCGGACGAAACGTACCATTTCAAAGTCTCGCCCGATGTGATGCGGAACTTACCCAAATCCGCCCGCGTGGCTGCCCAATGATGGCCCGATGTCCGGCGAAACTGGCCGCAATGACAGAAATTCACAGTTGGACGGACTTCGTCGGCTTCAAACCGCACCGATCCGCAGAGACATCCGCCGGAAATCATCAGTACTCCTCCCACGTTGGCAGGCCATCGGTGAGATCATAGTAGTCGCCTCTTTCCCCAACGTAGATGTGCCCCACAATGCGCGCGCCGGTTTTGCCATCGATCGAGCCGGGAGCCACTTCCAACCCATCTTTGTCGTTCATCCGGAAGAACATTGACGACCCGCATTCCTTGCAAAAGCCCCGTTCTGCCCAGTCTGAAGAATTGTACCATTTCAAACCACGTTGCTCGGTGAAACGGAATTTGTCGGAAGCGACATGGAAAGCAGACCAATAGTGCCCACTCATTTTCCGGCATGATGAACAGTGACAGGCGCGAAACTCTGTTTGCGCTTCGTCGATTTCAAAGCGTACAGACCCGCAAAGGCATCCTCCTGTAAGCATTATCTACCCCCTCAATACACCGGCGGAGCGATCACCCAGATCGCAATGGCCGGTTCGTTGTGGGGGTTGGACCAGCGAAACGCCTCGCCTCGGATGCGGAAGCTATCGCCTGCACGGATGTCGAAGGTCTGCCCGTCAATCTCAACATTCATCCGGCCGGACACGAGGTATCCAAGTTCCTGTGTTGGGCGGGTGACGGCTTCGGATATCTCGGACTTGGCTTCGAACGTCGAATGGACCACTTCGAAATCATCCGTCAGATCGGGCGATAGAAGCTCTTCTTTCAAGCCCGCTTTGCCCATGCTGATCGGCCGACGGGCATCCTTGCGGACCACATAGCCAACCTCTTCGTTGTTTTCAGGCTGGTTCGCCACAAGCATCGTCACAGGCACGTCCAGAACATCACTGAACTTGCGCAAATCCTGAGTCGACGGGGCCGAAAGATCACGCTCGACCTGACTAAGCCACCCGACCGACCGTCCAAGCGCATCCGCCATGCCACTAAGCGTCAGGCCACGCACCTTTCGTAGGGCGCGAATATCGGCCCCCAATGATGTTGTTTCTGACGACTCAGCCGCAAGCATTCCTGCTCCTCTCGTGAATTGAGGAGAGAATGTTTCAGCTTCGTGAAAAAATCAAGCATTTTTTCACGACAAAATTCTAATTCAGTCGCCCGAATGTATCACGTAGGATTTGTTCAATCGCAGACGCATCATCGCGAGTAAAAGCATCAGGAAGATCGCTGTCGATATCCAACACACCAAGAAGGTCGCTCAGCCCGTCAAAAATCGGAATGACCAGTTCGGATTTTGTCGAACTAGAGCACGCGATATGATCCGAAAATGCATCTACATCAGCCACAAGCTGAGTTTCCCCCGTCCGCGCCGCAGCCCCGCACACACCACGCGAAAACGGGATCACAAGACAGCCGTGCCCACCCTGATAGGGGCCAATCTTTAAAATCTCGGGGCCGGTGACGCGATAAAAGCCGGTCCAATCGAACCGGTCATCCGCATGATGGATTTCGCACACAAGCGTCGCCATCAAAGAAACCACATCGGTTTCCCCTTCGACCAGCGCCGCGATGGATTGCTTTAGATACGCATAGTCTGCCATTTAATAACCCCGTGATATTGTCAGAGGGGCTGTCTGCCCCTCCGAACCTCCCCGAGGATATTTCAAGACAAAAGATGATTAAAGGCGTTCAATCGCGATTGCTGTGCCTTCGCCTCCGCCAATACAGATAGCCGCGACACCGCGTTTGAGGCCGCGCTTTTCAAGAGCATTAAGAAGCGTCACCATGATCCGCGCACCAGACGCGCCAATCGGGTGACCCAGTGCGCAGGCACCACCATTCATGTTTACCTTGTCACGGGTCAGGCCCATTTCGTGCATGAAAGCCATAGGAACAACCGCAAAGGCTTCGTTCACTTCCCAGAGATCAACATCATCTTTGGTCCAGCCAATCTGATCCAACAATTTTTGCGCCGCTGGCACAGGGGCCGTGGTGAACAGACCCGGCGCTTGCGCGTGGCTGGCATGCCCCAGAACACGGGCACGAACATTCAGACCGTTCGCCTCTGCGTGATCAGCGGACGTCATGACCAAAGCGGCGGCACCATCAGAGATCGACGATGAATTGGCAGGTGTCACTGTACCATCTTTGCGGAAAGCCGGTTTCAACTGAGGAATTTTCTCAGGCCGCGCCTTTGCGGGCTGTTCGTCTTCGCTGATCACCACATCGCCCTTGCGGGTTTTCAGGGTTACCGAGGCAATCTCACCTTCAAAAGCGCCCGATTTCTGAGCGTCGAGTGCATTTGACAGAGATTTCAGCGCATATTCATCCTGAGCTTCGCGGGTGAACTGGAAGCTTTCAGCGCAATCTTCAGCAAAGGTGCCCATCAGGCGACCTTTGTCATAGGCATCTTCCAACCCGTCGAGGAACATGTGATCCTGCGCCTGTTGATGACCGATCCGTGCACCGCCGCGCATCTGTGGCAGGATATAGGGTGCGTTCGACATGCTTTCCATGCCGCCAGCAACCATAGTGTTCGAATTGCCCAGCGCGATTTGGTCAAACGCCATCATCGCGGTGCGCATGCCAGACCCGCACATTTTGTTAAGTGTGGTCGCTGGAACTTCTTCACCCAGCCCACCAGCAAATCCGGCCTGCCGCGCGGGGGCTTGCCCCTGTCCGGCGGGCAAAACACAGCCCATCAAAACTTCGTCTACGGTCGAGCATCCAGCATCTTGAAGAGCCGCCTTGATAGCCGCGCCACCCAGATCAGCAGCAGGCACCCCATCAAACACACCCTGAAATCCGCCCATCGGGGTTCTGGCTGCACCGGCTATTACTACGTCGCGCATATCGCTCTCCTATCGAAAATTGTCAGGTTCTGCATACAGAATGGTAAGGTTTCGCGTCTAGCGTCCAAACTTGTCAGAGCAAAAGGACGTTGCGGCATGAAATTATCTGCACAGGATCGGGGCGGAATTCTTGTGATTTCAGTTCAGGAATCGCGGCTTGATGCTGCAAATTGCATTCAGTTTAAGGAAAGTTTCCGCCAATTGGTGCCTGAAGGGCAAGAAAGGGTCGTTCTTAACCTTGATGGGGTGGGGTTTGTGGATTCCTCGGGTCTTGGGGCGATTGTCGGGGTTATGAAGCTTCTCGCCCCCGCGACACAGCTAGACATCAGCAACATGGGTGAAACGGTGAAAAAGTTCTTTACCCTGACCCGAATGGACCAAGTGTTCACAATACACGAAAGGGCGGCCGATGCGGTGTGCGATCAACAATCGTAACGATAACCTGTCGGTCTTTGAAACAAGGACTGCGCCGCACCCTGTTTCAGTCCGTCGCTTCATAGCTGACACGATATCGTGGCTGACCAAATTCCAGATTGATGCCGCCGACCTTGGCAATGTTGAAATTGTCTTGGCCGAAGCCTTGAACAACATCGTTGAACATTCCCAAATGGGGGGAGCAGAAACCATTGGGATCACCATCAAACTAACCGAAAACCAAATTATCTGCAGTCTTCGCGATAGCGGCATCCACTCAAAAGCCTTGTGTGGTCACAAAATTATCCGACATGCTGGGCCTGAGCAGATAAGCGATCTTCCAGAGGGCGGGTTCGGAATCTCTCTGATTCAGGCGATTGCGTTGGATATCGAATACTTTCCGGTGGAACACGGGAATCTGGTCGCCCTGACCGTGCCATTGACCACGAATCCGGTACAAATTTAGCTAATTTGGGTGAATTGCCCCAAAGATTCCACAAACCAATCCAAATCGCGCCGCCATTGACCGTCAAAACTAGCGACATAGCTGCATAAAGCTTTCCCCGGTGTTGTGTATAAACAGCCCCCACCCAGTACATGGCACCGGGGATTCTTTTTCAATAAAATCGATTGGACTACCCAGCGCCCCAATTTAGGGTCGTAAAAAACGGGGCTGTTATGACACGAGACTTTCATTCCGCCGGAAGATCAGCGGTGTTCGCACAAAACGGCATGTGTGCGACGTCTCATCCGATCGCTGCGCAAGCTGCTATTGATATCCTGAAAAGCGGCGGCAACGCCATGGATGCGGCAATTGCTGGTGCGGTTCTGCTTGGATTATGCGAGCCCCAGATGGCAGGGATTGGCGGCGATTGCTTTGTGCTTTTCAAACCTGCTGGTTCAGAGGAAGTGCATGCCTACAACGGTTCAGGCTGGGCACCCAAGGCGGCCAATCCCGATGATCTTCGCAAAAACGGACTGTCAAAAGTTGAACGCCAACGCCCCGAAGCCGTCACGATACCCGGCGCAATTGACGCGTTTTGTACCCTGTCCAACGATTGGGGCGCGTTGGGCTTGGACCGGGTCCTGTCCCCCGCGATCCACTACGCCACCCAAGGCATCCCTGTTGCCCCCCGCGTCGCGGCAGACTGGAACAACGCAGCATGGGTACTGAACCCAACAGCCCAGCAGTTCTATTCAAACGGCGGAAGCCCGCTAAGAACCGGCGATATCTTCAACGCTCCCCAACAGGCCGAGGTTTTGCGGCGTATCGCCAAAGATGGATGCAGCGGGTTTTACCAAGGCGAGGTTGCTGATGATCTGGTCTCAAGCCTGCAAAACCTTGGTGGGGTGCATACGAGCGATGATTTTTCGGACCTTAGCACCTTTGCCGCCCAGCCGGTTACTGGCAGCTTTCCCGACTTTGATCTGATCGAACACCCGCCAAACGGTCAGGGTGCGACGGCGATATTGCTGATGAACATTCTTGCGCATTTTGATCTGCCCGCATTGTCACCGGACAGTGCCGAAAGAATTCACATCGAAGCGGAGGCGTCGAAACTGGCCTATGACGCACGCAACCGGTTTATTGCCGATCCGGCCGTTTCGACCACAGACCGAATGATGTCGAAAGACGTCGCAGCGCAATTGGCTGGCTTGGTAAAGCCGGACCGCGTCATCGCCGCCCCTGAACAACTGACAGAATCCGTTCACAAAGATACCGTTTACATCACCGTCGTCGACAAAGACCGCATGGCCGTGTCTCTGATCTATTCGATCTTCGACAGCTTCGCAACGGGCTTTGCATCCGAAAAATTCGGCATTCTGTTCCAGAACAGGGGCTGCGGTTTCAATCTGACCGAAAACCATCCGAACGAATACGGCCCACGCAAACGGCCGATGCATACCATCATTCCCGGGATGATCAGGCAAAACGGCAAGGTCACGATGCCATTTGGTGTTATGGGCGGGCAGTTCCAGCCGCTGGGCCACGCGCGATTGCTCTACAATCATTTCCACTACGGAATGGACCTGCAAGAAGCCGTAGATTTCCCTCGGGCGTTTTATGACCGCGAGGTTTTGAAACTGGAAAACGGGATTAGCGATACCGTAGCCCGTGAATTGGCAGACCTAGGGCACAACACACAGCGCATCCCCATGCCTCTGGGTGGGGCGCAAGCGATCTACATGCATGATAGCGGAGTTCTGGAAGGCGCGTCCGACCCCAGAAAGGACGGAATCGCGCTTGGCTATTAATTCAGCTGAAACTGAAGCGGATAGCTGCCGTCTTCGATTGGACCGAACAAATCGGGAATGTCTGGATGTTCGACAGGCTGACCCGAATAATCAGCGATCAGGTTTTGCTCGGACACGTAAGCCACGTAAAAACTTTGATCGTTTTCAGCCAGCAAATGGTAAAAAGGTTGATCCTTTATCGGGCGCGCCTCTTCGGGAATTGCCTCATACCATGCGTCGGTATTCGAAAATTCCGGGTCTACGTCAAACACCACTCCGCGAAACGGATGTTTCTTGTGGCGAACAACTTGGCCTAGGTAGTACTTTGCACGAGATTTTAACATAACAAACAGCCCTCTGTTGCCTTATAAATACCTTTTTCTTGACACATTGGTCAATAATCCAACCCCGTAAATAGGAGAAACAGTCTGTGAACCTATTCGCCACAGTCGCCGAAATCGTCGCTCCTGTTTTCCTGCTCGCGGGCCTTGGGTTTGCCTGGGTTAAAGCAGGGTTTGAGTATCGGTTAGAGTTCGTTTCAAACCTTGCCATGTCGGTCGCTGTGCCGACGCTGATCTTTGTTTCGCTGATGGAATCCCAGCTAGAACCGTCAGCATTGGGCAACATCCTGATCGCGACGATGGCCGCCTATTCGCTGTTGACCGCCATCGTCTGGGCAGGCGTTAAGTTGTTGAAAAAAGACACAAGTATCTGGGTTTCACCGATTATATTTGGCAACACCGGAAATCTTGGTTTGCCGCTCGCCCTGTTTGCATTCGGTGAAACCGGTCTCAACTACGCGCTGGTCATTTTGGCCGTCACGTCGGTTTGGGCCTTCACCTTTGGGGTCTGGCTGGTGTCGGGTGGCGGCAGCATCTGGAAGGCCGTGAAAGAACCCATGGTGGCCGCAACTTTGCTTGGGGCATTGTTTCTCTGGCAAGACTGGCAGACGCCCCAGTTCCTTACCAACGCGTTAAGTTTGATCGCCCAGATGGCAATTCCGTTGATGCTGATCACGCTGGGCGTCGCCGTTGCGCGCTTAACCCCGAATCGACTCGGTCTGGCGTTTCAAATCTCGGTCCTTAAGGTCACAATTTCGGTCGTGATTGCTTGGATTGTAGGTACTTTCTTCAATCTCGAACCCATCGCATTTGGCGTTCTGGTTATGCAAATCGGCACACCAGTGGCTGTGACGTCCTATCTGGTGGCCGCTAAATACGGTAAAAACGCCGAGGATATCGCCGGTCTCGTGGTCGCCTCGACCCTTCTGTCGGTCGGCTATTTGCCGCTACTTCTGGCGTTTTTGTTACCTTAATCGGAAATGTGAATTCCAAATTCTGCCAATTATCGCTAAGGTTCTCGCAATAATAAAAATAAGCGAGAGGCAGATGAGCAGTTTCTTTCGCGCAACTATATTGGTGATCATCCTCGTGTTGGGCTCTTGTAGCTCACGCAACTATAGTGCGCCTTCTAATCTTGACGATGCGTGCAGCATCGTCCGCCAATATCCGCATTACCTGCGGGCGATGGAGATGTCCGAACGCAAATGGGGCGTTCCGGTCAACGTTCAGATGGCGACCATCTATCAAGAAAGCAAATTCATCGGCAATGCACGAACCAGCAAGCAATACTCTCTTGGGTTTATTCCAAAGGGTCGTGTCAGCTCTGCCTACGGTTACGCCCAAGCGCTGGACGGCACATGGGATGACTACCGCGACAAGACCGGCAATTGGGCCGGCAAGCGCAACAACATCTACGACGCGACCGATTTCATCGGCTGGTACACGAACGAAACCCGCCGGCGCGCTGGTGTGTCCCTGTCGAATGCCGAACAGCAATACCTTGCCCATCACGAAGGTCAGGGTGGCTATATGCGTGGCACCCACAACGGCAAACCATGGCTACTGAAAGTCGCGCGCGAGGTCGGAAACCGCTCGTCCATGTATAAGCGGCAACTCGATCGCTGCACCTAATCCACCCAAATCAAGTAAGGCGCCCTGATAATTCAGAGCGCCTTTAAGTCTTCTTGGAAGGGAGGGGGGGAGAGAAAGAAGACTTAGTTTACGGCTTCCGCATCAACGACCTGTTTGGGTGCGCCTTTTGGTGCCGAAATAGATATCTGACGGGGCTTCAGCGTTTCTGGAAGCTCGCGTTGTAAATCAATGTGCAACATACCGTCCTCATGGCTTGCGCCTTTTATGACAACATGGTCGGCAAGCTGGAACTTGCGATCAAACGCACGCGTCGCGATCCCACGATGCAGGAAGCTGCGGTCTTTCGCTTCATCCGCCTTACGACCTGATACAACAAGCGCACGCTCTTTGACCTCAACACTCAGCTCTTCGGCTGCAAAACCGGCAACTGCGATTGAGATCCGATACGCGTCCTCAGCGGTTTTTTCGATGTTGTAAGGGGGGTAGCTGGGCTGGCCTCCATCCGAGGCCATAAGCCGGTCCATCATGTCAGCAACGTCGTCAAAGCCGATGGTTGCACGATAAAGCGGCGAAAAATCAAAATGTCTCATGGTTATCCTCCAATGAGCGACAACATTTCAGGTGAGCCTTCCACAATGGACAGGCGGTTCATTACGACGGCCCGTTTTGGCACCGCCGATAGAATTGAAATATGGTGCGCTAACAGGATTTCAAGGGCGGGTTTCTAATGTCATCCCCGCGAAAGCGGGGACCCCCAAAATCTTGGCGCTTGGCCTCGAACGATCCCCGCGTTCGCGGGGATGACAGACTATTTACCCCAACTTCGCTGGCTTCGGCCCACCAGTCGCCCAATCAAGAAGCTCCACGGTATGCACAATCGGCACCTCGGTCCCCGACCCGATCTGCATCATGCAACCAATATTGCCCGCCGCGATGATATCGGGCTTCTTCGCCTCTAAAGTCCGCACTTTACGTTCTTTCAATTTCCCCGAAATCTCAGGCTGAAGAAGGTTATACGTCCCCGCCGAACCACAACACAAATGACTGTCCGCAGGCTCAACAACCTCAAACCCAACCCGCTTTAACAAATCCTTAGGCAATGTCTTGATCTGTTGCCCATGCTGCAATGAACAGGCCGCATGATACGCAACCCTGATGCCCTTGGCCTCGCCCTCAGGCAGCCCGAGCTTGGTCAGAACCTCGCTCACATCCATCGCAATCCCAGACACCCGCGCGGCATCATCAGCCAGTTCCGAAGTCCGAAACATATGCCCGTAATCCTTCACGGTCGTCCCGCACCCGCTGGTGTTGATGACAATCGCATCCAGCCCCTCGCCGTCCATCTCACGTACCCAAGCGTGGACGTTCTTGGCGGCGGTCGAATGGCTCTCGCCCTCTTTGCCCATGTGATGCGTCAACGCCCCACAACAACCGGCACCGTCAGCGACAACAACCTCGGCCCCCAACCGCGTCAACAGCCGGATCGTTGCGTCGTTGATATCTGTAATAAGCGCCTTCTGCGCACAGCCCGTCATCAGCGCCACCCGCATCTTGCGCTCTGGCACCACAAACGTCTGTGGATCATCATTGCGACTGACCGGAGGGATTTTCTTCGGGGTCATCTCTAACATCGCCCGCAACCGCGCATCCGGTATCAGCCCTTTGAAAGGCCGCGCTATCTTGGCCCCCAGCAGCGCCAATCTGAAACGCATCGGATAGGGCAGCACCCGCGCCAAAACCCAACGCAGCGCCCGATCAGACCAAGGCCGCTTATAGTTCGTCTCAATATAAGTCCGCGCATGATCGACCAGATGCATATAATGAACGCCCGACGGGCAAGTGCTCATGCAAGACAAACAGGACAGACACCGATCCACATGCTTGACGACTTTCTCGTCCGGGACGCGACTGTTTTCGAGCATATCCTTGATCAGATATATCCGCCCCCTAGGGCTATCCAACTCGTCCCCCAGCACCTGATAGGTCGGGCAAGTCGCCGCACAAAACCCGCAATGCACGCAAGACCGCAGGATTTCATTCGCCCGCTCGATCCCCGGATCAGCCAGCTGGGCCTCAGAAAAATTCGTCTGCATCGCCCTACCCCATCAATCCGGCATTCAGGATGCCACACGGATCAAACCGCTTGCGCAATCCCGTATTTAACGCGGCAACACCCGACGCTTGCGGCTGGAACCGTCCGAAACGTGCAGAACTGTCTGCCTCTGCCCGAACCAACGTCGCGTGGCCGTCAAAAGCCCCAAGCTTTGCCCGAACATCAGTCCCAGCCTGCACAAGCGCCCAGATAAGACCGCCACCCCAATCATAAAGCAGCCCGTCCGCGCCAATCCGCGCCGCCAGCTCTGGCCCATCCGACGGCTTACACGATATCCGCCAAACATCACCTGAACGGCCATGAAACGCTTCAACATCCCGTACCGACCGCCACAGCGCATCGACCTTCGAAGCATCGCTTTCAACCGATACCTCGCCAAATCCATCTAAAATCGCCTGCAATTTCTCGGCCCGATAGGCCACAGACTGCGAAAACCCTTCGACCCTGACCAGCGTTTCACCGTCCGGCAACCGCGCTGCGCCTGTCACATCAAAGGGTGAACTCAAAGCCGCCGACATCGCCTTCACAGCGTCAACTTCCGACATACCCGAAATCAAAACAACAGCGCTGGTTTCAGGCTTTGGCATCACCTTCAAAGACACCTCGGTCAAAACACCCAAAGTCCCATAAGACCCCGCCATCAACTTCACGAGGTCATAGCCAGTGACGTTCTTCATCACCCGCCCGCCATTCTTCACAACGGTTCCGGCACCATCAACAAAACGCACTCCCAACAGAAAATCACGGCACGCCCCCGCCTGAATGCGCCGCGGACCCGAAACATTGGCCGCAACCACGCCCCCAATCGTCGGCTCGCCCGTTGTCCCCATCAATCCACGTTGATCCGTCGGCTCAAAGGCCAAACGCTGACCCTCAGTCGCCAACAATGCCTCAATCTCAGCCACTGGCGTGCCCGCCTTCGCCACTAAGGTCAAAGCCCCTGGCTCATACAGCGTCACCCCTGACAAAGCCGCGCTCGTCAGCTCTGCACCGTCACAAGCAACCCCACGGGTTCCACCGCCACGAATGCTCAAACGTTCACTTTCCCCAGCGATCATTTCAGCCAGTTCGGCCTCACTCTCAGGTCTCATCATCTTCTTTTGTCCCAAAATATTCCCGGGGGAGCCCATAGGGCGGGGGCAGAGCCCCTCATTCCGCCGCCATCCGCCGCGGTTGGCTCGCCGCCAAAGGAAACACCTTTGCGGGGTTCAGCAACCACGCAGGATCAAACACATCCTTCACCGCCATCTGCGCTTCAAGATCAACCGGTTCGAATTGATCCACCATCAGATCGCGCTTCTCGATCCCGACCCCGTGTTCGCCTGTCAAACAGCCACCCACTTCGACGCATAGCTTTAAAACATCGGCTCCAAAGGCTTCACACTTCTCCAGATCACCATCCTTATTGGCATCGTAAAGGATCAGCGGATGCATATTCCCGTCGCCTGCGTGAAAGACGTTTCCGACGCCCAAGCCATATTCAACAGACATCTCTCCGATACGGCGCAGCACATAGGGCAGCTGCGAAACAGGGATAGTACCATCAAGACACATATAGTCATTGATCTGCCCCATCGCCCCAAAGGCGGACTTGCGTCCCAACCATATCCGCGCGGCTTGATCGGCATCCTTGGCTTCACGCAGCTCGACCGGATTGTGTTTCTGGGCAATGGCCTTGATCAGCGACAGCTGCTCTTCGATCTCGCCCTCTGACCCTTCAACCTCGATGATCAACAAAGCCTCGCAATCAGGATAGCCGGGCTTGGCAAAGGCTTCGGTCGCGCGAATACAGGGGCGGTCCATAAATTCAATCGCTACTGGCAGAACGCCCGCCTTGATGATGTCAGAAACACACTGACCGGCGACCTCGTTGCTGTCGTATCCAACCAACACCGGTCGCGCCCCTTCGGGTTTGCGCAATATCCGCAGGGTCGCTTCGGTTACAACGCCAAGCTGCCCTTCGGACCCGCACACCAGCCCCAGCAAATCCAAACCGCCCGCATCCAGATGCGCGCCGCCGATCTCGACCACCTCGCCATCCATCATGACCATTTTGACGCCCATCAGGTTGTTCGTCGTCACGCCGTATTTCAAACAATGCGCCCCGCCTGAATTCATCGCGATATTACCAGCAATCGCACAAGCCAGTTGAGACGATGGGTCCGGTGCGTAAAAGAAGTCACGTTCCTCAACGGCCCCAGTTACTGACAAGTTGGTTCGCCCCGTTTGGACCCGTATGAACCGGTTATCATAGTCGGTCTCTAAAACTTCGTTCATCCGTGCGACGCCAAGGATCACGCAATCCGCTGTTGGCAAAGCCCCGCCCGCCAATGACGTCCCTGCCCCACGCGGCACAACTGGCACATTCATATCGTGGCAAATGCGCAGGACAGCCGACACTTCATCTGTCGTCGCAGGCAACACAGCCACCAGCGGAGGGCAGCGATACGCTGTCAGCGCATCACATTCGTAGGCTCGGGTTTCAGCCTCGTCCTGAATGATTGCATCGACGGGCAACACAGCCGTAAGCCGCGTTATCAGCTCTGCCTTCTTGGACAGAACCATCGGATCAGGTTGAGGCATTTCCATTTGGCTGCTCCTTTAAATTGGTAAAACAATATAACCAATTTAATTATCTCGCAACCCTTACCGACCTTGGTTTTTGTATTTTGAGGATTTTGATCGTCAATCTATCGGGCCAATCTGAAACAATCGACTTGCTGACAATGAAGCGACCGCACATAGTTTTGGCGAAACGAACGGGCATAAAATGACAACGAAAAGCACTTCTAACCCATCGGCTGAAAACCTTGCCAGTGCTGCGCGCGCTGCAACTGGCAAAAAAGGATTACCACCGGTTCACCTGTGGAATCCTGAATTCTGCGGCGATCTGGACATGCGGATCGCCCGCGACGGCACTTGGTTTTACCTTGGAACCCCAATTGGCCGGAAAGAGCTTGTCCGCCTATTTTCAACGATCCTGCGCAAGGACGACGACAAATACTTCCTTGTCACGCCGGTCGAAAAGGTTGGCATAACGGTCGACGATGCCCCCTTTGTTGCGGTCGATTTCGAAGTAACGGGAACGGGCATCGATCAATCCCTGAGCTTTGAAACTAACGTCGGCGATTTCTCCGTAGCTAGTGCTGACAACCCTATCCACGTGGTCCGAGACGATGAAACAGGCGAACCGTCGCCCTATGTCCATGTCCGCGCCGGGCTTGAGGCTTTGATCGACCGCAAAAGCTTTTACCGACTTGTCGATATCGGCGCGCATCACGACGGGTGTTTCGGTGTCTGGTCCGGTGGTCAGTTCTTCGCAATCATCCCATCGGCTGATCTGGACGCCTAGTGGCGCGACTGAACATAGATCGCCCCAAGCACAACCACACCTCCACCGATTGCCTGAGGCCAGCTCCACGCTGCGCCCATGGCTACCATGATCAGCATCACATGCAGCGGTGCCACGTTCATGTGGAAACTGGTCAAGGTCACGCCGATTTTGCCGATAGATGTGATGAAAAATATCTGTGAAATCGCCATAGCGCCCACTGCGTAGATCGCCATCATCGACCATTCGTCAGCCGTCAACATCCGGTCAGGCATTTCGGTCCAACCCATGGGTCGCGCGATCAGCCAGATGATAGACAACAAGACCAAGCCCCCAACGAAGGGAAGTGTTGCGCGCCCGATGGGAGACACATGGGGCATCGCATCGACGGCCAGATGGCTTCCAATCATGAAAAGCGCACCGGCCAGAACGACAAAGAATGCACCCAGACCAAATTCGAACGTCAGGTTGCCACCAATGCTGATCATTCCGCCCAGCAAAGCCACTGCCAGCCCGACGACCAGTCGCAAAGTCAAACTACGGCGGCCGAAAAACATCTCGATCCCAGCGGCCATAATTGGCGTCAATGTCGCGACGATGGCAACCGTGACTGCATCCGTCATGTCCTGCGCCAAAAGAAGAAGAAACGTGCCGAGCCCGAATGTGATGCCGCCCATGGTCAGCCCCCACCCCCAAGGCGCATGCAGTATCGCGCGGCCGTCAGCGACCCACCAAATGGGCACCATAACCGCACAAGCCATTGCGATCCGGATCGTGATCATGGAAATGGGGTCCATAATCTGAAGCAACCCTTCGGCTGCGGGAAAGCCCACAGCCCAAAGGAAAACAGAAATCACGGCAAAGAAATTGCCGGAAACCGTGCTTGATCGGGCTGGGAAAAGGCCAGCCTCTATCGGTCCTGAACTATGTGCCATTCGGGATTACTTCTTCGTGTTGTATGAGGTCAGAACGGAGTAATCCCGCCCTACTCAAACACGCAATTCCGAATCAGCTATTAGAAAATGCCATTTTTCGACACCGAGGTCGGTTCCGGCGATTTACACCGCCAGAAACTTTTTAAACCCGCAAAAAAAGTGTGGATATTTAGGTAGATCAGACCCGCATCGGCATGACGACATAAACCGCAGTCGTGTCGTTGCCTTCCCGCATCAGGGTTGGATCGCCGGACGAGTTGAACATGAACACAGCGTTTTCACGGTCCACTTGGCTGGCAATTTCCTGCAGGTATTTCGCGTTGAACCCGATTTCCAGCGGTTCGTCCGCATAAGCAACCGCCAGTTCTTCTTCGGCGGCACCGCTATCTGGGGCGTTCACAGAAAGAACCAAACGATCTTCGCCCAGTGACAGCTTTACAGCCCGCGAACGTTCCGAACTTACTGTCGCCACACGGTCAACCGCTTGGGCAAACTCTGCCGCATCCACTTCAAGACGCTTGGTGTTCCCGGCCGGGATCACGCGGGTGTAATCGGGGAAGGTTCCGTCGATGACCTTTGAGGTCAGGGTGATTTCAGGCGTCGCAAAGCGGATTTTGGTTTCGGATACCGAAACGGCCACCTTCAGATCGTCGTCGTCCAACAGCTTGCGCAATTCGCCCACGGTTTTGCGGGGAACAATCACACCAGGCATCGCGTCTGCCCCATCAGGCAGATCGCCATCAATGCGGGCAAGCCGGTGTCCGTCTGTTGCAACACAACGCAAAACACGTCCGCCATCGGATTCCGACACGTGCATATAGACACCGTTCAGATAATAGCGGGTTTCTTCGGTCGAGATCGCAAACTTCGCTTTGTCAAACAAGCGGCGTAAAAGCGGTGCTGCCGCTGAAAAATTCGATGCGTATTCCGAGCTTGCCATGACAGGAAAATCTTCCTTGGGCAAAGTCGCTAACGAAAAGCTCGACCGTCCAGCTTCGACGCTCAAACGGCCAGATGCTCCGTCGTCGGTCAAGGTAACCAACGCGCCATCAGGTAGCTTACGGACGATTTCGTGAAGCATCACGGCAGAAACTGTTGTCGCCCCCGCCCGTTCGACCTGTGCAAGCGTCTTGTCGACCACTTCAATATCAAGGTCCGTCGCGCGGAACTGAACATGCTCGCCTTCGGCCTCGATTAAGACATTGGCAAGGATCGGGATCGTATTGCGGCGTTCAACAACTGACTGGGCCTGTGAAACGGCTTTCAACAGCGCACCGCGTTCCATGCTGATCTTCATATCCCTAGCTCCCTGAAACCCCTCGGGACAGGCAAGGTAGCCGAAATTGGCCCCTGCTCAACCCATATTTTCAATTTTTGCGTGATTTTCACCGGATTTACGATGCAATCGATCTTAGGCTTCAAGCGCACGGCGCAGAAGTTCAAGATCTTCCGCCATTTGTCCGTCAATCGTCTTGAGTTCCTCGATCCGTTTCACACCATGCATGACCGTCGTATGGTCACGTCCGCCAAAGCGACGTCCGATTTCTGGCAATGACCGGCTGGTCATCGTTTTTGCCAGATACATCGCGACCTGCCGCGGGCGGGCATAAGTACGAACCCGCTTAGGGCCGATCATGTCTGACAGGCGAATGTTGTAATGCTCGGACACCTTGCGCTGGATTTCTTCAACGGTGATCTTACGCTCTGAGGCACGCAGCACATCCGACAGACAATCCTGCGTCAGATCCATAGTAATCTCGCGCCCGACTAGCGACGCAAAGGCAAACAGACGGGTCAGAGCGCCTTCAAGCACACGAACGTTGGTGCTGATGCGGTGGGCAAGGAATTCCAGAACTCCCGGCGCCAACACCAGATCAGGGTATTGCTTGCGGTAAAAATCGACTTTGGCCTGCAGGATACCAAGACGCAGCTCATAGTCGGTCGGGTGCAGATCCACGACAAGACCCGACTGAAGACGCGATTTGATACGGTCTTCCATGTCTTTGATCTCGCCCGGTGCGCGGTCGCCCGAAATGATGATCTGTTTGTTCTGATCCACCAGTGCGTTGAAGGTGTGGAAGAATTCTTCCTGCGTGCTGTCTTTGCCGGCAATGAACTGGACATCATCGACCATCAGCACATCGACCGAACGGAACAGAGACTTAAAGTCCATCATCTTGCGCTCACGCAGCGCTTGCACGAAGCGATACATGAATTGTTCAGCCGACAGATAGACGACGTTCAACTGCGGGCTGCTTTTCTTCAGCTCCCACGAAATCGCGTGCATCAGGTGAGTTTTACCAAGACCAACGCCGCCATAAAGGAACAGCGGGTTAAACGTGACCGGTCCGCCTTCGCCCACACGACGGGCAGCAGCATGGGCCAGTTCGTTGGGTTTACCAACAACGAAACTGTCAAAGGTAAAGCGTTCGTCAATCGGCGCACCCGGCAAAGCACCTTCGGCAGGTTTGGACGCTGTGGTTTTAACCGCAGGCGCTGCGACCGGCTTAGTGACATGCTTGTCAGTCGTGCTGCCGACCCCGAATTTGAGATTGCGAACTTCGGGATTAATCAGCGTCAGCTGGAATAGAATCTGCTCACCGAAATGCTGGGATACATAGTTACCCAGAAAAGCGGTAGGTGCATCGAAGGCGGCGATGCCATTTTCGATCGAGCGCAGCTCTAGCGGCTCAATCCACGTCTTATAATTATTTTGCCCTACAGTTTTACAAAGTTCTTGTTGAACCTGTCCCCATTGGTCCCGCGTCATTTTTAACCGTTCTTTTTCTTGTTACAGTTTGGCCGAGAAAACGGCACACCAAGCACGCGCGAACGCAACAAATAAGCAGCCAGCGCCAAAGCAGATCTGACGCAAACATTGTCCGTAAATTCCCGGACCGCTATCTATTGCCCCCCAATTGCACCCGTCGAATGGCCTCACCCAATCATGGTGCAAAAGGCTTCCTACAGCTCGCCTAGAATTTAGACGCCCTTAGCCTTGCTCGTGGCTGGTCAGGTTTTGCAGCAGCGCATTTTCAACCCCCAAAAGGTAGATTGAAAGTAGCGTTCCCGAACCGCAGTGAATCGCAATTTGAAACTAGCAAGCAGGACGCCGCACGAGCAACAAATCTTTGACCCTTGACACGGGCCATCCCAAAAAGAATCTCTTTCGCAAAATTGAATGTCACCAAAATGGCACAAAAAAGGTGCGCCCAAACTGGACGCACCCTTTGAAATTCTTGGTTAAGACCGGTTGGTCTTATGCCATCGCTTTAACGCGCGAAGACAGGCGCGACATTTTGCGCGCGACAGTGTTTTTGTGCATGACGCCTTTGGTCACGCCGCGCATCAGCTCTGGCTGAGCTGTCTGAAGAGCAGCTTTAGCTGCGGCTTGATCGCCCGATGCGATCGCTTCTTCAACTTTGCGGAGATATGTACGGATGCGCGAACGACGAGCTTTGTTAACTGCGAAGCGGGCTTCATTCTGACGCGCGCGTTTTTTTGCCTGAGGCGAGTTAGCCATGTTTTCGGACCTTTGTTTAGGTTTGTTCAAATTTCGATAGCACGATGGCAAACCCAACAGGTCTTTAACCCGATGATTCTAGCCTTAGCGGGCTGCACGCGCATGTATGGGGCGGCATATAGCTAAGTCGTCACCGCGATGCAAATCGAATCTGCATCGCAGCATTTTATACCTTACCTATCCCTAAATTGCGCCTCGCGCTTTTCCAGGAATGCGGCCATGCCTTCTTTCTGGTCGTCAGTGGCGAACAGCGAATGGAACACGCGGCGCTCGTATAACAGACCTTCGGACAGAGTTGTCTCGTAGCTGCGGTTTACCGACTCTTTGATGAAAGCGGTCGAGATCGACGATTTCTCGGCAATCTTCTGCGCCGCACCCAGCGCTTCGTCCATCAGCTTTTTCAGCGGAACAACGCGACTGACAAGGCCAGAGCGTTCGGCCTCTTGGGCATCCATGAACCGACCGGTCAGGTTCATGTCCATCGCTTTGGATTTGCCAATATAGCGGGTCAAACGCTGTGATCCGCCAAGACCTGGCATAACGCCCAGATTAACCTCGGGTTGACCGAACTTGGCGGTGTCAGACGCGATGATAAAGTCACACGCCATCGCCAATTCACATCCACCACCCAACGCATAGCCACCAACGGCTGCTATAATAGGCTTACGGATCGCGTCCATACGGTTGACCGTATCCGCGAACAAGTCGACGCGGTTCACGTCGACGAAACTCATTTCCGACATCTCTTTGATGTCTGCACCAGCGGCAAAAGCTTTCTCGCTTCCGGTGATTACAACGCAACGAACTTTTTCGTTGGCGTCTGCGTCTTCAAGTGCTGTGCAAAGCTCGCCCAGAAGCTGCTGATTCAATGCATTCAATGCGTCGGGGCGGTTAAGTTTGATCAATGCTACATGATCACTGACTTCGACGATGATCGCCTCAAAGGCCATGGATTTGCCAATCGTTGTTTCAATCAAGCCCGATTCATTACCATTTTCGCGTCGCGGATCAAGTTATCTTTGGCATTGCGCACAGTAGAAAGTTGAGCGTCCTGATTGCACGATCCTGCGAATCGACTGGTTGCAATCGGCGGTTCGGCAGGGATCGCCCTCGCGTCCGTAGACATCGAAATTGTGCTGAAAGTAGCCCAGTTCTCCGTCGGCCTGACGGTAATCTTTCAACGACGACCCACCCGCATCTATCGCCTCGGACAGTACATCACGGATGATCGGAACCAAGGCTTCGGCACGGTCGCGCGACAGGTTTTTTGCTTTTCGCTGCGGGTCGATATTGGCGCGGAACAGGGCCTCGCAAACGTAGATATTCCCAAGGCCAGCAACGACTTTCTGATCCAAAAGCACCGACTTCATGGGGGAATTGCGCGATTTAATGGCCTCGTAGAACCCTGTTGGTGTGAAGCCGTTGCCCAAAGGCTCTGGCCCCAGAATGCTGATCAAGGGGTGCTCATCGGCGGTCGCAGTCTCAAGCAAATCCATCGCGCCAAAGCGACGGGGGTCATTGTATGTGATCCGCGCGCCCGTCTGCATATCCAACACCACGTGGTCGTGTTTTTCCGCTACCGGATGATCATGAACAAACCGCCCCTGCGGGTCGCCCGAGATCAATATTCGCCCCGACATTCCTAGATGAATCAGCAGGGTTTCGCCGCTATCAAGGTCAACAAGGATGTATTTCGACCGCCGCCGCACATTCGTAACGTGACGTCCTTTTAGCCGCTCTGCCATGCGTTCAGGGAACGGCCAACGCAGATCGGGGCGATTCACCTGTACGTCAGCGATCATTTCGCCTTCCATGACCGGCGAAATTCCGCGGCGGACTGTCTCGACCTCTGGCAATTCGGGCATTGGCTCTTTCCTGTTGGGGCGCTGCATTGTATCGCAGCATAGGCGCTCTATAAGAAGAGTGACGAAGAAGGACGACAAGACCTGATGAGCAAAGCTGAACAGAAAACCACCCATTTCGGCTTCACCACCGTGCCCGAGGCTGAAAAAGCCGGCAAAGTGCAGGGTGTGTTTACGAATGTCGCCTCGAAATACGATATTATGAATGACGTGATGTCGATGGGCATCCACCGCGTTTGGAAAGACGCGATGATGGATTGGCTGGCACCGCGTGCGGGGCAAAAGCTGCTCGATGTGGCTGGCGGCACCGGAGACATTTCGTTCCGCTTCATCAATCGCGCTGGTCGCGCGCATGCCACAGTATTGGACCTAACAGAATCTATGCTGGTTGAAGGCCGCAAACGCGCCGAGGCTGACAATCTGGCAGACAGCCTTGATTGGACAGTTGGCGACGCGATGTCGCTGCCGTTTGAGGACAACACGTTTGACGTCTACACAATCTCGTTCGGCATCCGGAACGTGACCCGCCCGCAGGAAGCATTAAACGAAGCCTATCGCGTTCTAAAACCTGGTGGCCGCTTGATGGTGTTGGAGTTCAGCCAGATCCCTGTTGAGGGCGCTCAGTGGCTTTATGACCGCTACTCGTTCAACGTGATCCCCGAAATGGGCAAGCTGATCGCCAATGACCGCGATAGCTATCAGTATCTGGTGGAATCGATCCGTAAGTTCCCTGACCAAGAGACATTCCTAGGCATGGTTAAAAAGGCTGGGTTCAGCAACGCCAAGTACCGCAACCTAAGCCTCGGCATTGCCGCGCTTCATTCGGGGTGGAAAATCTAGGATGCGCGGACCACACAATATCTGGCGTCTGATCCGAACCGGCGCGACGATGGAACGGGCTGGCGCTATGCGTCTGGTTCTCGACGCGATGGAGGCCCCGCGCCCCTTGCGCATCGCGGCCCGTGTCATGGCATTCCCGTTCCGCTGGCTGGGTTACAAAGGCGACCCGTCGATGCCACCTGCAACGCGCGCACTGACAGCGCTTGGTCCTGCGTACATCAAGTTCGGCCAAATCCTGTCGACCCGCCCCGATGTGGTTGGCAGCGATCTGGCCGTCCAATTGAGGGTTCTTCAGGACAAGCTACCCCCTTTTGATCGCGACATAGCGATGGCAACTTTCGAAGCCGAGACGGGTTTCAAAATCGACGAGATTTTCGACGATTTCTCAGAATCCGTCGCCGCCGCATCAATCGCACAAGTTCACAAAGCGCACCTGAAAGAGACCGGTGAAAACGTCGCTGTCAAAGTTCTGCGCCCCGGGATCGAAAAAGCGTTCCAGAAAGACATCGACGCTTTCTATTTCGCCGCCAAATTCGTCGAGTTCTTTTCGCCCGCCTCGCGCCGCTTGCGCCCAACCGAAGTTGTAACGCATTTCGAAGGCATCGTGCACGGCGAACTGGATCTGCGGATGGAAACCTCGGCTGCGTCCGAATTCGCATCCAATACCGCAACTGACACGGGCTTTTCGGTTCCGACAGTCAAATGGGCATATTCCGCCAAACGCGTGATGACCATGGGCTGGGTCCAAGGCGAACCGCTGGGCGACAACGCAGCACTCGACGCTGCAGGTCATGACCGCAAAGCCTTGGGCGAGCGCGTCCTGCAACTGTTCTTGCAACACGCCCTACGCGACGGGTTGTTCCACGGTGACATGCATCAGGGCAATCTGAAGGTCGGCGCAAACGGCGATATCATCGCGTATGACTTTGGCATCATGGGCTACATCGACGAATACACCCGCCGTGTGTACGCCGAGATCCTGTTTGGCTTTATCCAGCGCGATTATACTCGTGTGGCCGAAGTGCATTTCGAAGCGGGATATGTGCCCGCCAATCAAGACGTCGAAGAATTCGCCCGCGCTCTGCGATCTGTAGGAGAGCCGATCTTTGGCATGGACGCCACCCGCATTTCGATGGCGCGCCTGTTGAGCCACCTGTTCGAAGTCACCGAACGTTTTGGCATGGAAACCCGCACCGAGCTGATCTTGTTGCAACGAACCATGGTCGTGGTCGAAGGCGTGGCGCGGTCTTTGGACGAGCGCATCAACATCTGGGACGTCGCGAAGCCCGTCGTCGAGGATTACATCAAAACCAGCATCGGCCCCGCGGCGATGATCAAAGACCTGACCAAAGCGGTTCGCGTTGTTGCACGCTTCGGGCCGAGGTTGCCTCAGATGATCGAGGATTTTCTGGTGCGGAGCGGTTCTGATCCAGTGGTGCCGCCCCCTGTGTCCAAGCGCAAACGAGCGGCATGGTTAAGCGCCGGCGCGGTTGTCGGTGCGGTCGTGGCATTAGCTGCAGCGTTTTTGGTGCATTGAACAGGTTGGTGGGTTGAAAACCCACCCTACGGATGCTGCCCGTCCCGGACTTGATCCGGGACCTCGCACAGGTTTCAGCGCCAATCCAGGCAATTCCAAGTAATTTCGTTCTCGATTTATAAACAATGGGCCGTATTCCATTCATTTGTTTCGAAATTGGCACCTTTACCTAAAGTCACCACAATTGACCTTAGGGTAAATTAACTTTTGCAACTAACGTGGCCCCGCATCGCAAATAAGGACGAGTAAATGAAGCGTTTCCTCTCAACAACATCGGCCCTTGCCGTCGCATTGGCTTTCTCAATCGCACCTACCGCATCTCTTGCAGGTAAGGGCGGTGTTCCTAATGAAAACGGCCTCGCCAACGGCCAAGGTAGCGCGCACGCGCATCTAAACGGCAACGGCGACCCAAACCCCGAAAAGGGTAACGACACTGCACCACCTGCGCCAGAGCCAGAGCGCGAGGATCTCGCTGCTCTTGAAAAAGATTACGAAGAAGTTGGTGCTGAATCTGCTGATGTCGAAGGCGAAGAAGACGTCGAAGAATAAAGCTATCGAGTATTCGAAAAACTCACCACAAGAATTCCGAGGTGCGCTTTCATTGCGCGCCTCTTTTTTTGTCGTGGGTTCGACGCTAAACCCAGCACGCGCACCTTTACCCCGCTCGGAACCAGCTCCGGCAGGGTATCAACATCAGGGTTTGTCTAAGAGTGTAGCGATTAAGGGTGGCGGGCCCGCCGATTGCGAATTTCCTGCCAAAAACGGAGAGGTTTCGCCCTCCGCACCTGTCGATCTCTTGGTTATTGGCTGACCGTCGGAATCCCAGCTTTCGCTATCCTAAGGCCAACGGAACCACGTCTGTGCACGCAAAGGAAACTGCGGGTTAGGCGTTAAGGATTGGTTTGGGGTGCGCACGCTGCACGCACCCCAACACTGGAGATAATAGATCGCTCTACGCCCCGCATTCCAGCAGCAACGTTCCTGCGGCCGTGTTTGAAATCGGTATATGGTAGTTGCGCGTCAGCTCGGTGACGTTATCGCCCAAGGCGCCCCGCATCATCATCCACATCAGAAATTCGGTCCCTTGGGCACCGGCTTTTTCGACCAGCTCCATCCGAGTGATTTTGGTCAGCTCTTCAGGGTTGTGAACGATATTCTCAAGGCAATATTCGTCAAACTCGCGGTTGATAAAGCCAGCGCGTTCACCATCCAATTGGTGAGAAAGCCCCCCCGTACCCAGAATAACGATTGTCGCATCCTCGGGGAACGATTGAAGCGCCTTGCGTAAGGCTTTGCCAAAATCGAGCGCCCGTTTCAGCGTCGGAATGGGATGCTGCACAGTATTGGCCGAAATCGGCACTGCCCGCGGCATATCCGGATTATCCGGTGCCCCCGGCCAGAACAGTTGCATCGGCACGACAAACCCGTGATCCACCGGAAGCTCTTGGCATGACGTGATGTCGAATTCATCCGCCACCATGCTTTCGATAATGTGCCAGCTCAGTTCAGGCGCACCCGGAAATGGCGGCAGCGATGGCAGCCCCCAGCCTTCGTCTTCGTTGCGATACTCATGGGCTGCGCCAATCGCAAAGGTCGGCATACGGTCGAGAAAGAAACCCAGTCCGTGGTCGTTGTAGATATTCACCACATAGTCAGGTTTGTTTTTGCTGATCCAGTCATGGACCTTTGGATACCCGTCAAAGAACGGTTTCCAATAGGGATCGTCATAAAGCTCGTTCTGGATCGCGTTACCGACCGCAGGAATATGAGAAGTTGTTATACCACCAAGAATTTTAGCCATGTTCCGCCCCTTATGCCTGACTCAACAGGAAGTCTTTGAATTCCTCGGTCGTGCGGCCAGTCTGCAAACCGCCAACATCCTGAACCGACAGTTTTAAGATTCCGGCAAGCTTCGCCAGATAGTAAATATTGCCGCCCTCCTCGATCATAGCGAGGATATTGCTAGACCGGATCGCGTCTCTCTGCGCTTCGGTCAGCTGGTATTTTTCCATATAGGCTTCGGCATCTTCCCTAAACGCGTCGCGATTGTCCGCCTTGTTAAAGGAAAAACACATCTTGTTCAGGTTATAGCCTTTCATCGCCTGAGCACCGTCAAAGATAGTGGTGCCCGGAATATGCGTATGGGCATCAAAGCCTGGTTGATCCATTGGATCTCCTCCTAAAGTTTACGCCCAATAAAGACGCATCGGATTATCAACGAGCAGCTTTTGCTGCTGGGTAGAAGTTGGCGCGATTTTCGGAATGTAGTCGACCAGCGCCCCATCATCGGGCATGTGCGATTTCATATTCGGATGTGGCCAGTCTGTGCCCCAAAGCACGCGATCCTCAAAGCGATCAACGATAGCTTGACAGTAGGGAACCACATCCGCGTAGGGCGGTCCATTAGCCGACAATCGTTCCGGACAGGTGACCTTGGACCAGATATTTTCGTTCTCTTCCATCAAACGGATGAACCGCCCGAAGTCCGGATGATCAACACCCTTGGTCACATCGGGCCGCCCCATATGATCAACCACGATCGTCGTTGGCAGCTGCTTTAGAAAAGGTTCCAGTTCCTCAAGGTCCTGAGCCTCAAAATAGACCACGATGTGCCAGCCGAATTCTTTAATCTTATCGGCGGTGCGCAGGAAAACATCCCGTGGCGTGTCATCCACCAACCGCTTCACAAAGTTGAAACGAACACCACGCACGCCTGCGTCATGCATCTCTTCCAGCTCGGCGTGGGTTATATCCGGCCCGACCGAGGCTATGCCCCGCGCCCTATCCCCCGCAGCGCGACAGGCATCGACCATCGCACTGTTATCCTTACCGTGGCAGGTCGCTTGCACGATCACGTTGCGCTCAAACCCTAGGTGATCACGCAGCGCGAACAACTTATCTTTGCCAGCATTGCAGGGCGTATATTTCCGCTCAGGCGTAAAAGGAAACGCGGGCGACGGTCCAAACACATGACAATGGGCATCCACCGCCCCTTTGGGCAAAACGAAACTGGGCTTTGACGGGCTTGGATGAAACTCAAGCCAATCCGCATCCATAACTTGAACCTCATCGCTCATGCGAACACCTCGCCGTCCATCAGTATGCGCGCGGTGCGCAAAATCGCAGCGCTCCTCAGGCCACCCGCACCGTCCAGTTTAGCAACCACAGTCATCTCGCCGCTCGGATGCTCGACAGAAAGGGTCCGTTCGACCCCTTCGCCCCGCGCAGCCAAATCGTAGGCGGTGCTGCCCTTAAGCAAACAAGCCGTTGCAACACTTACTGCACCCAGCACGCCAATCGCCTTGTGACAGCGATGGGGAATAAAGGTCCGCGTCACAATCGCTCCACCTTGATTAGCCGCTGACACCATCGTCATTTTCGGCACCGTTTTCTTGGCCACATCGCCAAGGTTCATCAACGGACCACAGGCCAGCCGGATCGCCTCAAGCTTAGCGCGCAGCTCAGCATTGCCTTCAAGCACCTCGGGCGCTTCATCGCCCACGATCCCTAAATCCTCGGCCCGCATCACCACACAAGGCATCCCGTTGTCGATCATAGTCACCTCAACGCCCTCAACGACGTCCGAAACATTCCCCGTCGGCAGCAAAGCCCCACAGGACGACCCCGCCGTATCGCGAAATTCAATCGGCACCGGCGCTGCACTATTTGGCACCCCGTCAATCACCGCATCACCTGCGTAATTCACAATACCCCCTGGCGTCTCAACCCGCGCCACGGCGATCTGACCGGTATTCTCCATATAAATCGTCACAGGCGTCACCCCATCCGCAGCCTCAACCAAGCCCCGCTCAATGGCAAAGGGTCCAACACCAGCAAGGATATTCCCACAATTCTGCGCATCCGTCACAATCGGCTGATCGACGAATACCTGCAAAAACAGGTACTCCACATCGACCCCAGCCCGCTCGGATTTCCTGACCACCGCCACCTTCGAGGTCAGAGGGCCACCGCCCCCCATCCCGTCAATCTGACGGCTATCTGGCGATCCCATCACCGACAGCAAAAACGCATCGCGATCATCTGGCATTTCCTCAGCAAGGAAGTACCCCCCTTTCGAGG
>CAYZAY010000013.1:38839-39875 GCA_964476515.1 uncultured Rhodobacterales bacterium
ACATGCACCGCACACCAGCCATCAAACCTGCTTTCATCTTTCCAGAAATACTCCGGGGGGTCCAAGGGGGGCAGCGCCCCCCTTGCCCTAGTCGTATTTCAATCCTTTTTCCGCCAACCGAGGCCGCATGTCGTAAAGGTCCAACCCCAACTCGCCCGCCTCAAACCGTGCCCGCTTTTCGCCCTCAAGCGCTTCGCGCGCCTGCGCTTTGGTCAACACATCTGCCGCCTCATCGCGCCGCACAACAACAACCCCGTCGTCATCTGCCACGATGATATCTCCGGCATTCACCAGCTCATCCGCACAGACCACTGGTACATTCACCGACCCGACGGTCTCTTTCACCGTGCCTTGCGCACAAATCGCTTTCGACCAAACCGGAAAGCCCATGTCTGTCAGATCACGCACATCGCGCACGCCTGCGTCTATCACCAACCCTCGACAACCCCGTGCCTTGGCTGAACTGGCTAGCAGGTCTCCGAAATACCCAGCATCCGACGGCGAGATCGTTCCCAGCACCAAAATATCCCCCGCCTGAAGCTGTTCAATCGCCACATGGATCATCCAGTTGTCCATCGGCGGGGCGAGGATCGTTACAGCCGACCCAGCAACACGAGCGCCTTCATAAATCGGGCGCATGTAGGATGCCAAAAGCCCCTTTCGCCCCTGCGCTTCATGCACAGTCGCCACGCCACATTCACCCAGCGCATCAATCACGTCTTGATCGGCGCGTTCAATATTCTGAACCACTACGCCTGTTTGTCCCGGTTGATATGTCATCAGCTTAGCTCATCCACAGTGCGCGGGAAGATCGTTTCAAACCCTTCGGCGTATTTGCAATCCCGCCCTCCGGCCATGCCGCCCGAATTCCGCTTGAAATGGTTCGCCCTCTGCTGCGCCACGCGAGTGTAGAAATCCCAGAGGTGAATCTGCCCCTCGTTACACTCCATCGCTTTGCGCTTCTTTTCCCACACCGGCGTGATGTCGAGGAACACATCAGGCTTCCACTGCATCTGCTCAGTCTGGTGTGGCTCAA
>CAYZAY010000014.1:0-36015 GCA_964476515.1 uncultured Rhodobacterales bacterium
GCCCTATGATCTTGCCTATGATATCGGAGAGCATCGGCAAGCCTTTATTGGGTTTCTAAAGTGGCTTCAAAAAAACCTCGCTGAACAAACCAGCGTAAGAATTGACCAGCACTGGGCCAGTCAGTCGCAAATCATTCAGGGGTTCGGCAACTTCGCCCTGCCTGACATCATTATCCACGAGCGGGATATGGACGAAGAGCTACTTTGGCTTGCGTCCAAAGTGGGTGTCGAAAGTCCACGACTGCCCGTTCGCGAAGAGCCGGTGGGTAATTACTCTTTGGCTGACATTTACGATCAAGAGCTCGAAAAGGTCGCGCAGGCGACCTATAGCCGAGACTACATGGTGTTTGGTTTCAACAAATGGCGCGCTGATTAGGCCGCTTGCGACGTCGGACCTGCGGTCAGGATCGCATATAGCGCCGAAGGATCGTCGTTCGAGCGAAGCTTGGTGCGAACACCGGAATCCTTCAAAGTCCGCGAAATCAGCGCCAGAGCTTTTAGATGTTCAACGCCCGCATCAGCAGGGGCAAACAGGCTAAAGACAATATCGACTGGTTCGCGATCAGGTGCCGAGAAATCTACCGGCTTTTCCAGCATGACGAACACACCGCAAAGCTCTTCCAGATCGTCTAGGCGTGCGTGGGGCAAGGCTACTCCGTGCCCCACACCTGTTGGTCCAAGGTTTTCACGCTCGGTCAAAGATTCAATGGCGGTTTCAGCCTTCAGACCATAGGCAGAGGCTGCAACCTCACCCAGTTCCTGAAACAGACGCTTTTTGCTTGTTGTAGATGATACAACTTTCACAGCCTCTGGCCGTACAATCTCGGACAAGTGCATGTTTTATTACCCTAACTTCGGAAAGATGCTTTTAGCCGCCGTTTTGTGGGTCAATCCAACCGATATTCCCATCTTCACGACGATAAACGACATTTAGCCCGTTGTTTCCCTCATTTTTGAAAACAAGAACCGGAGCGCCAGCTAGTTCCATCTGCATAACCGCTTCACCGACCGACAAAGATTGAACGCGTGCTTCCATCTCTGCGACGATCATCGGCTGCAGGGTTTCGGGCTCCGAATCCTCTGATTCCTGATCTGATGCGAGGATATATGACGAAGCTCCGGAATATTCAACGGGTTCACTTCGTTCCTGATGGTGGTCCTTTAATCGCCTCTTATACCGTCGGAGCTGTTTTTCCATTTTGTCCGAGGTACTATCAAATGCAGCGTGGATTTCATGCGCGTGACCTTTGGCCGAAGCCGTTAGCCCTGTGGACAAATGAACAGTTGCTTCGCAAACGAATTCAGATCCGCTTTTTGAAAAAACAATGTTCGCGTCAGTCGGGCGCTCGGCGTATTTTTGAACAATGCCGTTCAACTCATCCTGCACATAAGTCTGAAGGGCGTTGCCGATATCAATTTGTTTCCCGCTGATTTGGTAGCGCATGTATTATTCCTTTCTTAGGAAGCAGACAGATTTATCGCGTTCGAAATACTTCGAATGTTCTGTCTTTTTATTTTCGGAAAATGTGGCTGTCAGTTTGCCCAGTTCACTGCCCAGCGTCTTGCGCGGGGCCCAATGAATCGTGCGGACGCATTGAACAACCATGCTCCAATTGGGCGCGATTTGGCGGCGAGAGTCAATGACCTAGCGCAAGTTCATTTGAAATAGAAAGTTTCCGCCTACGAAATTTTGAAATCGTGGCCCAGATAAACGCGTCTGACGTTGTCGTCATTGACAACATCGTCGGGCGAACCGCTCATCATGACGGTTCCGTCATGTAGGATGTAAGCGCGGTCTACGATTTCCAGGGTTTCGCGAACGTTGTGGTCGGTAATAAGAACACCAATTCCACGCTTGCTTAGATCAGCGACAAGATGGCGAATGTCCCCGACGGATATCGGATCAACGCCAGCGAACGGTTCGTCGAGAAGCAGATACTTGGGGTTCGCAGCCAGACATCTGGCAATCTCGACACGGCGGCGTTCACCCCCCGACAGGGCAAGCGATGGTGCACGGCGCAAGTGTTCGATAGAAAACTCTGAAAGCAGCTCTTCCAGACGCTCGCGTCTTTTGTGGCGGTCCTTGATCGAAATATCGAGGATGGCCGAGATGTTGTCTTCGACTTTCATTCCGCGAAAGATCGACATTTCCTGTGGCAGATACCCGATCCCAAGCCGCCCACGGCGATACATGGGTAGATTTGTAACATCGGTGCCATCCAGAACAACGCGGCCACCTTCGGGCGAAACGAGCCCTGCGATAGAATAGAAACAGGTCGTCTTGCCTGAACCGTTGGGGCCGAGAAGCGCAACGACTTCGCCCCGATCCAATTGCATAGACACGTCCCGAATGACGATTTTCTTGCGATAGCTTTTGCGCAGATTTTCAATACGCAGCCCCGACGCCCCTTGGGTTACAGTCAGTTCGGGGCGTTTGTCTGTCATCAGTTGCTACCTTGTGAGCGTAGAACGGTGCGAACACGCCCCGTCAGAAGTGCACTTCCATCGTTTAGGTTCACGGTCATTTCTTCGGCTGCAAGGCTGCTTAGACCCAGCGCCAAAAGAACATCGCCCTTCATAACGATAATGCCGTCTGTAACGGAATACTCGGCCATTTCGGCTTCGGCTGCCTCTTCGCCGGATACAAGTGTTACACCACCGCTCGCAATCAGTGCATCAATGTCCGAGGTTTCAGGGTTGTAGACAACCGTAACCAATGGGGCCGACAGGGACATTTCACCCTGTTTGATCACAACGTTACCCGAAAACGTGGCCGAGTTGTCGGCCTGAGAAATCGCAAGCTCGTCCGCCTCAATCTCGATCGGGGCGTCAGTGTCTTGTGCAAGCGGGCCAAACGTCAAAGACGTTTGCGCAACCGCGATGCTTGCCAGCACCGAAGCAACCAGGACTAAAAAGAAACGAAAGATACTCACTGCGCGGCCTCATTTGTTTGGCTTGGTTCATATAACACTTTGATGCCATTCTTGAAAACAAGCATCGAGGTTCCTGTTTGGTTTTGCAAATGAACAATCATTTTGCCTGCATCAATATCGCCAACCGGACCAGAGGCCGCGACTACACCCGCCGATTCGATGAGTGTTTTGTCCAAGTCTGATATCAACTCTTCGGTTGAAATTCGATAACCAGAGGACGTTTGGATGAAAACATCCCCTTCCAAGCGGGCGGTTTTGGCATCTTCGATAGACCCTTCGTCAGCTTGTGCCGTAACGCTTGCCCCGTCCGGTGTTTGAAAAATAGCCGTCAGCCTATTGATCGTCGCGTTTTCGATATTGGTTGGATCAGCCTTTGCAGAGCTTGCGGAAATGGTGATGGCGGCGCCATCGGCGGTCATTCCGGAAAACTCAGGCGCGGTAATTCGGGGTTCACGCGCCAGTTCCTTTACGTCCACAGAAGCGAACGGAATGGATTGTTCGGGGTCAATACTGCGCGAAAACAGGAAAAGCGTGGACAGCAACGCCAGTGCCGACAGGGGCAGCAGAATCTTCAACCACGCAACGACACGCGAATAGCTGGCAATGCTTTGAGCCATTTTTGTGCTGCACCTCTGGTTTCGTTGCCGCAAGGCTACCGGATTTCAATTACCCGACCAAGACCCGCCACGCGATTGCGCGGATCAGTGCGCAAAGATGTCGATCTCTGGCCAGCCCGCCAGGTCTAGTTTCGCCCGTGTCGGCAGAAAATCAAAACACGCCTGCGCCATTTCGGTTCGTCCTTCACGCGCAAGACGCTGATCCAGAATATCCCGTAGTTTGTGCAGATACAAAACATCGCTGGCGGCATAGTCCAACTGTGCATTGCTAAGCTTGTCGGTGCCCCAATCGCTTGATTGCTGCTGCTTTGAAATGTCCACGCTCAGTAGTTCTTGCAACAGGTTCTTTAGCCCATGCCGGTCGGTGTATGTCCGCACCATTTTGCTAGCTATTTTTGTGCAGTATACGGGGGCGGTCAGTGCCCCGAACGCGTTGTACATCGCGGCGATATCAAATCGGCCAAAGTGAAACAACTTTAGAACGTTTGGGTCTTCTAGCATGCGACACAGGTTTGGTGCCTCGGTCTGGCCTTTCGCAACTTGAACCAGATGCGTATGCCCGTCGCCCGAAGACATCTGTATCAGACACAAACGATCCCGATGGGGGTTTAGCCCCATAGTCTCACAGTCGATGGCAACAACAGAGCCTAGGTCCAAATCGTCCGGTAGATCGCCCTGATACAAATGGTTTGCCACGTCTCATATCCTTTTCGTTGCTCTGAAGAAGGGGAATAGAGCCGTTGTCTAAAGAATTCAATCAGGCGGTTCACAAAGCTAATCTGACCGGCGTCGTCCAACCCCGACACGCGAAAGCTGAACAATGAGAGAATAGGGCCGGTGGCAATCTCGAAATCAGGATCGCTTTTCCATTTTAAGGCCAGCGCCTCGGACCAATTAGCGTGGTTGCGAAGCTCTTCAAGCCCGTAGCCTCGGATAATTAATGTGTTAACCAAAACGCTTGCTTGTCAAGTACCACTGTTTGCGCCAGTTTCGTCGTGTACACGCGGAAAGTGAACATGAAAAACAGCGGCACCAAAACGAACTCGCTTCAGCTAAGCAAAACCGGTCGATCTTTACCGATTGCACTGCTGCGTGCACGCGAAGTCGTGATGGAGCCGTATCGGACGATGCTTCACGCAAGCAATATCTCGGAACAGAAATGGCGGGTCCTTCGTGTGGTGAACGAAATGGGTCCGGTGGGTCAGGCCCGTATCGCAGAAGCCGCCTGTATCATGATGCCAAGCCTAACCCGCATTCTGAAAGCGATGGAGCAGGATGGTTTGTTAACACGGGCCAACGATGCATCGGACAGACGAACCACCCTTGTGTCCATCACGGAAACCGGCATAGCGCTCATTAATGAGCATTATTCGAACAGCGCCCAAATAACGCAAAAACTAGCGCAAGAGTTTGGCGAAGAGCGGTTAGAGACGCTTCTCGATTTGCTTGAGGATTTGCGGAAGCTGAAGTTTTAGGCGGACTTGCGCTGCGGTACAGATTTGCCCACGGCTAGAACGCCATTTGTCATCATTAGAGCCGCTTCGTTCGTCAGAACCAAGTAGCATTGAAGGCCAGCCAGTTGATCCGCAATTCGGGCAAGGCCTTCGCCAACTAAATTTCTGACCAATATGCGCCGCGCAACAGGGATCGATTGGCCTTTGGGTTTGGTCGCGACAAAAATCTCAAGCGTTTGTGGCGCAAAGAAATCATCGCTTGGCTGGGTGTCTGAAAGCGCGTGCTTGGGGATCAGTACGGGCGCTGTCGATGTGTCTTGACCCGCGACCCAAGGCACAATGTTAGACACTTCGACAAGCTTTTGTGCTAGCGGATCGAACAGCTTGTCGCCGACCTGCAGCTCTTCGACCCGGCGACAGGTGCCGTCGGGATCAACAAGGATTTGCGTGCCTTTGCAAAGCAGAGCCATAGAGCCGAATTTCCCAGAGTGGCGAATCCGAAAACGTTCGCCGAACAGGTGACAACATTAGCCTTCGCTAGTTGGTTTGTCGAACAGGGGAAAAGCGTTTTACGTACTTGAAATCGCATTGCCGTCGTTGCTGATGGCGCTTGCTTTTTATATTCGTAAGGGGCGGCAGGTGGTGAAATCTGCGGGTGCCGTGCCAACGACGCTAGTTTGGAAGAGAGACGAATGACAGTTTACGCGCTGAATGGATTGGGCCGCATGGGAAAGCTTGCGCTAAAGCCTCTGTTGGAACGCGGGGCCGACATCGCTTTTATCAACGACAAAACCGGCGATCCGAAAATGCATGCCCATCTGTTGGAATTCGACACTATTCACGGGCGCTGGGACGCAGAGTTTGCGGCTGACGACGAAAGTATCTCGATTGATGGTGTGCGAATTCCGGCCCTTTCAGTCTCTAACATAGGGGAATTGCCGCTTAGTGGTGTCGATGTAGTTATCGACTGCACAGGGGTCTTCAAAACCGAAGAGGCGCTTCAGCCCTATTTCGACGCGGGCGTGAAAAAGGTGGTAGTGTCTGCTCCGGTCAAAGACGGGAAAGCTGCAAACATCGTTTTTGGCGTGAATAGTGACACATACGACCCAAGCAAGCACCGCATCGTCACTGCAGCAAGCTGTACGACCAACTGCTTTGCGCCTGTCGTAAAAGTCCTTCAGGAAAACATCGGTATCAAGCATGGATCGATAACAACCATTCATGATGTGACGAATACCCAGACCATTGTGGACAGGCCGGCAAGTGATCTGCGTCGTGCGCGTTCAGCACTCAACAGCTTGATCCCGACCACCACGGGATCAGCAACCGCGATCACACTGATATACCCCGAACTGAAGGGCAAGCTGAACGGTCACGCGGTGCGGGTGCCTTTGCTGAATGCTTCGCTGACCGACTGTGTGTTTGAACTGAATAGGGAAACCACGGCAGAAGAGCTAAACGGCTGGTTTAGAGACGCATCCGAAGGGGATTTAATGGGGATATTGGGTTACGAAGAACGTCCCTTGGTATCCACAGACTACACCAACGACCCCCGCAGTGGGATCGTAGACGCGCTGTCGACGATGGTGATCAATGACACTCAGGCCAAGATTTACGTCTGGTATGACAATGAATGGGGTTACGCCCACAGATTGGTTGATGTGGCCCTGATGGTCGGAAATTCCCTTTGATAGAGACTAAAAAGACCCTTCCAGCGTACATCGCCGTCACAGCAGCCTATTGGGCGTTTATGCTGACAGACGGCGCTTTGCGGATGCTGGTTCTATTGCATTTCCATTCACTCGGCTTTTCGCCAGTGCATCTGGCCTATCTGTTCATTCTATACGAATGTGCGGGCATTCTGACGAACCTGTCTGCCGGATGGATTGCGGCTAGGTTTGGTTTGGGAAGCACGCTGAAAGCGGGCCTTTTCCTGCAGATATTAGCCTTGGTCGGGTTTGTGCATCTTGATGAAGGGTGGGGGATCACATTGGTCGTCACATATGCGATGGGCGTTCAGGGGCTTTCCGGTATCGCTAAGGACCTAACCAAGATGAGCGCCAAAAGCGCGGTTAAGCTGCTTGCGCCAGACGAAAGCTCTGCCCTGTTCAAATGGGTCGCGATCCTGACCGGTGCAAAGAATGCGATCAAAGGATTTGGCTTTTTGCTTGGTGGTGTTCTTTTGGCCTTGGTCGGCTTTCAGACGTCTGTGTTGGGCATGGCAGCGCTGCTAGCAGTCATCCTATTGGCGATCGTGCTGCGTATGCAATCTGGCCTACCAAGCGGCGTAAAGGGCACCCAAATCAAAGAGGTCTTTTCGACAAGCGCACGCGTAAACTGGCTTAGCTTTGCGCGGGTATTTCTGTTTGGCGCACGGGATGTGTGGTTCGTGGTGGGTATTCCGGTCTATTTCTACGCGGTCCTGTCCGACGGAAGCGAAGCCGGAAACCGATTGGCATTTTTCACGGTCGGCGGGTTCTTGGCCATTTGGACAATCCTTTATGGAGTGGTTCAAACCCTTGCGCCAAGGATTTTGAGTGCCCAGCGGGTATCGACCGAAAAACTAGTGTCTAAAGCAGAGATATGGGTCGGATCGCTTGTTGTAGTCCCAGCAATTCTTGCTGTGGTGGTCGTTCTGTCACCGGACGCCAGTTTAGGGCTAACTGTGTCTCTAATACTGGGGCTTTTGGTGTTCGGAGCGATCTTCGCGGTGAATTCATCGCTCCATTCTTACCTCATATTGGCGTTCACGACGGGCCAACGGGTCACGATGGATGTCGGGTTCTACTACATGGCCAACGCAGCGGGTCGATTGGTTGGAACCTTGCTGTCAGGGATCAGCTATCAGGTCGGAGGGCTTGGGCTTTGCCTTCTGACTGCGTCAATCATGTTAATGGTTAGTTGGCTGTCAACGCGTCGACTTGCTAGCAAAATCTAGAGCTATCTTTTCAGCGTTTCCCCAAAGTCGATCTTTGGACTTAGCTCGACTATGTTTTCGACACTCTCGGCATCGTCTTCCTGTCGTGCTGCAATGATCTGCGCAGCTTTGCGGCCAATATCCAAACGGCAGGCGTCCATCGTAGCCAAACGGCGGGGCAAGCCTTCTAGAAGTTCGACCCCGTTAAACCCTGCAAGTCCGATTTGCCCTGGCACGTCGATTCCAGCCTCAAGCAAATAGAGAAGCCCGCCAGCGCCGATCATGTCGTTTGAGAAATAGAGAAAATCTAGGTCAGGCGTCCGCTTCAACATCGCCTCGGTCATCTCTCGACCTTTGGCAAGGGCTGAGCCACCCGAATAGAATTCCTGATCCGCAATCTCGATCCCGGATTTAGCCAAAGCCTGTGTGAAGCCTTCAAAACGCTTTCGTGCGCGATGGTCCAAGGGCATCTTGGTTCCAAGGAACCCGATCCGGCGGTAACCGGCCTTAACAATCGCTTCAGCCATTTTGCGGCCAGCGCGGCGATGGCTGATGCCAACCATAGCGTCGATAGGATTGCCGTCGGTATCCATAATCTCAACGACCGGAATTCCAGACGACTGAAGCATGGCACGGGCGGCGTCTGAATGCTCAAGCCCTGCGATGATGACACCTGATGGCCGCCAGCTGAGCATTTCATACAAAACGCGCTCTTCTTTTTCGGGCAGATAATCTGTGACACCGACAACTGGCTGAAGCTCGGTTCCTTCCAGTTCTTCCGATATCCCCGTCATGACTTCGGGGAACACCATGTTCGACAGTGAAGGAATGATCACCCCAACAAGGTTCACCCTTTGGCTGGCCAATGCGCCGGCGATTTTGTTGGGCACGTAACCCAAATCTTTTGCAGCGGCGAGAACCTTTTTGCGGGTGGCTTCAGAAACATCCCCGCGATTTCTAAGAACCCGGCTGACGGTCATTTCTGACACACCAGAGGCTTCAGAAACTTCGCGAAGTGTAAGGGGGCGTTGCTGAGATCTCGACACTGATGAACCTGTTGTTTGTTTGTTGATCCCAAACTAGCCGGAAAGGTGTGTGAAATCCAAGCGGTGATTGGTTCATGGGCGTGAGTGATCTTGAGCTTGGGCGTGATAAACACTGGCTAGGAATGTAAATCGGCGATTTTGGTTATTAAAATTACCAGTTCTAGACCGCCTGAATTCTATCCAAAATTATCGCGACCATACAAATCAACGCGCAATAAAGTACTGTTGGGTGTTTCTTCTCAAAAATGGTTGGAGAATTCGACGAGCTTCCCGCTTGTAGGCTCGGGCTGGATCAGCAGTGCATTGGACTACACTGGGTGTCACACGGTGGAAGCCCGCCTCGATAGCTATCCTTTCTTGGGTCTGCGCAGTGAACGCGTTTATATGCCCTAAAGGATCAATAAGCCTGTAGTCGTTGATGTCGTGTATTCCAGTAACGTTCGGACAGTTTGGCGTCTCAAGAATAAGAATACCTCCTTCAACCAAAAATGTCCTTATTGACCGAAGTATCGCAAGCGGATCAAAGAGATGCTCTAAAACTTCGAAAAGTACTGCCGCATGAAACTGTCCAGACCCATACTCGCGCTCGACTTGTTCCAAATCCCCGAAAAAATCGACTGCCTTTGTTTTCTCGCGGGCTGCGGAAAACTCAACACCTACGCACTCAAATCCCAAGCTTGCACAAGTCGCAAGAAATTTTCCGTCCCCGCACCCAAAGTCCAGAACTCGGATGGGGCCGTCTTCTCGGAGATTTCTCGTAAGGCGCTCAAGCTGCAAAATCCGTTCAACAGAGTGCTTGCCTTTTTCAAAGTTCGCATGAAACCCGAAGTTTCCGGAGTTTCGCGCATGCTGTTCGATCGCCTCGCGTGATATCCAATTATTGTAGTATATTCCTAGCCATTCTTCAGTCAGAACATTTTGGTGGAATTTTTGGCTGCATTTCTTGCACTGCACAAATGACCACTCAGCTTGTTCCAGATAGGGCAATGGATGGGTCATTTGCCAGAAAACCGCGTAACGGCTCGTCGCTAAAGCGTCCTGCTGACAGTTGCTCAAGCTCACTTGACCCACATGTGATGCAGTTCCGTCGTGTGTATAGTTCGGCGTACTTAATCACTGAAAGTTGCTAATCCTTCTAATAAATACGCCAAGAAAAAGCGCGCCTCGAAAGTACTGGACATAGATGAGTTTAGAAAGTTCTTTTATTTGAGCGCTTGACGAACACTTCTGCTCTTTGCATTGACGTTCGACTACCCCATAAATCAGGAACCGGCCCCGTGGCTCAACTGGATAGAGCAGCCCCCTCCTAAGGGGCAGGTTGCAGGTTCGAATCCTGCCGGGGTCGCCATTTAATAGTTGCTATGCAAAGTGTTGCGATGGGAATGGCCTAAAACTCTTCAAGGAACCCATCGTACATTCTCTCGGCGGCTTTGATCCGCCATTTAGGTGCATCGGGTTGTTCGACTTTGATCAAGCATTCGAAGCCGATGAAAAATGGAACCGCGACGTCTAGCTCTGTTTGGGTTAGCTCGAAGCTATCGGAATAAGCATTCAGAAGGGTCTTGCTGACACCGAAGCTTTGAGAGTCACCCCCAAGCACATTTCGTCTGGCAAGATGCACGAGTGAACGCGCCATATCTTTGTAGATTGGCAAGCTGGCCGAACCGCCGATATCAATTCCGGTAAGAACTTGCCCATCCCAGATCAGGTTGTTTGGGTGATAATCCCCGTGCGTTATCGCGACCCGCCAAGGATTATCTTCAAGCCTTTTAGCTAGCCTCTGCATGATTTCCAGAATCCCAAGCTCCCTTTCCCGGAGGTTAGGGTGAGGCTGTCTGGACGACGATTTTTCGGCCTGTTTCAGCCAAAAGGCCGTGTTTGCAGGACGAGTTGTAAGACTGGGCGCCGAATATGCCCGCAACCATGCGGCTAGGTCAGGCAGATGTTGGTGGCCTTTTTCGGGCTGGATATCGACTGGTCTGTCATGGCTGGAAGATGCTGTTTTCCGGCAACGAACGTCAACCGAATTGCGTCGGCTATCGGGGGCGATTATGGTGCAGACGGTTTTAGGAGACTCGCAAAATGACCGATACCCCAGTGAACGAAATGAGCTTTGAAGATGCGATGCGCGAACTTGAGAAAGTCGTATCCGATCTTGAGCGCGGGGATGTGGCGTTGGAAGAATCCATTGGCCTGTATCAACGGGGTGCAGAGCTTAAAAAACACTGCGAGGAAAAGCTGAAATCGGCGGAAGAAAAGGTTGCTCAGATCACCTTGGGTGAAGACGGTGCGCCAAATGGTTTGAAGCCGGTCGAAGGTCTCTAACACGTGTTCAAAGACAAGCTGAAAGAAACGTCTGCGCTGGTTCAGGCCCATCTCGACGATGTATTGGGGTCTCTTCCAAGCGGCGATTTGCGTGACGCTATGGCTTACGCCACCAATGGCGGTAAACGCCTGCGGGCCTTTTTGGTTTTAGAGTCCGCTAGACTGCACGAAATAGACCCTAACAAGGCGATTTGGCCTGCTTGTGCAATCGAATGCCTGCACGCCTATTCTCTGGTGCACGACGATCTTCCTTGCATGGATGACGATGATCTGCGGCGGGGGCAGCCAACCGTTCACAAGAAGTGGGATGACGCGACGGCCGTTCTTGCGGGCGATGCCCTGCAGAGTTTGGCGTTTGAGCTGACAATGCACCCCGATGTTTCCAGTGATGCGCGTATCAGGGCCGAATTGGCGGCTTCCCTTGCCAAAGTATCAGGCGCGGCGGGGATGGTTTACGGGCAGGCGTTGGATATTGCAGCCGAAATGGCAGAACGCCCGCTTGGCATAGAAGATATAACCGTTTTGCAGGCGGGCAAGACCGGCGCGCTCATCAAATGGTCGGCTTGTGCAGGTGCGCGGATGGCAAATGCCGACCTGCAGCCACTGGAAACGTATTCTCAGGCGCTTGGCCTTGCGTTTCAGATAGCAGACGATATCCTTGATGTTGAAGGTGACGAAGCAACAGCGGGCAAGCGTCTTAACAAAGACGAAACAGCCGGTAAGGCGACGTTCGTTTCCCTGCTAGGTCTTGATGGCGCAAAGCTTCGGGCCGCTGAATTGGTTGCAGAAGCCGAAGAAGCCCTTGCGCCATACGGTCACAAGGCAGATATCTTGAAGGAAGCAGCGCGTTTCGTTATTTCGCGCAACAGCTAAAAAGCCCAAAGGGGGCACTAATGTCCGAACGTCCGACAACTCCGCTTTTGGATCAGGTGCAATCGCCTGATGACCTGAAGCGTATGTCTGATAGCCAGTTGACCCAACTGGCGCATGAGTTGCGACAAGAGACTGTTAGTGCTGTGTCGGAAACTGGCGGCCACTTGGGCGCAGGTCTTGGCGTTGTCGAACTGACGGTTGCATTGCACGCCGTGTTCAATGCCCCGAAAGACAAGATCATCTGGGATGTTTCGCATCAGTGCTATCCGCACAAGATCATCACCGGTCGTCGTGATCGTATCCGCACCCTGCGCCAGCAAGACGGGCTGAGTGGTTTTACGAAGCGCTCTGAAAGCGTTTTTGATCCGTTTGGGGCTGCGCACAGCTCGACCTCGATCAGTGCTGCGCTGGGGTTTGCTGTGGCCGAAGGGCTTGGCGGTCAGTGTCATGGTGGTCTTGGCGATGCCGTTGCCGTTATCGGCGATGGCTCAATGAGCGCCGGTATGGCGTTCGAGGCTATGAACAACGCAGGCCATCTGGGTCGTCGCATGTTCGTCGTGCTAAATGACAACGAGATGAGCATTGCACCCCCGGTTGGTGCGCTGTCATCGTACCTGTCCCGTCTTTACGCCGAAGAGCCGTTTCAAGAGCTGAAAGCCGCTGCCAAAGGTGCGGTAAGCCTGTTACCGGGACCTTTCCGCGAAGGGGCAAAACGCGCCAAGGATATGCTTAAAGGCATGGCCGTAGGTGGCACCATGTTTGAAGAACTGGGCTTTTCCTATGTCGGTCCGATTGATGGCCACGATATGGATCAGTTGATGCCAGTGCTGCGGACCTTGCACGAACGCGCGACAGGACCCGTGCTGCTCCACGTTCTGACCAAAAAGGGCAAAGGGTATGCCCCCGCTGAAAACGCAGTCGACAAGGGTCATGCCACCGCCAAATTCGAAGTTGTATCTGGCAAGCAGAAAAAAACTCCGTCCAATGCCCCGTCCTACACCAAGGTTTTTGGCGAAAGCCTGTTAAGCGAAGCGCAAAAAGACAACAAGATTTGTGCTGTGACTGCAGCGATGCCGGACGGCACTGGACTGAACCTTTTTGCCGAACGCTACCCGTCGCGTTGCTTTGACGTTGGGATTGCGGAACAGCATGGTGTGACGTTTGCAGCCGGATTGGCGGCTGGGGGCTTGAAACCGTTCTGCGCGATGTATTCGACCTTTTTGCAGCGCGGCTATGATCAGATCGTTCATGATGTGGCGATCCAGCGGCTACCTGTGCGCTTTGCGATTGACCGTGCCGGATTGGTTGGGGCCGATGGCGCGACTCATGCCGGAAGCTTTGATATAGCATTCATGACGAACCTGCCCGACATGGTGGTGATGGCAGCCGCGGACGAAGCCGAGCTTGTCCATATGGTGGCCACCGCCGCTGCGTATGACGATGGCCCAATCGCGTTCCGCTACCCGCGTGGCGAAGGCGTTGGCGTCGAACTGCCTGAACAGGGTATGCCATTGGAAATCGGCAAGGGCCGCATCATTCAAGACGGCAAGCGCGTCGCGCTATTGTCGTTTGGAACGCGTCTTGAGGAAGTTCGTAAAGCAGCCGAGGCGCTTTCTGCACGCGGAATAACGCCAACAATTGCAGATGCCAGGTTTGCCAAGCCGTTGGACGAAGCCATGATCCTTGATCTTGTCGCAAACCACGAAGGCTTGATCTCCATCGAAGAAGGCGCTGTTGGCGGGTTTGGTAGCCACGTCGCCCAGCTTCTTTCTGACAACGCGGTCTTTGACAACGGTTTCAAGTTCCGCTCGATGGTTTTGCCAGACACCTTTATTGGTCAGGCAAGCCCTGAGGCGATGTACAATGTCGCAAAACTGAACGCGAAAGATATCGAAGCCAAAGTTCTGGAACTTTTGGGCGTTGCGCAAATCCAGACGAGCGCGGGTTAACCGTTCTCAGCCGCTAAGATAGCATCGAGCGCATCCTTGTAACCCGAATATTTCAACGTCACGCCCAGTTCTGTTTTCATCCGGTCGTTTCGCACGCGCTTGCACTCAGAATAAAAGCTGCGCGCCATTGGGGTCATTTCAGCCGTCTCAAAGTCCACTGTCGGCGGCGGTGCCATGTTCAAAAGCTCGGCTGCGTAGGTCAGAATGTCTTCAGGCGATGCGGGTTCATCGTCGGACAAGTTGTAAATCCGGCCTGCGTTGGGTGCGTTTGTGGACGCGTACAAAGATTGGGCAATATCTTCGATATGGATACGCCCAAAGACCTGACCCTGCTTTTTGACCAGCCTTGCAGTACCCTTTCGAAGCTTCTCAAACGGACCACGACCCGCCCCGTAGATTCCAGCCAGCCGGAAGATGTGAACAGGCAGGCCCGTGGCCAACCATTCGTTTTCTGCCGCAACACGATACTGGCCACGCTTGGTCAAAGGCTTCACGGGGGTATCTTCGTCCACCCAAGCTCCACCATGATCGCCATATACACCGGTGGTCGAAAGATAGCCGATCCACTGTAGTTTCGTGGAACAAGGTAATGCGTCTTTGTATTCGTGCAAAAACTGGTCGCCGTCTTTCGTCGGTGATGCGGAAACCAAAATGTGCGTGGCTTGGGAAATAGCAGAGCGCAGGTCAGAGCCGGGCCAAATTACAGCCTCAGCACCCAATTTAGCGATGTCATTCGCTTTTTCGTCTGAACGGGTTGTGCCGGTCACCCGCCACCCTTTGGATTGAACGAATTTCCCAAATTCACGCGCGGTGAACCCATGGCCGATAGATAGCAACGAATTTGTCATGACTAAGAATTGAGCGCATTCCACCCAGAGCACAAGAGGATAACCTAGCGCGAGGGCTTGCGCCCCCATCTTTTTCAGGCACACTTGCGGCCAGAACAGGAGCCAACTTGATGGTCGAGCAGTCAAAAAACCTTCCAACAGAAACTCCGGAAGCCGGACCACCGCAAACATTTTCGGATGCGAAGGCTGCTGTTGCAAGGATCGACGACCTTTACCGGCAGGCCACAGGGTTTCTTCAGCAGAAGTTCCAAATGGCGATTACCCAAGGCAATTCGACATGCCGTTACCGCGCCTTTTATCCGGAAATTCGGGTCACGTCGCAAAGCTTCGACGTTGCTGATAGCCGGCTTAGCTTTGGTCACGTGTCTGAACCGGGTGAATATTCGACGACAGTGACGCGGCCAGATTTGTTTGAAAACTATCTCGAACAGCAAATCACGCTATTGATGGAAAACCATGGCGTCGACATTTCTGTCGGTCCGTCGACTACGCCTATTCCATTGCATTTCGCCGTTGCTGGCGACCAAGGGGGCATTGTGCCTCAGGATGGTGCAGCGAAGTTCAATCTGCGCGACGTTTTTGACGTTCCGGATCTGAACACAACAAATGATGACATCGTAAACGGCGTGTCGGTCAAAAATCAGGATGGGTCTGGTGCACTAGCTCCGTTTACGGCGCAGCGTGTGGATTATTCACTAGCCCGACTGGCGCATTACACAGCTACCCAGCCCGAGCATTTCCAGAATCACGTTCTGTTCACAAACTACCAGTTTTATGTCGAAGAGTTCGAAACCTTCGGGCGCGAAATGTTGGCGGACAAACCGAGCGGCTATACGTCGTTCGTAGGGCCGGGCAATCGCGAGATTGAAGAGCCGGATGGGGATTTGCAGGCTCCGGCCAAGCTGCCCCAGATGCCGACATACCACCTTAAACGTCCGGATGGGTCTGGCATCACGCTGGTCAACATCGGCGTTGGCCCGTCGAATGCAAAAACAGCGACGGATCACATTGCAGTTCTTCGCCCTCATGCTTGGTTGATGGTCGGCCATTGCGCCGGTCTTCGCAACACGCAGGCGCTAGGAGACTTCGTTTTGGCGCACTCGTACCTGCGTGAAGACAAGGTACTTGATGACGATCTTCCGATCTGGGTTCCAATCCCGCCGTTGGCCGAAATTCAGATCGCGCTAGAGCAAGCTGTTGCGCAGGTTACGAAGCTGTCAGGGTACGAATTGAAACGCATCATGCGAACCGGAACCGTTGCGTCAGTGGACAATCGAAACTGGGAACTGCGCGATCAAACCGGACCGGTTCAAAGGCTATCGCAATCCCGTGCCGTAGCGCTGGATATGGAAAGCGCAACAATTGCCGCGAATGGCTTTCGGTTCAGGGTTCCGTACGGCACCTTGCTATGCGTTTCGGACAAGCCGCTGCATGGCGAACTGAAGTTGCCGGGCATGGCCAGTGATTTTTACAAAACGCAGGTTGCGCGCCATTTGATGATTGGGATACGCGCAATGGAGATGCTTCGTGAAATGCCGCTAGAAAGAATTCATAGCCGGAAATTGCGGAGTTTTGAGGAAACAGCCTTCCTATAAGGCGATTTTTCGCCCCCAAAGTGGACTTTTTCCCTTATTTTTAAGCACAAATTGTTGTGTTTGATGGCTATATACAGTTAACTACGCGAGATGAGGCCCAACAGGGGCAGTCGAAGGAGTATAAAAATGGCAAAACCTATGACCAAAACCCAACTCGTTGCCGCACTGGCCGAGGAAATGGATTCTGACAAGAAATCTGCAGGCGCAGCGCTTGATGCGGTAGTCGCGATCATCACCCGTGAAGTTTCGGGCGGTGGTGCTGTGACCCTTCCAGGCGTTGGCAAAATCTACTGCCGCGAACGTCCTGAGCGTATGGTTCGCAACCCAGCTACTGGTGAGCAGATCAAGAAAGACGCGGACAAGGTTGTTAAGATGACCATCGCGAAGGCACTGAAGGACAGCGTTAACGGCTGATCTTGAAGTCCAGAAGGAATTAGGAAAGGGTCGCTTCGAGCGGCCCTTTTTCTTTACAGGAGACACCATGGATTTTCGCGCCGTAGGCATGGGGCTGTTGTTTGCCTTTATCTGGTCGTCGGCTTTTACGTCCGCGCGAATAATCGTTGTCGATGCGTCCCCCGTCGCGTCCCTTGCAGTGCGGTTTTTTGTTTCAGGTTTGATCGGATTCGCCATCGCACGGGCGTTGGGTCAGACGTGGAACCTTACACGGGGACAGTGGAAGGCGACGTTTGTTTTTGGTGTTTGCCAAAACGCGCTTTACCTTGGTTTGAACTTCGTTGCGATGCAGTGGATCGAGGCGTCGCTTGCCTCCATCATCGCTTCGTCCATGCCGTTGATGGTGGCATTTGCTGGGTGGATCTTGCTGAAAGATAAACTGTCGCGCGTTGGTCTTGTCGGGATGGCGCTGGGTTTTGCCGGAGTGATCCTGATTATGGGCAACCGCTTGGGTGGTGGTGTTGATCCGCTGGGCGTCGGTCTTTGCGTGATAGCGGCGATTGCACTGACGATCGCAACCCTTTCGATGCGCAATGCTTCATCGGGGGGAAATCTGATGATGGTCGTCGGACTTCAGATGTTGGTTGGTTCTGCCGTGCTGGCTGTGGTCGCCCTGTTGTTTGAAGACATGCACGTCACCTTCACTTGGCCTTTGATCGGGGCCTTCATTTACACAACGCTTGCACCGGGGCTGTTGGCAACTTGGATATGGTTTTCACTGGTGGCACGGATCGGTACCGTTCGTGCAGCGACGTTCCACTTCCTAAACCCGTTTTTCGGGGTCGCGGTAGCGGCGGTCGTGCTGGGTGAATCCCTGGGGATGACCGATGTCATTGGCGTGATAATCATCACAATCGGCATTCTTGCCGTCCAACTTTCGAAACAAAACCCCACGGGAAGGTGAACCCGCGTCAGCCGTTTGCGCAATGACACGCATTCGATATTCGTTATGTTCGCCCTATGGAAATTCTATTCGCATATCTGGCGGGTTTGCTGACGTTGATAAACCCCTGCGTGCTGCCTGTTTTACCGGTCGTCCTTGCGGGCGCTCTGCAAGCTGACCGCATGGGGCCGGTTGTTCTGGCCGCAGGAATGAGCGTTTCGTTTGTCTTTATTGGCGTCGTCGTCACGGCCTTTGGCTATGGCATCGGTTTGACACCGCAACGGGTAGCCGATGGCGGCGCAGTGCTAATGGTCGCGCTGGGTTTGGTCATGCTGGTTCCGGCTGCCAGAGACAGGTTTGCATTGGCGACCTCTGGGCTTGCCCAAGGTGCGGACAGCACCCTAGCAGCGGTCGATCATTCAAAACTTCGCGGCCAATTCTTAGGTGGCTTGCTGCTTGGCGCAGTTTGGAGCCCCTGCGTAGGGCCTACGCTCGGAGGGGCCATTGCCTTGGCCAGCCAAGGCGAAGGGCTAGGGCAGGCGACCTTAATCATGATTGGCTTCGCGGCCGGTATTTCGACACTAATACTGGGCATAGGTTATGGCGCGCGGGGTTTACTGCAACGCAATCGAGATACGATGACGCGCGTTGCACAGGCCGCCCCGAAAATTATGGGCGTGATATTCGTCCTTGTTGGACTTTCCCTATCGTTCAAACTTCACCACATAGCCGAGGCATGGTTGCTGGATATCATGCCCTACTGGCTTCTCGATCTCTCTGTCTCAATCTGACCTGAAAGGACACCAAGATGAAAAGACGTGACTTTCTGAAAACCACCGCACTTATGACGTTGATGCCGGTAGCAGCCTTCGCCGCTGATGATTACTGGACCCACTATCGGCCAGGAGTCGTTGATGCTGCATTGAGAGATGGGCAGACTGTATTCCTCGATTTTTCAGCGAAATGGTGCGGAACCTGTAAGGCGCAGGAACGGCGGATAACTGGGCTGGTGGAGGAAAACCCAGCGTACACCGAGAACGTGCTTTTCGTGCGCGTGGACTGGGATGCCTACATGAACGCAGCCATCACATTTGATCTGGAAATCCCGCGTCGTTCGACTTTGGTCGTGCTGAAAGGCGACGAAGAACTTGGCCGGAACGTTGCTGGTACCAGCCGCGATGCGATCAAAGGTTTGATGGACGTAGCGCTAGAAGCGGCGACCTCTTAACCGATCTTCCCCTGATTTTCCCCAACTTGACCGCGATGCAGCAGCAGGTGGTCAAGGATCACACAAGCCATCATCGCTTCACCCACAGGGACTGCACGGATACCGACGCAGGGGTCGTGGCGGCCCTTGGTGATAATCTCGGCCGGTTCGCCGGATTTGGTGATGGTCTTGCGGGTCTTCAGGATTGAGCTGGTTGGTTTAACAGCGAAGCGCACCACTAGGTCCTGACCGGTTGAGATGCCGCCCAAGATGCCGCCAGCGTGGTTGGACGAATAGACGGGCTGGCCGTCGTTGCCCATGAAAATCTCGTCGGCATTTTCTTCGCCGGTCAGACAGGCCGCGTCCATGCCTTCGCCGATCTCGACGCCTTTGACAGCGTTGATAGACATCATCGCCGCGGCCAGATCAGTATCTAACTTACCGTAAACCGGCGCACCGATACCCGCCGGCACGCCTTTGGCAACGATTTCGACAACTGCGCCGACTGAGTTTCCAGCCATGCGAAGACCGTCAAGGTAATCTGCCCATTCGCCCGCTGCCACGGCATCAGGTGTCCAGAACGGGTTCTGGTCGATCAGGTCCCAATCGAACCGCTCGCGGTCGATTTTGTGGGGGCCGATCTGGGTCATGTAGCCCTTGATCTCGACATTCGGCACCAAAGCTTTAATCGCTTCGCGCGCAAGACCACCGGCAGCAACACGCGCTGCGGTTTCACGTGCCGACGAACGACCGCCACCGCGATAGTCGCGGATACCGTATTTTTGCCAATAGGTGATGTCGGCATGACCGGGGCGGAATTTCTCGGCAATATCACCGTAGTCTTTCGAGCGCTGGTCTGTATTCTCGATCATCAAATGTACCGGTGTACCAGTCGTCCTGCCTTCGAACACACCTGACATGATCTTCACCGCATCTGGCTCACGCCGCTGCGTCGTGAACTTGTTCTGACCCGGTTTGCGCTTATCAAGCCACTGCTGGATCATCGCCTCGTTGATCTCAACACCCGGAGGGCAGCCGTCAACCGTCGCGCCCAAAGCGGGCCCGTGGCTTTCACCCCATGTGGTGACGCGAAACAAATGACCGAAACTGTTCATGCTCATGACGGCTCTCCTTTGACAAACCGTCTAATGGCAGGGGCCTAGGGCCTCAAGCGATTTTCCTTGAACAGGGTCGGATAGGGCGCTAATGCGGATCTACCTCGGGGGGCCATTGTGGCTGAGATGCGAAAGCGGACCCGTTGAACCTGAACCGGTTAACACCGGCGGAGGGAAGGTCTGGAACTCTCCAATCTTGCCCTCTCGTCGCATTATTAGGAGATTGCCATGAAGGCGCACCTACTTGCAGTGGGAATTCTGACAGCCACGACCGCGGTGGCACAGGCCGAGACTTTGACAGTCTACGCCCCTGACTATTTCACATCCGAATGGGGCCCCGGTCCGACCATCGAAGCCGCTTTTGAAGAAAGTTGTGGCTGCGAGATGGATTTTATACCCGGCGATCTGCTGCCCCGTATCATGCTGGAAGGTCAGAATACCCGTGCAGACATCGTTATCGGCCTGAACACCGACGTGACCGCCAAGGCACGTTCGACAGGGTTGTTTGCGCCTCATGGGCAGGACAACGGTCAGTTGGAGCTACCAATCGACTGGACCGACGAAGTCTTTCTACCGTTCGATTGGGCCTATACGTCCTTCATCTACGACGCGACCAAGATTGCCACCCCGCCAGCCAGCTTTGAAGAGCTGCGCAACATGCCGGTTGATCAGAAGGTTGTGATCCAAGACCCACGTAGCTCAATCTCGGGTCTGGCGTTGGTTCTGTGGGTTAAAGCTGTTTACGGCGATCAGGCCGAAGCGTTCTGGTCTGACATGGCCCCGCGAATTCTGACCGTCACAAAAGGCTGGTCCGAGGCTTACGGTTTGTTCACTGACGGCGAAGCGCCGATGGTTCTAAGCTACAACACGTCACCCGCTTACCACATCGCGTTTGAGGAAGACGAAACTAAGAAAGCTGCGATTTTTGAGGAAGGCCACTACGGGTTCTTCGAACTGGTCGCCAAGACGTCGACCACGGACAACCCGAACGCAGACAAGTTCATGGAATTTGTCCTGAGTGACGGTTTCCAAAGCGCGATCCCGATGACGAACTTCTCGTACCCTTCGGCCCAGCCGAAATCGGAATGGCCTGAAGTCTTCGCCAACCTGCCTGCACCGGACAAGGCATTGTTCTTCACGGAAGAAGAAGCAGAAGCCGTGCGTGCCGAAGCGATTGAAGAATGGCGTCGCGCGCTTTCCCAATAATAGCCGCGGGGCTGGTTGCAGCCCTCGTGATTTTACCCCTGTCCGCTGTTTTCCAGCGGGCAGGCGGATCCGTCTGGCCCGGCGATGCAGAATGGGCGGCGATCCGGTTTACGCTTTGGCAGGCGATACTTTCCGCATTCTTTAGCTGCTTACTGGCGATCCCAGCCGCAAGGGCGCTTGCGCGCAGGCGGTTCTGGGGGCGTGACGCGCTTATCACAGTACTAGGCGCACCGTTTATATTACCCGTGATCGTAGCCATCTTAGGTCTGCTCGCCGTGTTCGGACGCGAAGGAATTGTGAGCCAAGCGTTGCTGTTGGTCGGGTTGCCAAAGCTACATATCTACGGCTTGCACGGTGTTGTGCTGGCGCATGTATTCTTCAACTTACCGCTGGTGACGCGGTTAATCCTTCAAGGCTGGCAAGGCATCCCGTCTGAGAGGTTTCGGTTGGCCGCCCAGCTGAAATTATCGCCCAGAACTGTATTTCAGGTCTTGGAATGGCCGATGCTAAAGCAAACCCTTCCAGGCGCGTTCTTGGTTGTCTTTGTAATTTGCCTGTCCAGCTTTGCCGTTGCCTTAACCTTGGGGGGCGGCCCAAGGTCCACGACTGTCGAGCTGGCCATCTACCAAGCGTTCAGGTTTGACTTCGATTTGGGAAAGGCCGCGACGCTGGCAATCATCCAATTGGCAATCGTTGGATTGGCGTCTCTTTTTGCGTTGAAGATATCCGCGGTTCAGATCGCAGATGCGGGCAAAGGTGGGATCGTCACGCGTTGGGATGGCCAATCTTTTGGTCAAAGGGCGTTCGATGGGATTTGGATATTCCTCGTCTCTGCGTTTTTGCTGCTACCAATCCTGTCGATTGTCGCGGGGGGCTTTGGCGGGCTATTCGACCTGCCCAGTTCGGTTTGGACATCAGCGTGGCATTCGCTTCAAGTGGCCTTGGCTTCGACCGCGTTGTGCGTTGCGATTGCCTTACCATTAGCGCGATCGTCAATCGGGCAAGTTCTTTCGCTGGTTGGCTTTGCGCTGTCCCCCTTGGTTCTTGGCACCGGACTATTTTTGCTGATCCAGCCCCATGCCAACCCGTTCGATTGGGCTTTGCCGGTCACATGTGTGGTCAACGCTTTGATGGCGCTTCCTTTTGCGGTCAGGGCAATGGCCTCGTCGTTTCAAAAGTCGGAAGCTGATTTCGGGCGGTTGGCGGATATGCTTGGGCTAAAGGGATTTTCCCGTTTTCGCATCGTCACGCTTCCAGCGATCCGGCGACCGCTTGGTTTTTCGGCTGGGCTTGCGGCGGCGTTGTCTATGGGGGATCTTGGCGTCATCGTGCTGTTCGCAGACCCCGAAAGGGCGACGTTGCCGTTACAGATGTACCGCCTGATGACGGCCTATCAAATGGACACGGCATCCAGCGCGGCGTTGCTTTTACTGGCGCTTAGCCTTGGGCTGTTCTGGATTTTCGACAAAGGGGGTCGCTATGGCCTTGAGACTTGATGACCTGTGGCTAACCAAGGGGTCGTTTGATCTATCGGCGGATATTGAAATCGCAAAGGGCGAAAGGGTCGCTGTGATTGGTCCTTCGGGCGCAGGGAAATCAACCCTGTTCGACGCGATTGCCGGATTCATGCAACCTAGGTCTGGTCAGGTCCTTTGGAATGGAGGCGTGCTGAACCATTTAGCCCCCGGTGATCGACCTGTGGCGATGCTGTTTCAGGATAATAACCTGTTCCCACATTTGACCGTTGGCCAGAATATTGCCTTGGCGTTTCACGGACAGGATAAGTCCGCCGACCATTCCCAAAGGATTGAGGATACTCTTAAACGGGTTGGTCTAGAGGGCTTTCAAGATCGCAAGATTTCGCAACTGTCGGGCGGTCAGATAAGCCGTGTCGCCTTAGCGCGGTTGCTGTTACAGAACCGACCGCTTTGGCTGTTGGACGAACCCTTTGCCGCGCTTGGGCCTGCGTTGAAACAGGAAATGCTTGATCTGGTGGCCGAAGTCTCGGCCGAGGCGGGCGTGACGGTTCTGATGATAACCCATGATCCAAGTGATGCTGATCGGTTTGCGCAGTCTTCTTTGTTCGTGGCGAGTGGTGTCGTAAAGGGCCCGCTGTTGACCGAAAGCCTTTTGTCCGATCCCCCTGAGGAGCTGAAGGACTATCTGGGTCACTAACCCACCAAAAGAAAAAAGCCCCACCAAATTGGCGGGGCTTTTCTAATTCGATATGACGAAAAGGCTTAGCCTTCTTTCGCCTTACGCTTGATTGGTGCCCAGAGTGTCTTGTTGGTCGCGTAGAGCAGAACCGACAGGATCACCAAAATGAACACACCGATAAATCCGCTTTCTTTGCGGGCCATCATTTTTGGCTCGGCTGCCCACATCAGGAACGCTGCAGTGTCCATGGATTCATGGTGCAGGTCATTGTCGTGGTGATCGTCAAAGTCGACGTCTTCACCAAACAGCGGCGGTGCCATTGAAATCCAGCCACCCGGGAAGGCGGTGTTTTCATAGAGCGTCACACCAGCTTCCTCTTTTTCGTGGCCAGTGTAACCGGTCAGGATCGAAGCGATGTATTCTGCGCCGCCCATGCCTTTGAACATCTGGTTGATACCAGTGCCCAGAGGACCACTAAAACCAGCACGCGCCTTCGCCATCAGCGAAAGATCAGGTGCGCCAGCATCAGTGTTGGCAGGGAAGTTGTCAGTCGGCTTACCAGCGCGATAATCGTCGATCTCAGGATCGTAGATATCGAACGACGCAGCATAAGCGATCATCTGATCTTCTGGCAGACCTACGCCGCCTTCGTCATGCAGGGTACGTAGTGGCACATACTGAAGACCGTGACAGCCAGCGCAGATTTCGGTGTAAACCTTGAGACCGCGTTGAAGCTGGTTCTGGTCGTATTTGCCGAACGGACCTTCGAACGAAAAGTCGAAGTCTTCGATGTGCGTTTCGCCGCCTGCTGCGTTCGCTGCGCCGGCCAATAGGCCGACGGCTGCGATTGCTGAAAGGGTGAGTTTCTTAAACATATTCTCAGTCCTTCCTTACTCAGACTTGCCGTAGTGGGCGTTGAAATCTTCTTCGATGGTGGCCGGCTGTTCAGTCGGACGCTCGATCACACCCAGAAGAGGCAGGATCACGAAGAAGTATGCGAACCAGTAAGTCGCGCCGATCAGCGAGATGATCGAATACGGAGGTTCAGCTGGCATAGCGCCACACCACATCAGAACGATGAAGTCGATCGCTAGAAGCCAGAACCACCATTTGAACATTGGGCGGTATTTACCCGAACGAACCGATGATGTGTCCAACCAAGGTGCCAGTGCCATCACGAAGATAGAACCGAACATCGCCAGAACGCCAAAGAACTTAGCGTCAACAATGCCGCCAGTTACGAAGCTGGCAATCTGAACAACCCAAACGTCTGCGGTGAACGCACGCAGGATCGCGTAGAACGGCAGGTAGTACCATTCGGGCACGATGTGCGCAGGTGTGACCAGCGGGTTGGCTTCGATGTAGTTATCAGGGTGACCCAGATAGTTCGGCATGAAGCCGACAATCGCCAGGAAGATAACCAGGATAACCGCCAGAGCGAAGAAATCCTTGATCACGAAGTAAGGCCAGAATGGAACGGTGTCTTTCTCAGATTCTTCCTTAGAACCGCGACGAACTTCAACGCCCGAAGGGTTGTTGTTGCCAGTGGTGTGGAACGCCCAGATGTGAACGATCACAAGGCCAGCGATCAGGAATGGAAGCAGATAGTGCAGTGAGAAGAAGCGGTTCAGCGTTGCGTTATCAACAGCTGGTCCACCCAGAAGCCACGTTTGAAGCGGTTCGCCGATGAATGGGATCGCGCCAAACAGGCCGGTGATAACCGTTGCGCCCCAGAAGGACATCTGACCCCAAGGCAGAACGTAGCCAAGGAAACCGGTTGCCATCATCAGAAGGTAGATCAGCATACCGATGATCCACGTGATTTCGCGGGGTGCCTTGTACGAACCGTAGTAGAGACCACGGAAGATGTGCAGATACACAGCAACAAAGAACAGCGAAGCGCCATTCATGTGCAAGTAGCGGATGAAGTGGCCACCGCTTACGTCACGCATGATGTGCTCGATTGAAGCGAACGCCATATCAACGTGTGGTGTGTAGTGCATCACTAGCACGACGCCAGTGACAATCTGCAAAACAAGGCAGAATGCTAGAACGATACCAAAGACCCACATCCAGTTAAGGTTTTTAGGGGTTGGGATCATAAGTGTGTCATAGATCAAACCAACAACAGGCAGGCGCGAATGTAGCCATTTAGCGCCGTTGCTTTTTGGTTCGTAATGATCGTGCGGGATACCGGACATGATTGCGTCTCCTTAACCCAGTTTGATCGTGTTAGCGTCAATGAATTCAGCAACCGGAACCGGAAGGTTCTCAGGTGCTGGACCCTTACGAATACGACCTGATTGATCGTAGTGCGAGCCGTGGCATGGGCAGAACCAACCGCCAAACTCACCAGCGCCATCGCCAAGTGGAACGCAGCCAAGGTGGGTACAAACACCCATCATGACCAGCCATTCGCCAGCTTCGTCCATCGCGCGGTTTTCGTCGCTCGCCGGAGCAGCACCAGTGTTGTTGTTACGCGCGTCACCATCGGGAAGCACGTCAAGATCAACGGCGCGGGCAGCTTCGATTTCTTCCGCTGTACGACGGCGGATGAAAACCGGCTTACCAAGCCACTTAACTGTCAGCTGAGTGCCTGGTTCGATGCCGCTGATATCGACGCGAATCGATGAAAGCGCCTGAACGTCGGCGGATGGGTTCATTTGGTTGACCAGCGGCCAGATTGCAGCACCTGCGGTCACTGCGCCGGCACCAGCCGTGGCGTAGTAGAGGAAATCTCTGCGGGTGCCTTCGTGATCTTCTGCGTGGGACACGAGGTTTCTCCAATTTTCGTCAGTCGTAACCGACCATATACAGATTTAGGCCGCAGTCACCTGCAGCCCGTCCGAGGGCGTGTTTAGCGCCGGAAAACCAATGCGTAAAGCGCACTTTATGCCGCTTTGCATATCCGAGCGCATGTGTCGCGGTTGCAGGCGGTAAAAATGCATCCTATTTTGCCTTAGGACGCGTGCCAAATTTGCTTTTAGGTAGAAATTAATGCTCAGACCGATTCTCTTTGGCGCGCTCGCCGCGCTTTCCTTTTCCCAGCAAGCGACTGCAGAAACTATTTACAGCATGTATGGTGGTTGGCAGACATCTCCTCATTCGCATGTCAGTGGTGATCACCCTGACGGCGGGACTTATGACACGGTTTTTGGTTGGGACGGCAAGTCTTTTTCAATGCCGCCCTATTACGGCGTACGTGTCGAATGGTGGGATGGCGATTGGTCAACACAGGTCGAATTCACCCATGCCAAGGTGTACGCGAATGACACCGAAAGGGATGCCGTTGATTTTGAGCGTTTCGAATTCACCGATGGCCACAATCTGTTCACCGTGAACCGCGTGAAACGCTGGGACAGCGCTATCGAAGGGCGTACGCTATACGCTGGTGCTGGTGCGGGGTTTGCGCTGCCACACGTAGATGTGTTCAGCGACGGTGGCGAACGCACATATGGATACCAACTGACCGGCCCGGCGGCGAAGCTATTGGCAGGCGTCAGTCAGCCGATTGGCGATAACCTGACTGCGTTTGCCGAATACCAGTTCACGATGTCGTGGAACGAAGGCACCCTGACAGGTGGCGGTACTTTTGATACCCGCATTATCACCAATGCTCTGAATTTCGGTATTGGCTGGGAATACTGATCAAGCTGGTGCAGTCGCGACCATTGCCGGACGATTGCTGAATTCAGCGTACCAATTTGCCAGTTCGGGATTTGCACTGCGCCAGTCCCGTTCTGGATGGCGGAAGTCAACGTAGTTCAAAGCACAGGCAACGCCGATTTGTCCGATATTTAAAGACCCTTTCAAGTGGGTCATCCAAGAACCGTTAATCGCAATAATAGATCTTTCGGCCTTGGCCCACTGTGCTTCGATCCAAGGCGCATAAACCATATCTTCGGGGCGAATACGGCGCTCATAGGTCATGAGAACCGCAGCATCCATTATGGCGTCGGCCGTAGCTTCGAGTGTTAGTAGCTTCCAGAGGTCATCTTTGGGATACAGATTGGCACCGCCACGATCATCAAGATACTGGCAGATCACGCGGCTATCATAAAGGGCCGAACCGTCTTCGATAATCAAAGAAGGGATTTTCCCAGAAGGGTTCGCCGCGACCGCGCTATCGTCGCTGTTCACCGGAGTGGTTGCGACCGAAACAAGCTCGGTTTCGTTTATTAACCCGGTTTCGACAAGAACGACGTGAACTTTGCGAACAAATGGAGATGCGCTGGCGTAGATGAGTTTCATGACGGTTCCTTATGATTACGGTGCGATGTTGCGGCCCCAGTCGTGGATTATCAAGAGACGGTTTTGAACCTATGGGAATAGGGTCACGGGATCACCGTGTTTCCAGACAGGATACTTTGTCATGATCGCTTTAAGCCGATCAGATGCAAGAAAGCTTTCAAGCCACGCAGACAGGTCTGTCCAGTCCTGGCTATCAAACCATTCCCTATCGGTGTTCGCGAACTGACGGACAAAGGGCAGGGTCGCCATGTCGGCAAACGTGAGATCGCCCCCGAACAACCATGGTTGGTTCTGCAGTCGGCCGTTTAGATCAAAAAGATACTCGCTGGCTTTTTCACGCTCATCCAGTTTGTCGGCATCGTCGTAGCGGGTGGAATATTTGTAGCGATCAAGGGCGGTTTTGAATGGGCCTTCGATCTGATCGACGATGTCGTGGCCTTCATCTGGCATGTCCAACCAGCACTCTGGATCGTTTTTCTTCAAAGCCCAAAGCATGATGTCGCGACTTTCGTCGATAGTTTCGGCATCGGAAGCCAAACAAGGAACTGTGGCGCTAGGCGATGCGTCCAAAAACTCGGATGCTTTATCCCGTAACAGAATTTCGCGCAGCTCAACCTCAATCCCAGCGCTCTGAATAGCGAGGCGCGCGCGTATCGCGTAAGGGCATCGGCGGAAGCTATAGAGGATAGGGCGGGTCATTGGATATTTTTAGACAGAAAAAGCCTGAAGTTGTTGCCCCAAGATGCCAGAGATTTCGGCGCGGACGATCTGACCTTCGGGTTGAGGCTGTTCGAAAGTGACTTCGGTGAATTGCTCGGTACGACCCATTTGCGGGTTTTCCATCAGGACGTTGAGAGCTTTTCCAAGTTGCTGTTGGAGATGGCGGGCAACTTGTTGTTCACCGGCTGTGCGCAATTGGGCTGCTCGGGCTTTTATCACGTTGCCGTTTACTTGGTTCGGAATTTTCGCGGCTGGCGTGCCTTCGCGCTTTGAATAGGGGAAGACGTGTAGCCAAGTCAGGTTGCAGTCTTGGACTAGCTTCAGAGAGTTCTGAAAGTGCGTGTCGGTTTCTGTCGGAAAACCCGCAATGATATCAGCGCCAAAGGTCATGTCAGGGCGTAGACGGATGGCGTCTTCGGTGAAGCGGATGGCGTCGTCACGCAAGTGTCGCCGCTTCATGCGTTTTAGGATCAGATCGTCACCGTGCTGCAGGCTGAGATGAAGGTGCGGCATCAAACGCGGCTCGGATGCGATGGCCTGCATCAGGTTATCATCGACTTCGATGGAATCGATTGAGCTGATCCTAAGGCGTGGCAAATCCGGAACCAGTTTTAGGATGCGCATCACAAGGTCGCCAAGCTTTGGCTGGGCGGGTAAATCCGCGCCCCAGCTTGTCAGGTCAACGCCTGTCAGGACGACTTCGTTGAAGCCTTTGTCGACCAACCTCTTGATCTGATCCACAACGACTCCGGCGGGGACTGACCGTGAATTTCCGCGGCCGTATGGGATAATGCAGAACGTACAGCGATGATCGCAGCCATTTTGGACCTGAACATAGGCGCGCGAACGGGTGCCGAAGCCGTCGATCAGATGGCCGGCGGTTTCTGTGACTGACATGATGTCGTCCACTTGGACCTTTTCAGATGTCCCGATGAAGTCCGCCGCCATTCCGGCCCAAGTTTCGGGGTTCATCTTTTCGGTGTTGCCGATGACGCGATCGACCTCGGGCATTTCGGCGAAAGTGTCAGGTTCGGTTTGCGCGGCGCATCCTGTTACGATCAGCTTTGCCTCTGGATTGTCGCGGCGCAGTTTTCGAATGTCCTGACGCGCTTTGCGCACAGCTTCGGCGGTCACAGCGCAGGTATTGACGACGATAGCATCGCCCAATCCGGCTGAGGCGGTCATGTCACGGATGGCTTCGGTCTCATACGCGTTGAGCCTGCAGCCATGAGTCGAAAAGACCGGCGGCTGCTTGTTCATTTCAGCGACTCCAGAAACTGATCCGTGAAGCTTCCGGTCATGACGTGCATGGTCGGTCCGGTCATCCAAACCCCATCATCGCGCCAGTCTATCTGAATCTGCCCGCCATCAAGGTCGATCTTGACGCTTCGTCCGGTCAATCCGCGACGGGCCGCGGCAACAGCGGTTGCACAAGACGACGATCCACTGGCCAGCGTAATTCCGGTTCCGCGTTCCCAGACACGCATTCTTAGATGATCAGGGCCAATCACGGTGGCGAACTGAACATTGGTGCGTTCGGGAAACAACGGGTGGTATTCCATTTCAGAGCCCCGCGTCGCGAGGTCTATGGCTTCGGCATCATCAACAAAGAACGTGCAATGAGGATTGCCCATTCCGGTTGCTGTCGGCCCACCTTCGATAGGAAGAGACAGCGTGTCCATCTCATCCGCCAATGGCACGTCCTGCCAATTGGTTAACGGCTGCCCCATGTTGATAGAGGTAAGCCCGCCCCCAACGTCCTTTGCTTCAAGCGTGCCTCGGTCAGTTGTCAACGTAAGCTCGCTTTGGCCTGACAGATCCATGATGTGACGCGCAATGCAGCGCGTCGCGTTTCCACAGGCAGCAGAAAAAGACCCGTCGGCGTTGTAAAACACTAGATGGGCATCCGCAGTTTCACTGGGTTCAATAATCGCAAGCTGGTCAAAACCGATACCCATATGACGGTCGGCAATTCCCCTAACTTGGTTTTGCGTAAGCGAAATCGAATCGTCACGCGCATCGAAAACGACAAAGTCGTTTCCCAAGCCGTGCATTTTATAAAACGCACGCGAGCGATTTAGATCCTGTTCCATGTCGCGGATATACGCGCGATTGTTCGTTCTTTCCAGTGCTCGTCCTGCGCTGTTTGGCGTTCGGCGTGAGTCAATTCGAATTCAGGCCACCATTAGTGTTTTACAGACGTTTCGAGCCCAGATGTTGAGAGTGTGAGAGTTGGCAAGATATTATTGTGTTATAGGCACTTTTTTGGGTTGACCCTTCCCGCCGCTCTTTCTAGATACCGCCTCCAGTGGGCCGTTAGCTCAGTTGGTAGAGCAACTGACTTTTAATCAGTGGGTCGCAGGTTCGAATCCTGCACGGCTCACCACTAAAATCAAAGGCTTAGCCGTAATTGGCTGAGCCTTTTGCTTTTCAGGGGGGTGTATGGGGGACATATGGGGGACAAAAACGAGTGAATTCCCTCACAGTTTGTGCTACGCACACGCGTGCGCATCACTGCCAGCAGTGTGTGAATCGGCGATCGCAGGCGGGGCGGAGTGGCTGCATCTGAACTAGTCGCAAGTAATTGGAGTAGCCCCCTGCAAGTGGTCCACCAACTGGGATAGTTTTGTCCCGCAAATTGGAGGATCAGCGAAGGTTGGGAAACGAGAGAAGCCCGAAGAGATAGTATCGAAGCTTCGGCAAGTTGAAGTTCTGCAAGGGCAAGGGATGACGATAGCGGATGCGGTGCGCCAGATCGGCGTGACGCAACAGACGTTATATCGATGGCGGAAACTGTATGGCGGGATGGGAACGTTTTTACAACTTCCACAGGCCTCATGGTGCTCACAACGGTAAAACGCCTTACGAAGCTCTCAGAGAAAAGCTATAGTCAAACTCTGAAATGTCCCACGGGTAACCGCACCTTACACGCTGGATTTTGACGGAACCCCCCACATCCGCGCGCGCTATTGGTGGCCGGTGACCGAAGCGATTGGTGTGATAGCGAGTTTCCTGAAGCTATCACCATGTCAGCCGGACGAAGATTGGTACCGGAAACTATGGTTGTTCGCTTCAGAGAATTTCATCGACAAAGAAAACGGCGGCTGGTTTCCGGAAATTGATGAATTTGGGAAGCAATCGAACCTTCAGTTCGTGGGTAAACCCGACATCTATCATTCAGCGCAAGCTGCATTGCTTCCGCTATCTAACGGTGTTTCACGCATGGCGGAAAGTCTGTCCAATTAATTACAGACTTCGGTCACAGCCTTTGTCAGTTTGTCGACGACTTCGCCAATCTGGTTTTCCGTGGCTATGAATGGTGGTGCCAGAAGAACGTGATCGCCGCTATGTCCATCGCGGGTTCCGGGCATGGGGTAGCAGATCAAACCGTGCTTCATGGCTGCCTTTTTCAACCTTCCCGCCACTGCGCGTTTGGGGTCGAAAGGGGATTTGCTGGCGCGGTCCTCGACGAATTCGATGCCATAAAACAAGCCGCGTCCGCGTATGTCGCCGACATTCGGGTGTTGGGCGAGCGATGATTGCAGCGCGTCTTGCAGCACGCTGCCCATTTTTGTGACGCGGGTAAGCAGATCGCGGTTCAGGATTGCGTTCACCACCGCTAATCCCGCAGCGCAGGCGGCTGGGTGTCCGATGTAGGTGTGGCCATGCTGAAAGAAGCCAGAGCCTTGTTCGATAACCTGATACAGTTGGTCGGTGCAGATCATTGCGCCAACGGGTTGATATCCGGCACCCAAGCCCTTTGCTATACACAGTATGTCCGGAACGACACCTTCGGCATCGCAGGCGAAAAGATGGCCGGTCCGACCCATGCCGCACATGACCTCATCAAGGATCAACAGCACGCCGTATTTGTCGCAAATCTCGCGGATGCGTTTGAAATAGCCCTCTACCGGCGGCACAGCGCCCAATGTTGCGCCGACAACTGGTTCGGCGATAAATGCCATCACACTGTCAGTGCCAAGACGCAGGATTTCGTCTTCCAGTTCCTGCGCGACGCGCTGGCCGTATTCGAAACTCGTCTCGTCATCACGCTTTTCCGCATATTCGTAACACGGCGCGATGTGGTTCACGTCGATCAACAGCGGCGAGAATTGACGTCGGCGCCACTGATTGCCGCCCACCGCCAGTACCCCAAGCGTATTGCCATGATAACTTTGACGCCGTGCGATGATGTGGCGGCGCTGCGGCTGACCGTTTTCGACGTGATATTGCCGCGCCAGTTTTAGCGCGGCTTCTGTGGCCTCTGATCCGCCAGACACAAAATATACCCGATCAAGCCGCCCGGGCGCGTGCTTGATCAGCAAATCTGCAAGCTGCTCGGCCGGTTCGCTGGTGAAAAACCCTGTGTGCGCAAAGGCAAGATCCGAAAGCTGCTTTTGAACGGCCTCGATAATTTCAGGCTCTCCATGCCCGAGGCACGACACCGCAGCCCCGCCAGAGCCGTCGAAGTATTGTTTTCCATCGGTGTCATAAAGGTAGCAACCTTCCCCGTACGAGGCGGTGGGCAGCGAAGCCTTGGTGTGGCGAGGGAAGACATGGCTCATGCTGCGCGCTCCAAGGTTTGAAATCCTTGTTCAGCTGCGGCCTTTACGAAGCTGGCGACCGAAGATTGATTGTCCGGAAACACGGTGCCATCCGGCGCTATAGTGTTGTTTTCAAAGCCGATACGGACGTGCCCACCGTGGTGTAGGGCAGCCAGAAGACAGGCTTGTTCATGTTTGCCAAATGCACAGACAGTCCAGCGAAACCCAGAAGCCCTAACCAACGGAAGAAACGCGTTAAGGTCTTCGGGTTTCGCCAGTTTGCCATCGGAATAGCGGCCAAGGACAATCAGAATGTCATGTGTTGTTCCGGATACATATCCGTCTGCAACCCACTGATTGAGAAGCTCAAAATCTTCGGGTGAATAGACGATATGTTGCAATGCGGTGCCCTGTTCAGCCGCTAAAGCATAAAACGGTTCTATTAGGTTTGGATCCCGCGCGACCTCTCGTACGGCGACGCTTGCGGCACTTGGGGATACATCGCGCAAGCAATCCATTTGCTGGGCGACCTCGTATATGCCGCCGCTTTCGGTTGTAATCTGAATCTCTGTTTCAGGAACCGCCTTTTCGATCGCCGCAATTGCCGACCGATAGCGTGCCGCATCAAGCGAATGGCTTTCGTCATCTTCGCGCACATGCAAATGGATCATGCCCGCTCCGGCATCGAAACAAGCCCTTGCCGAATCGACAAGTTCTGCTTCGGTTGTCGGAGCCGCGCTATGGGCCGACTTGCGAAGATATGCCCCGTTTGGCGCAACAGTCAGAGAATACGTCCTGACCATCCCATTTCCTTTTTAAGAATTTCGCCCGCAGCACAACGCGCGGTAAGACGCAGACAATTAGGCAGAAAATCACAAAGTTAGTCAACGCTTTGGAATAATAACATATGTTATAGATAGGACGTAGTTAAAGGCGATCGAATCACATGGACCCGACCCGTAAATCACAAGCAATTGCACTTTTAAAACAAACTATTAGCACCCTTCCGCCCCAACTGCGCACAGCTGCTAAGTACATCGTCGATTATCCCAGCGACTTTGGCTTGGACCCAATCCGAGAGACTTCCAACAAAGCTGGGGTCAGCACTTACACACTGGTACAGATCGCAAAACGGCTTGGGTTCGCCAGCTATGAAGAGCTTCGTGAACCCTTTCGGCATGCGTTGGTTTCGACCACCGAAACCATAGCCGAAACCGACTGGATGAAAGAGCATCGCGAGGCCTCAGAAATCGGTGCGGTATATGCCGATGCATCTCGCAATGCGATGGGAATTGTAAAGAGCTCGCTTGAACGCCACAGCCCAGAGAAACTGCAACAGGTCGTGGATACCCTTCTTGGCGCGCGTACTGTCTATCTGACAGCAGTCAGGGCCAGCTATTCGATCGCCTATTATCTGAACTATGTTGGCCGTATGTCATTGACATCATTGCAACTTGTTCCTCGCCACATGAACAGCGCGATAGACGAACTAAAGGATGCCGGACCAGAGGATGTGCTGATTGCCATCACAATAACGCCCTATTCGCGTGAAACAATTGAAGCATGCAAATTTGCCCAGAATAGGGGTGTGAAACTGGTACTGATCACCGATTCAGAGGTGGTTTCTAGCGAAATTGAGCCAGAGCATATCTTGTCAACCTCGGTCATCAGCTCCCACCGCTTCGGATGCTTTTCCGGCATGATGGCACTGGTCGAAGGATTAATCGCCGTCCTCATCGAAAGAGGAGGAGAAGAGGCCAAAGAAAGAATCAGATCCTACGAGAATCTGCGGCGTGATTATAACGCCTACTGGATCGCCCAAAAAAAACATTAGTTTTTAGTGACTTTCCCCTGATCATTGGCAACCATCCCTCTACCAAAAAAGGCAAAGACCCAAATGTAACCTTTGCCAGAATTAGGGAGAGATTTATGAAACTAACAACCGTAATTGGTGCGGCTATCACCGCAGCCGCAATGTCTGTAGGGGGCTTTGCAGTTGCCCAGCAGCAATTCATTTCGATCGGCACCGGCGGTGTTACCGGCGTTTACTATCCTACGGGTGGCGCGATTTGCCGTCTGGTAAACCGCGACCGTAAAGAGCACAGCATCCGTTGTGCGGTCGAGTCTACCGGTGGCTCGGTTTACAACATCAACACCATCAAGGCGGGTGAACTAGAGTTCGGTGTTGCGCAGTCAGACTGGCAGTACCACGCCTATAACGGCACTTCGAAGTTCGCTGACAACCATTTCCCTGAAATCCGGGCGATGTTCTCGGTTCACCCAGAGCCGTTTACTTTGATGGCGCGTGCAGATGCAGGTGTGTCATCCTTTGAAGACCTCAAAGGTAAGCGTGTGAACGTTGGCAACCCGGGTTCCGGTCAGCGTGCGACGATGGAAGTTGCCATGGACGCATTCGGTATCACCATGGACGATTTCGCCCTTGCGACCGAATACAAAGGTTCGGAAATGGCCAAGCAGCTTTGTGATGGCAACATTGATGCGATGATCTATACCATCGGTCACCCGTCCGCTGCTGTAAAAGAAGCAACAACCACCTGTGATGTGGATATTGTTTCGGTCACGGGCGCACCAGTTGACAAGCTGGTTGCTGACAATCCGTTCTACCGCGTGGCGACCATTCCTGCTGGAATGTATGCAGGCAACGAAAGTGACACCACCACCTTCGGTGTTGGCGCAACTTTCGTGACTTCGGCTAGCATCCCTGACGAAGTGGCCTACATCGTCGCCAAGGCTGTGATGTCGAACCTTGATGACTTCCGCGGTCTGCACCCAGCGTTTGCGAACCTTGACGCAAGCCAGATGGTCAGCGACGGCCTGTCAGCTCCGCTGCACCCAGGTGCCGAGAAGGCCTACAAGGAACTGGGTCTCATCGATTGAGATCGTCAGTGACAATCTGAAGAG
>CAYZAY010000014.1:36043-39271 GCA_964476515.1 uncultured Rhodobacterales bacterium
TTTTAATAAGATAACGATTATTGGTTTGAGCCGGAGGGGGAATGATGTCGGATGCAGCTATGGAATTCGCTGAGGACATGGTGGCAGAAGCCGATACAGGCGCACGTCATGTCAGCGGTTTTTCCGCAAAGCTTATATTTTGGATTTGTATCCTCTGGTCTGTCTTCCAACTTTATATTGCCTCAAAGGTTCCCGGCGTCATTGCGCAGGCCACTGGCATCAACGAATTTGCGAACATCGTCGCGCAGGCACGCTATATCCACTTGGCCTTCGCGCTGACCTTGGCAACCTTGGCTTTCCACATTCTGGGCCACCGCAGCCGCATCCCATGGTATGACTGGGTATTGGTCATTCTAGGCATTTCTGCCTGTCTTTATCTTGTCATCTTCCGGTTTGAGATTGCCGATCGTCCGGGTCTCTGGACGAGCTCTGACATCATAATGTCCGGCATCGGCATGACCGTGTTGCTGATCGCCGTGTTCCGATCGCTTGGCCTACCACTCGTCATAATCGCCAGCTTGTTTCTATGCCTTGCTTTCTTCGGTGGGTATTCCGAATGGATCGGCAGCATCACTAACTATGGAGGAGCCTCGTTTAAAAAGGCGATGGGGCATTATTGGATGCAGACCGAGGGGGTCTTTGGCGTCGCGCTAGGTGTGTCTACCACGATGATTTTCCTGTTCGTCCTGTTCGGGGCTCTCTTGGAGAAAGCCGGTGGTGGAAACTGGTTCATCAAAGTTGCAATCGCCCTTTTGGGCGCTCTGCGTGGCGGACCAGCAAAAGCCTCAGTTCTTTCGTCTATGATGACAGGGATGATCTCGGGGTCGTCTATCGCCAACACTGTGACCACGGGCACGTTCACCATCCCATTGATGAAACGGATCGGGTTTTCCAAGGAAAAGGCTGGTGCTGTTGAGGTCGCTTCCTCCACCAACGGTCAGTTAACCCCGCCAGTCATGGGGGCCGCCGCCTTCTTGATGGTCGAGTACGTCAACATTCCCTACATCGAAGTGATTAAACACGCGTTCCTGCCAGCGGTCATATCCTACATCGCGCTATTGTACATCGTGCATCTGGAAAGCCTAAAAATGGGCCTGAAGGGTCTTACAAAACCCGGTCGTTCTATTGGTGTCGTAATGATCCTGATCCTGTTCCTCATGGGCTTTCTGGGCATGGCAGCGATCACCTTTGCAGTCATCGGTATCCGCGCCGTGCTTGAGCCGATGATGCCCGGAGCCACTGTGTATCCGGCCCTTGGCTTACTGTGCATCGCCTATTTTGTTTTGCTTTACGTTTCATCCCGTTACCCGGATGTAGAAGTGGACGATCCGAATGCCGAAGTGGTCGCAGCACCCAGACTGACACCGACATTCTGGGGCGGAGCCTATTACGCGCTGCCGATCTTTGTTCTGGTTTGGAACCTGATGGTGAGAACAGAACACCTAGACCGTTTGTCACCTGCACTCTCAGCATTTTGGGCGACGGTCGTGATGATCATTGTCGCGCTGACACATAGACCCCTTAAGGCAATGATCCGCGGCGAAGGCGAGTTTGCCCAAGGGCTCATTGACGGATGGAAAGATTTCGTCAACGGGCTGGAAGGTGGTGCTCGCAACATGATCGGTATCGGCGTTGCCACCGGTGCGGCTGGGATCATTGTCGGGACCATCTCATTGACCGGCGCGCATCAAATCATCGGACAAGTCATCGAGGTCATCTCGGGCGGCAATCTGATCATCTTGCTGGTACTTGTCGCCATCCTGTCACTGATCCTTGGTATGGGATTGCCGACCACGGCTAACTACATCGTCGTGTCTTCTTTGATGGCACCCGTTATTGTCAGCGTTGGCGCTCAGTCCGGATTGATCGTCCCTCTGATCGCTGTCCATATGTTCGTGTTCTATTTCGGCATATTGGCGGATGACACACCACCCGTGGGCTTGGCAGCCTATGCCGCCGCCGCAATTTCGCGTGGCGATCCGATCCGAACAGGTATCGTCGGTTTCAGCTACGATATCCGCACAGCGTTGCTGCCTTTCATGTTCATCTTCAACACCGACCTGTTGTTGATTGACGTTGGGCTGGCCAAGGCTGTTCTGGTGTTCTTTGTTTCGCTGATTGCAATGTTGCTCTTTGCAGCAGCCACCCAAGGCTACTTCATTGCCAAGAGCAAACGATGGGAAACCGTGGTTATCCTGTTTATCGTCTTCATGTTGTTCCGGCCAGATTTCTGGCTGGATCAGTGGAAGGATAAGTACACGAAAACAGCTGGACCTGCTGCCATTGAGGCCATCGACGAGGTGCCCAACGGATCCCCAATTCGCATCATTGTTTCGGCACCTGACTTTGACACCGGAATTGTCGGGCAGAAAACGATTGTGATGACACCGGAAACCGAAGGCTCGGGGGAAGCACGATTGCAATCCGCGGGGCTGTCCGTGTTCCCAGAAGGCAATCTTTTACTTTTAGACGAACCGTTCCCCGGCACGCCATATTTTGAAGCATTGGCCAATGATTATGACTTCTACGGCGACGAGCCTGCGCAGATCGTTGCGGTCGAAATTGAAAATGACCGGCCACCGAAAGAGATATTCTTTATTCCGGCCCTGCTCATGATGCTGTTCATAGCATGGCGTCAAAGCCGCCGTGCCACCCAAGCGCCGTTCTGAGGAGATGTAAAATGTTCAATAAAGTATTGCTCTCAATCGACGCCGCAGTGCCTGTCGAAGCCAACGACCTGATCCGCAGAGCCTCGGATTTAGCAACAAGCTGGGCGGCCGAGCTTCACGTCTGCTCGATTGTGCCGGATGTCAAAATGGCGATCGTCGGCACTCAGTTTGCCGACGGGTTCGAAGCTGACTCGCTGGCAGCCGCGCACAAAGAAGTCGAACAACTGTGTGAGGCTGCCGGCGCGAAGGCTGACATCCATGTTCGTTTTGGCACCGTTTATGATCAGGTGATCAACCTTGCCGAGGAGCTTGATGCAAGCCTGATCGTCGTTGGCGGAGGCCGAGAAGATTTGAAGGACTATCTTCTTGGCTCAAACGCTGCTCGCATTGTTCGCCATTCTGACCGCTCGGTAATGGTGCTACGATAGATTGTGGTTTCAGCTTAGGCCCGATTAAGTCTAGCGGCTATGTATAACTAAACCGGTAATTTACGTCAACTTGATGTAAGTGGACTTGTCACGGTTTAGTTCCGGTCTCTTTCGAGCAATGTTTTCTATGA
>CAYZAY010000015.1:0-38950 GCA_964476515.1 uncultured Rhodobacterales bacterium
CGCCAACCCCGACCTGCCAGAGATCGACGACTACTATGAGCCGTTCGATTTCGACTACGATCACCTGAAATCGGCCCCTGAAATGGAGGCGTTCCCAACGGCGCGCCCCCGTTCCAAGATCACCGGCGAACGGATCGAGAAAATCGAGAAGGGTCCAAACTGGGAAGAAATCCTGGGCGGCGAATTTTCGAAGCGTTCGGAAGACTACAACTTCGAAGGCATTCAGAAACAGATCTACGGCGAATACGAGAATACATTCATGATGTATCTCCCACGTCTGTGCGAACACTGTCTGAACCCTGCTTGTGCTGCATCCTGCCCATCGGGCGCGATCTATAAGCGCGAAGAAGACGGTATTGTTCTGATCGACCAAGAAAAGTGTCGCGGCTGGCGGATGTGTGTCAGTGGCTGTCCTTACAAAAAGGTCTACTACAACTGGTCAACCGGTAAGTCCGAGAAATGTACGCTCTGCTATCCAAGGATCGAAAGCGGCAACCCGACTGTTTGTTCGGAAACCTGCGTCGGACGTATCCGCTATCTTGGTGTGATGCTTTACGATGCGGATAAGATCGAAGAAGCCGCCAATACAGCCGAGAAGATGGATCTTTATGATGCACAGCTTGGTCTGTTCCTTGATCCGAATGATCCTGAAGTTATCGAAGCGGCAAAACGCGATGGTATCCCGCAGGATTGGATCAAATCGGCACAGGAAAGCCCGGTTTGGAAGATGGCAATGGACTGGAAAGTGGCATTCCCGCTGCACCCAGAATATCGCACCCTTCCGATGGTCTGGTACATCCCACCACTTTCCCCGATCCAGAATGCTGCCGAAGCCGGTGCCATTGGAACGGACGGCGGTATGCCGGACGTGAAGAACTTGCGTATTCCAGTGCGTTATCTGGCGAATATGCTGACAGCTGGCGACGAAAAGCCGGTTGAGCTTGCGCTGGAACGGATGCTGGCGATGCGCGCTTATATGCGGTCTAAAACCGTTGAAGGTGTCATCGACGAAGGTATTGCCGAAAAGGTTGGTCTTGATGCGCGGATGATCGAGGACATGTATAAAATCATGGCTCTTGCCGACTATGAAGATCGCTTTGTTATCCCGACTACCCACCGTGAACAGGTTGAAGAGGCCTATGACATCAAAGGTGGCTGTGGCTTTACGGATGGCAACGGTTGTTCACCTGGCATCTCCAAAGGGTCGCTTTTCGGTGGGTCCAAGAAACCGCTGAAAATGCCATCGGAGGTGATGTAATGGATCGCACCCTTAAAGCAATCTCACTTATCCTGAGTTACCCGACCCGCGACTTGCAGCATGCCATGCCCGAAATCAGTGCAGTACTGGCTTCGGACACGCGATTGACAGCAGCAGCTCGTCGGGCGTTGCGCCCCCTTGCCGATGACCTCGGCGGGCGCGACATCTATGACCTCGAAGAGCAATACGTCATGCTCTTTGATCGCTCACGCACCCTGTCGCTCAACCTGTTTGAGCACGTTCACGGCGAAAGCCGTGAACGGGGTGGGGCGATGGTGTCTCTTGTCGAGACGTATCGCGACGGTGGTTTTGAACCCACCTCTAGCGAGCTTCCCGACCACCTGCCGGTTTTGTTGGAATTCCTGTCCACGCGTCCCCCTGCTGAAGTACAGGAAACCTTGGCGGATGCGGCGCACATATTTCAGGCTTTGGTTGAACGGCTTGGCCGTCGCGAAAGCCAGTATGGCGCCGTATTCGCCGCATTGCTTCAATTGGCTGGCGTCGAGGCTGACAAAGCCGCAGTTGCTGAGTTGTTAGAGCAGCCGGACGATGATCCAAACGATCTGGAAGCGCTTGATGAGGTCTGGGAAGAAAGCGAAGTGCTTTTCGGTCCCGATCCAAACGCAGGTTGCCCTCAGGTGCGTGACATGCTCGCGCGTATGGATGAACCAGTTAACCCGCCGCCCGGCGTGGCAGCCCAGTAAAGGAAAAACCAATGCACGATTTTATCTTTGGTATTTACCCCTATATCACTCTGACGGTGCTGCTGATTGGCTCGATCGCACGCTATGAACGCGATCCATTCACGTGGAAAACATCGTCGTCTCAACTCTTGCGACGCAAACAATTGGTGGCGGGCTCTATCCTGTTCCACCTTGGTGTTCTGATCATCTTTGTTGGTCACTTTGCCGGTCTATTGGTTCCAATCGACCTTTATAACTGGCTGGGCATAGGACACACGTTCAAACAGCTTCTGGCTATGATTGCCGGTGGTACTGCGGGCGTTTTTGCTATCATCGGTATCTCTTTGCTGCTTCACCGCCGCATGACCGATAAGCGTATTAGACAGACTTCTAGCTTTGCCGACATCGCTTTGCTCTGGATCCTACTGGCGCAACTTCTGCTGGGCATGGGCACGATCCCGATTTCAGCACAGCACTTGGACGGTCATGAAATGATCACCTTCATGAACTGGGCAAACGGTATCATCACCTTTGATATGGCAGCCGCAGGTTACATTGAGCACGCTCACTGGATCTTCAAACTGCATATGTTCCTTGGCCTGACGATCTTCCTGATCTTCCCGTTCACGCGCTTGGTTCACATGCTGTCCGCCCCGATCCGTTATGTCCTTCGTCCGGGCTATCAGATCGTGCGTTCGCGCCGTAAAGCAGCGGAGTAAGTCTAATGAATGCGTTGTTTCCTGATCTTGTCGTCAATGGCGAAACTGTTCCAAGCGCCGTCGTGGCAGCAGAAGTGCAAAACCACGACGGACCAAAGGGCAAACCGGGCATAGCTTGGCGCAAAGCCGCCAACGCTATCGCGGTTCGCACGTTGCTTCTTCAGGAAGCCCGCAAACAAAAGCTAGAGCCCAAGCCGATTTCGGTCGGCACGGGCCAATATGAAACAGACGAGGAGGCCCTCGTGCGGGGCCTTCTTGAAACCAGCCTGTCGGTTGCAAAGCCGACAAAAGATGACGTTCGTTCTCAATGGGAAAAATCACCAGATCGATTTAGATCTCCCCCGTTGTGGGAAGTGTCACACATCCTGATCGCATGTGATCCCACGGATGAGACGCAAAAACAGCAGGCGCTACAACGCGCGACGGCCTTGCAAGAGCGAGCAAAGACTGGGAAGTTCTCAGCCCTTGCAGCCGAAACCAGCGACTGCGGATCGAAAAAATCCGGTGGCGCACTGGGCCAGCTTGGGCCGGGCGATACCGTTCCCGAATTCGAAGCCGTACTTCGCACATTGAACACGGGCGATATCACCTCAGAGCCGGTTTTAACCCGTCACGGTTGGCACATCATCCGGATGGATGCCGTCGCCCCCGGTCAAGTTCTGCCGTTCGAAAGCGTGCAACAGGCAATCGCCGACGCGATGGAAAAAGCCGCGTGGTCAAAGGCCGCCAAGGACTATGTCTCGGATCTGATTGATACAGCCGAGATTTCCGGCGCCGACTTAAAGGTCCTCATTTCATGAAACCAATGCCGCACTCTGATCATTCCGCTTGTGGCTGCGATGACGCGTCCGCTGCATCACTGATCAGCGTCGGTGCTGCGTTGGAGCTAATAAACGGACTGACTTCGGCCCTGTCCGAAACCGAACTGGTGCCGATCACAGGGGCCAAAGGCCGCGTTCTATCCGAACCGGTTTATGTAGGGTCCGATCTACCCCCGTTCAGCAATTCCGCAATGGATGGATATGCGGTTCAGGCTGCATCCTTCAAAGGCAGTGGCCCTTGGCACCTGACGGTGCAAGACCGCGTTCCGGCCGGTCAGGTTGCTAGGGTAGGGGTCAGCGACGGGATAGCCTCGCGTATATTCACCGGCGCACCGGTTCCGCAAGGTGCCGATACGGTTGTGATGCAGGAACACGTTCTTAAAACACCGCAGGGCATTTTGCTGACCGATAAACCAAAGGTCGGCGCGAACATCCGACGCGCTGGGGAAGAACGCGCGCGCGGCTCAGAAATCCTTAGTAGCGGTACAAAAATCGGCACGCGGGAAATCGCGACCTGCGCGGCTGCTGGTGCGGGTCATGTCCACGTCCGACGCCCGATAAGGGTAGCCCTATTGGTGACCGGTGACGAAATCCAACCTGCCGGAACCGCGCTGAATGGCGCAGGCATTTGGGATGTTAACACGCCGATGTTAACGGCGGCCCTTGCAAAGCCCGGCGTCGATCCTGTTGAAATTGTTCACTGCCCCGATAACCGCCCCCAGCTTGTGCAACTGATCCGAGAGCTTTCGCTGAAAACCGATTTGCTGATCACATCCGGCGCGGTATCTGTCGGCGAAGAAGACCATGTTAAACCGGCTTTAACCGAACTCGGCCTGATAACCCATTTCAGCGGCGTTGCGATCAAACCGGGCAAGCCGGTATCGTTCGGACGTGTCGGCAACCTTCTTTGGCTGGGTCTGCCGGGCAATCCGCTTTCGGCCTATGTCACGTGGCAGCTATTTGGCGAAGCCTTGGTTAGTTCGCTATCAGGCGACACTAAGATCCCTAAGCCCCGCCAATTGGTGCAAATTGCCTGCGACATCACCCACAAAACCGGACGGGCCGAATACCGACCTGCGCGACTGCGCAATGGCGAGCTACACGAGCATCTGATTGCCGAGTGTGCGGGCGCTGTGCATTCCGGCCGGATCACTGGGTTGCCACTTGCCGAAGGGCTTATCGTTATTCCCGAGGATGAAGAGTTTTTGCCAAGCGGCGCTTTGGTAGACTTTCTTCCCTTTCAGGATTTCTAAGGACTAGATGAAATGAATATCGCTTACACAATGTCAGAAACCCGGGGCGGCACCGATTTGCTGTTGTTCAACGTCGCGCAAAGGGCTGGGGCATTGGGCTATCGGCTTGCTGGAACCGTTCAGGTCAACACTGACCGTGGAAGCGACTGCAAATGCGACATGGACGTCAAAGTCCTACCCAACGGACCGTCGATCCGTATTTCCCAAGACCTTGGGGCAGGTGCCAAAGGTTGTCGGCTTGATCCCGACGCGTTGGAAACCGCCGTCAGCATGGTTGATGCGCAGATACTGCAGGGCGCTGACCTGTTGATCATTAACAAGTTCGGCAAACACGAAGCCGAAGGCCGTGGATTTCGCGATACGATTGCATTGGCATTAGAACGCGGCATTCCCGTGTTGGTCGGCGCAAACCGTCTGAATGAAGATGCGTTTATGGACTTTACCGCAGACCTTGCGTGCCGACTTCCTAACGAAGAAACTACGATCCTGAATTGGCTTGAGACCAACCAGAGTGAAACTAAGCTGGTAGCCTGACCACAACAGAGCGAGGAAACAATGCGCACACTTCCGGACAAAGTCGTCACCGTTCAATTGGAAAACACGACGGTCGAAGTTGACGAGGCTGGCTATTTGTTTGACCCGAACGATTGGTCGTCTGAATTTGCACATAAAACTGCAAAGGCCGAAAATGTCGAGCTTGGCGACACGCATTGGCAGGTCTTTTCCTTCATGCGCGACTATCTTGTAGAACACGGGATTGCGGCGGATGCGCGATTTGTCATCAAGTTTCTGGGCAACGAATTTTCACTTGATAAGCATGATGCGAAAGCCATGCTTTTTGAACTGTTCCCTCAGGGATACGTCAGACAAGCTTGCAAGATTTCCGGCATGCGCCAACCCCGCGCTTGGAGCACGGGCTAAGCAGAATCTAGCGCTGGTTTCGCCGCCGTCGCATCTCGGCGCGGGTTAAGCGGGTCGGTACGACGGGGTCGGTAAACAGGTTTGCTGCAAGCAATCCAGGGCTGGGCCAGCGAAAAATATCGACGATGGGCACGGACGTTCCTAGTTTTGATCAGAAGCTTTCTTGCAGTTCCAAAGCCTGCTTTGAAGTTCCGCCCGCATCAAAGAAATTCATGTCAGCGGACACATTGTCGACCCCAAGGATATCGGCAAACAATGACCGGATATCCTGTTCGATCTTGGCATGATCTGCTGACTGGGCTGCGTCAGGTTTGGCCCCTTGGCTGTGCAGGGCCGCATCAAACCGCACCGCTCTGATGATTTCGGCAGGGACGCCCAAAGCGGTGCTGCCATCCGGAACATTTCCAATTGCTGCTGAATTGGCGCTAACCGTTGCCTCAACGCCGACAGTAAGGTCAGGTAACACCGATGCATTTGACCCGACATAAGCGCGATCCCCAACGTTCACCCGCGCATTAATCACCGCGCCGGGGGCAAGAACGGCCCCAGCACCAAGGGTTGCCCCATGGCCCAGTACGGCTTGCGTGAATATCACGGAATGATCGCCAACTGTGGAAAGGGCCGAAAGTACGCTGCCTTCATAGACAGTCACGGCATGTCCAATATCCACGCCCAGCAAATTGCTTGAAGGATGAACTAGACTTGTCAGGGGAATCCCAAAGCTCTCGATCTTTTTGCGCGCACCGTCGCGCCCCGTGGTCGAGCGGGCGACAAGGTTTACCGCTTCGTCCCCTGCTTGGTGGTTTGCAAGCTCTCCAAATCCACCGATGACGCGCACGCCAAGGATATCCAGCCCAAGCTTTTCGGGGGCATCATCCAACAGGACTATCCGGTCCCAACGCTTGGTCGTTGCGTTGATGTCGAGCGCCAGACGAACGCCCTCTGGGTTGCCGGCGGCGCATAGATAAAGCGTATTCATCGGTTGGCGGTCACGCGCTCAATGTGCGCTTCCTGACCGGGTCGCAGTTTCAGCGATGCACCAGTTTTCCAATCGGTACAGTTGTGGCAACGATCCGGCAGATCATCGAATTCCTTGTCGAGATGAAGCTGGCGGTAAACACTGAGGTTCGACCAAAGCTGACCCAATGAATTATCCCACGCGTTACCCGCATCCTCTCCACCCTCTGTATCACCCGGGCAGCGCGGCACACGGCCATCCCAGAACAGGTGCATCATGGTGATTGCCCAAGGACAAGCGATCCGCTTTTTATCCGCAACTTCAATCGCGGTTTCAAACTTGCCACCCCAGCTAAGCTGACGACGCAATTTCACAGTCGCGCCAAGGTCAAGCCAGTGGTCTCGATACGCCTCGAACTCTTTTACGTTGTCATCCATTTCGATGAACTGAACCATGATTTCAGGTCCAGCGTCGCGATTTGCGCGCTCTTCCAGAAGATATTGTACGTTGGCATAAACAACGTCACGATCTCCTAGAACACGATATTTTTCATAGGTTTCTTTTTCAAAACCATCGATGCCAATGACAATGGTAGACAACCCTGTATCAAGCAGTCCGTCAGCAACATCGTTGGTTAGCCGCATGCCGTTCGTGTTCAGGTTCAGCGATTTTAACCCAACACTCGATCCGTAGTTCAACATGTCGATCAAACGATCAGGCATCAGCAACGGTTCGCCGCAAAATGAGAACCACACGTTGGTCTGAGGAGCGACTTCGGCGATTTCATCGGCACACTTTTGCCAGAGCGGCATTGGCAGATTGCCCTTGGGACGTATCATCTGGTCGTGGTGGCACATTGAGCAATTAAGATCGCACTCTGCGCAAAGCTCTACGGCAAAAATCTTTGGGAAGGCCGGGTTTTTTAGACCGGACTCGATACGGTTTAGTTCGTTAATATGGTCCCGCTGTCCCAATCTGTTTGCCGTCGAGACGCCCCCTGCAAGAAACTCTACACAAAGATCCGCCGCTAACTCTTTGACCGAGATCAAGTATTTTTCATGTGTATTGCGGCTATATCGGTGCTGTTACTGACGACGATTGGATAAAAAATGCCAGAAAGCCCAAGCCTCCGTAAACGAAGTTTGGTCACTGGCGGCGCAGGTTTCATCGGCTCGCATCTTTGCGACGCGTTGATTGCCCGTGGTCACGACGTCATATGTCTCGACAATCTTTTCACCGGTGCTAAAGCCAATATCGACCACTTGCTGGCAAACCCGCAGTTCGAATTTCTGAATCACGACGTTATTGAACCGATCCATCTGGACGTTGACGAGATTTACAATCTGGCCTGCCCAGCATCCCCGATCCATTACCAACGCGAACCCGTCGAAACGATCCGAACCTGTGTTCAGGGGGCCATAAACCTGTTGGATTTAGCTAAACGGTTGGACTGCAAAATCCTGCAAGCCTCGACAAGCGAAGTCTACGGCGATCCGTTGCAGCACCCTCAGAAAGAAAACTATTGGGGCAACGTGAATCCGGTTGGCATCCGGTCTTGCTTTGACGAAGGCAAACGCTGCGCTGAAACCTTGTTCTTTGATTATCACCGCGAATACGGTGTCGCCATTAAGGTGGCGCGAATTTTCAACACCTATGGCCCACGAATGCAGAAACACGACGGGCGCGTCGTGTCGAACTTCATCGTACAATCATTGTGTGGGCAAAGCGTAACGGTTCATGGCGATGGGTCACAGTCCCGAACGTTTTGTTATGTCGATGATATAGTGCGCGGGTTGATTGACCTGATGAACACCCCCGAAAACGTCACGGGGCCGGTGAATTTGGGCAGTGACAGGGAAACCACGATCAAAGACCTTGCCTTGGTGATTGCCGATGTGACCGAAAAACCGCTTGGTATCGAGTACTCGGACAAGCTTAGCGACGACCCCTGTCAACGACAGCCAGATTTGGCGCTTGCTGAACAGCTGTTATATTGGCGAACTCGGACCGATCTTCGCCAAAGGTTAGCCGCGACGGTGAATTTTTTTCAACAGGTGTTGTGTCGCGCGGATTGTCAGGACTGATGTCCACGCCATCCACGTTGGGTTATTGGCCGTGGGTGACAGCGATTGTTTGAACCAGTTTACCGGTTGATGCGTCAAAGATCAGGATCTGCTGATCCTTGGTCACAACAGCATTCCAACCGTCACCCCGTGTGAAAGCTGTTGCTGTAGCGCCATCGGGTAGGGCGATTTCGTCGGGTAAGGGTGGCTGCATGTCACGGAAGCGGATGACAAACAGAACGATCAGCACTATGAACCCCGCAATCATCACGACGCTTAGCACTGTCACCAGCATGCGCAGCATTCGAACGAGTGCCGGATCGACTTCCGGCTGAGGGGCATTATCCATGAGCTCGACCATAATAGAGTTTCTAATCGCGGAAAACCCGCCTGCGCGTCTTGATAAGGCGCTTTCCCGCGATGTGCCAGAGGCGGCTTCGCTATCACGCACCCGTATCGCGCGGTTGTTGGAAAGCGGTGACGTCACAATCAACGGTCAGGTTGAAACCAACCCAAAGGCCAAAGTCGCCGAAGGCGATCAGGTTTCGATCACGGTTCCGGTCGCTGAAGAAAGCCATATCCAGCCCGAAGATATCCCTTTGGATGTTGTCTTTGAAGACGACGATCTGATTGTTGTTAACAAGCCTGCCGGAATGGTGGTTCACCCCGCACCAGGTAGCCCATGCGGCACTTTGGTCAACGCGCTGCTGCATCACTGCGGCGATAGCCTAAGCGGAGTAGGGGGTGCCAAGCGTCCCGGCATCGTGCACCGGATCGACAAGGAAACCAGCGGCCTTCTGGTTGTTGCTAAGTCCGACAAAGCGCATCACGGATTGGCAGCACAGTTCGAAAAGCACACGGTCGAGCGGTATTACCGCGCCATCGTTTACGGCGTGCCGGATGCTAATGAGCCGCGGCTTCGTGGTGTCAAAGGTGTGAATTTTGAACAGGGCAACATCATGCGGATCACCACGCAACTGGCCCGCCACAAAACGGATCGCCAGAAGCAAGCGGTCCTGTTCAACGGTGGTCGCCACGCGGTCACGCGGTCTCGGATCGTTCTACCCCTTGGCAATCCTGCGGCTGCTTGCGTGATCGAATGCTGGCTTGAAACCGGCCGCACCCATCAGATTCGTGTGCACATGGCCCATGCCGGACACGGCCTGATCGGTGATCCGGTCTATGGCGGGCGTCGAAAATTGGCGCTAAAAGCCTTTCCAGCCGGTGGACCCGAAGCTGCAAGGGCGTTCTCACGCCAAGCACTTCACGCGGCAATCTTGGGCTTTAAACACCCAGTTTCCGGCGAAATGTTGCGGTTTGAGGCTGATATACCCCAAGATATGGTGGAATTAACCCGTTCCTTGGGCGGTTGACACAAATCGCAAATCATCGTGATTTGATCAGGATCACGGCGACATTCATACAAAAATCGTAAATGTTAAAAAAATGTTCAGGTCGAGGCTTGAAAACCAATGTTACAGTCCTTAACTTTCATGTTAAGCCTGTAAACATCAGGTTTGAGAGGGAAAAGTATATGAGTAACTACAAGAATCTGCCGGCTCCTACCCCAGAGGGTGGTCTGAATCGCTATATGCAGGAAATCCGCAAGTTTCCGCTGCTTGAGCCGGAACAAGAATACATGCTGGCCAAACGCTGGGTCGAAGAACAAGACACAGATGCGGCGCATCAAATGGTGACTTCTCACCTGCGGTTGGCCGCAAAGATCGCGATGGGTTATCGCGGCTACGGTCTGCCGCAGGCTGAAGTTATTTCCGAAGCCAACGTCGGCCTGATGCAGGCGGTCAAACGCTTTGACCCTGAAAAGGGCTTCCGCCTTGCGACCTACGCCATGTGGTGGATCCGTGCGAGCATTCAGGAATACATCCTGCGCAGCTGGTCGCTGGTAAAAATGGGCACAACAAGCGCCCAGAAGAAACTGTTCTTCAACCTGCGCAAAGCCAAGAACAAAATCGGTGCGCTGGAAGAGGGTGATCTGCGCCCCGAGAATGTTGCAAGAATTGCAACCGATCTTGGCGTGACCGAGAAAGAAGTCATCTCGATGAACCGCCGCATGTCTGGTGGTGATGCCTCGCTAAACGCGATGATCGGGTCTGATGGCGAAGGTGCCACCGAATGGCAGGACTGGTTGGAAGACGAAGATGCCGACCAAGCTGGCGACTATGCTGAAAAAGACGAAATGCAGATCCGCATGGCGATGTTGAATGACGCGATGGACGCGTTAAACGACCGCGAGAAAGATATTCTGACCCAGCGACGCCTGATGGATAAAACCATCACGCTGGAAGAGCTTTCCGGCCAATACAACGTCAGCCGCGAACGCATTCGCCAGATCGAAGTGCGCGCCTTTGAGAAATTGCAAAAGCGCATGACCGAATTAGCCCGCGAAAAGGGCATTTTGCCAGCGGCCTAAACACCAATAAAAGGGAACGCCTTGTTGCTTGGACTTTTACGAGTCCAAAGGGCCTCCCGCTCATTCAATCACATTAGGAGACGTCACATGACCGATCAAAACGACAACGACAAAGACACACCGGAAACCAACGAATCCCAGCTCGGCACCGAGCAACAGCCCGAACCCGAGACACAGTTCACCCGCATGCCCGACCCTGAAAACGAAGCATACCCGTCCGGCATTTGGATGCGCGCGCTGCACATGATCATCTTCATAGCTCTGTTTGGCGTTGCCGAAGCTCTGCTGTTCTTTATGGCTGTGTTCCAGTTCCTCTGGATTCTGTTCACCAAGAAACGCAACCTGTCGATCGCAGAGTTCGGTGATCAGGTTTCGGAATGGTTGGCAGCAGTTGGCCGCTTCCAGTCGGGCGCAACGGATAACAAACCCTTCCCTTGGTCCAAGATCAAGTGATCAAAGCGGTCTTTTCCCCCGCATTCCAACCTGCTAGCCTCCCCTTCGAAAGAGTCGGGGAGGCTTTGCCGTGATAGACGAAGACAAAGTAGACGGTCGCATCAACGGCCCTCAGGACGAACCTGAAAAGAGGGACAGTTTGGTTCTTCGATTGGTGTATATGCTGATCATCTGGGCGATGATTTCGCTTGCTCATACAATTCTGGGTGCGATGACCGTAATCCAGTACATCATCCTGCTGATCAACGGCGGCGAGCCGAACGAACAATTGGGTGATTTTGGGACGTCATTGGGCATCTGGATGGCTAAAGCGGCACGGTATCAAACCGCAGCCAGCAACGTTAAGCCTTGGCCTTGGTCAGAGCTGGATTAACGCATGGCAGGCGGTTGGGCAAAAGACGGCGCCGTCAGTGAACAGATCGAAGCCAGTGTGAATGACGAACTGGCAAGACTGCGCGCGCGCCAACAGCCCATAGGCGAAAGCCTGACCCACTGCGCCGAATGCGAAGAAGAAATCCCCCAAGCTCGGCGAGACGCCCTGCCCGGCGTCAAACTGTGCATTGACTGCATGGAAGAGCGCGACGCCGCCTTCAAATCCCGCCCCGGCTTCAATCGGCGAGGATCCAAGGACAGTCAGTTGAAGTGACACCTTAAGGTGTCATCCCTGCAAAAGCGGGGACCGTCATCAACCTAGCGCCACTCGGCAATCGACCCCCGCTTTCGCGCAGGGGTGACAGGTAAGGTTTTACCCTTCCATCGCCTCTAGTTCGTCGATGAACCCTTCGATCATCGACAGACCTTTATCCCAAAACGCGGGTTCGCTGGCATCCAGTCCAAATGGTTCCAAAAGCTCTTTATGGTGCTTTGATCCACCGGCTTTCAGCATGTCGAAATACTTCTCTTGGAAGCCTTCGGGGTTCTCTTGATAAACCGCATAAAGCGCATTCACGAGACCATCGCCAAACGCATAGGCGTAGACATAAAACGGCGAATGAACGAAGTGCGGGATGTAGGCCCAGAAGACCTCGTATCCGTCCACAAAATCAAACGCAGGCCCAAGGCTTTCACCCTGAACGCTCATCCAGATGGCGTTGATGTCGTCGGGTGTCAGTTCGCCTGCGGATCGCGCATCGTGCAGCTTGCACTCAAAGTCATAAAACGCGATCTGACGGACGACCGTGTTGATCATGTCCTCAACTTTACCAGCTAGCAGAACCTTACGTTCATCCTGTGTCTCGGCCTTGTCGAGCATCTTGCGGAAGGTCAGCATCTCGCCGAACACCGATGCCGTTTCGGCCAAAGTCAGAGGTGTCGATGACAACATTTCGCCCTGTTCTGCTGCTAAAATCTGGTGAACGCCGTGGCCAAGTTCATGCGCTAAGGTCATGACATCGCGTGGTTTTCCAAGATAGTTCAGCATCACATAGGGATGCACATCGGTCACGGTCGGATGCGAAAACGCGCCCGGCGCTTTGCCCGGTTTGACCGGCGCGTCGATCCAGCCTTTGGTAAAGAATGGTTCGGCCAAGTCCTTCATCTGAGGGTCAAATTCGCCATAAGCTTCTTCGACAATCGCACGGGCATCGGACCATGACACACTCGACGTGTCTTCCATCGGCAGCGGCGCGTTGCGGTCCCAGACCTCCATACGATCAAGACCCAGCCACTTGCGCTTTAGCTCATAGTAACGGTGCGACAGGCGGGGGTAGGCGTTGACCACGGCGTTGCGCAGGGCTTCAACCACTTCGGGTTCGACGTGGTTCGCCAGGTGCCGCCCAGCTTGGGGCGAAGGCATGTTGCGCCAGCGGTCGATGATCTCTTTTTCTTTGGCTTGCGTGTTGTGGACACGGGCAAAGGTTTTGATGTTTTCGTCCAGCACGCGGGCCACTTCACGAGTCGCGGCTTCACGTTTCGAGCGATCATGCTCCATCAGGAAATTGAGCACCCCTTCGATGTTGTAATCTTCGCCTTCCACGGTGAATTGCAGACCGGCCAGCGTTTCATCAAACAGCTTTTCCCAAGCATCCCCAACCACACCAAGGTCATGAAGAAAGCGCTCCATCTCGTCAGACAACTGGTGCGGCTTCATCGCGCGGATGCGGTCGATCACCGGTTTGTAACGGTTCAGGTCAGCGTTGGCAGGCAACAAACCGGCCAGATGATCATCCTCAAGACTGTTGAGTTCCAGCGTGAAGAACACCAACGGTGTGGTGAAATTTGTGATCGCTTCCTGCATGTCTGACATGAACTTGGCGCGTTCGGCGTCGGTCGTCATTTGATAATACCGCAGTCCCGCGTAAGACATGATCCGGCCTGCGATGCCTTCTATCTTTTCGTTACGCTCGATGCAGTCCAACAGACCTGCGGCATCCAATCCTGCCAGTTTGCCTTCGTAGTCAGCAGCAAAGGAGGCACAGGCATCTTCCAGCCAATCCAGATCGCGGGTCAGTTCGGGTGCGTCGTCACCGGCATAAAGGTCGCTCAGGTCCCATTCTGGCAGGTCGCCAAATTCGGTCGAGCCAGAAGTTGCATTTGCGTCGCGCACGGGGAAGGGCAGGTTCAGCATGTATCAGCCTTTTGGTAAATATGTCGGGACAGAGATAAGCGCCGCATCCAAGAGGATGCAACCCGATGAGCAAAAGAAGTTGCCCTTAGGCCGCTTGATGGTCGTCGAAGAAATCACAAATGTCGTTGGCGATTTTGTGGCGAAGCTCTGGGGTGTCCATCAGCATCTCGTGACGTCCACCCGGGACTTCCATGATTTCCGCACCCGGCCAGTTGGCGATGCGGGTGCGCACTTTGCCGGGGTGAACGATGGTTTCATCCGATCCCAGATAAGCTTTCACAGGCAGGTCGGGCGCCGTGGAAGACTGGATAAAATCCATCTCTTCGTAAGCTTTCATCAACCATTTCATGGTCGGTCCACCAAGGCCAAACTTTGGCACCGACTTCACATGTTCACGCATGTATTCGTACATCTCGGGGTCGTTGGTTAATTCGTTGCCGTTGAAATCTTGCGTCACCAGATAGCTATCAGGCGAGGTCGTCAGGACATAGCTATGACCCTTACCAAGCGTGACCGCAGTTGCCGCAATCAGCCGCGCAAAGGGTCGAAAGGCTAGCGGGACTTCGATCCCCCACATTGGTCCGCTAAAGGCAGCGGCTTGCACCGGCAGGCCCTCGGCCAAGGCGCGGTAACCGATGCCACCGCCCATTGAATGGCCGATTAGGTAGTAGGGGCCTGGAAAGCCCGCTTCTTCCGCGTGATCCATCAAAGCCTTAACGTCGTGTTGATAGTGCGGAAAATCGCAAACATGTCCGGCCTGAGGGTCGTCGATGATACGATCTGCAAGGCCCTGACCGCGCCAATCAACCGACAGGACGTTGTAGCCACGATCTATAAAATCATGCGCTATACGGCCATATTTTTCGATATATTCGGTGCGGCCGGTAAAAAGCAGCGCCGTGCCTTTCGCGCCATCGGTGCGCCAGCCACCAACGCGGATGCGAACACCGTCGTCAGTGGTCACCCACCACGCCTGACCGCCCTTTGGGCCGTCAGCTAAATCGTTATGAAACTCGGCCGTTTCCATCGATCTAGCTGAACACGCCAGCCAATTGCATTGCAGCGCCCATGTCGCCGTCAATTGTCAGGCGACCGGTCATAAAGGCCGCGGTTGGATCAAGTTCACCTTCCAACATCGATTTGAAGGTGTCGGCGTCCGCACTAAGCGTCACGTCTGTGTCTTCGTCCGATATCGAGACCGCTTCGCCGATCACAACAATCGCGCCTTCGTCTTCGATCTGAAACTTGGCTGAACCTGCGAATCCGGAATCCGCAACTTTTTCTGACATGGCCGCCAGGGCCTCGTTTAATACTTCGCTCATAATAATCTCTCGTTGCTTCGCGCCGTGAGTGTTAGCGCTGTTTTGCCAACATTGGCCTCGGAGATTCGAAAATCAACAGTTTACGTAAGCTTTCGTCAAGTAAGGTTAGGAAAGTCTTACCACACTATACATCTTTCTCGGGACAATTTACAGAAATCTGGCTGATTTGGCCGAAAGCCACGCTGATCTTATGTGAGGCGAACAAGGGTACGGAACGCGAAAATGACACCAATGATTAAAGCGGTTCTTGGCCCGACGAACACCGGTAAAACCCATTACGCGATCGAGCGGATGCTGGGGTATCGCACTGGCGTGATTGGCCTGCCTTTGCGGCTTTTGGCGCGCGAGGTTTATGACAAGATCGTCGCGATCCGTGGTCCTTCTGTCGTGGCGCTGGTCACAGGGGAAGAGAGGGTCGTGCCGCCACGCACCCAGTATTGGGTTTGTACAGTTGAAGCCATGCCCGAAGGAATGGGCGCAGATTTTCTTGCGATTGACGAAATTCAGCTGTGTGCAGACCCTGAAAGAGGTCATGTCTTTACGGACCGTTTGCTTCGCGCGCGGGGCACGCATGAAACGTTATTCCTTGGGTCGGACACGATGCGCTGGACGATCAAGGCTTTGGTGCCCGAGACCGAGTTCATGCAGCGCGAGCGGATGTCCGAACTGGTTTACGGTGGGGCAAAAAAGATCAGCAGGATGCAGCCTCGGTCTGCCATTGTCGGATTTTCGGTGGATAACGTCTATGCCATCGCCGAACTGATCCGCCGCCAAAAGGGCGGGGCGGCTGTTGTGATGGGGGCGCTTTCCCCTCGGACTCGCAATGCGCAGGTCGAGATGTATCAAAACGGCGACGTGGACTATCTGGTGGCCACGGATGCCATCGGGATGGGGTTGAACCTTGATATCAACCATGTCGCCTTTTCATCGCTGACCAAGTTCGACGGCCACAGGATGCGCCAGCTTGCCCCTAATGAGCTGGCCCAGATAGCCGGCCGCGCGGGCAGGGGGATGAGCCATGGCACCTTTGGGGTAACGGGGGAAGCGCCTCCGCTACACGAAGAAGTGGCACAGGCGATTATGGATCACCGCTTCACGCCCATCAAAAAACTACAATGGCGGAATGCTTCTTTGCAGTTTGGCACTGTTGAACGGTTGATACAGACGCTGGAAGAAGCCCCCAAAGACGAGCTTTTGACCAAGGCACGGGACGCCGACGATCTGGTTGCTTTGAAAACGCTTGCTCAGGATGCAGAAACCATCGCGCGCGCCAGTGACGGGCAATCGGTTCAATTGCTGTGGGACGTTTGCCGCATCCCTGATTTTCGCGGTATCAGTTCGGGGGAACATGCCGGTCTTTTGCAGACGATTTTCGGGTATCTACACGAGCGGGGAAGCGTGCCGAATGATTGGTTGGCAAGGCAGATTAAGCGCATCGATAAGACCCATGGCGACATTGATGCACTATCAAAACGATTGGCATTTATCCGGACGTGGACATATGTCGCGCAACGGAAAGGCTGGGTCGATGACGAATTCCATTGGCGGAACGAAACCCGCGTAGTAGAAGACCACCTGTCGGATGCTTTGCACGAAGCCCTGACAAAGAGATTTGTTGATCGGCGCACATCTGTATTGTTGCGCCGATTGAAGCAGAAGGAGGCCCTTTTGGCCGAAGTAAATGAAAACGGAGAAGTGACCGTCGAAGGAGAATTCGTCGGTCGTCTCGAAGGGTTCCGGTTCCGTCAGGATAAAGACGCATCGGGTCAAGAAGCGAAAACGCTAAAAGCAGCCAGCCTGCAGGCATTGGCACCGCATTTCCACCTGCGGGCGGATCGGTTTTACAACGCGCCAGACACCGAGATCGATTTTACCGATCAGGGTGGACTGATGTGGGGAACCGAAGCGATTGGTAAGCTGACCGCAGGTGACGAGGTTCTAAAGCCCAAAATCGAAGTTTTCGTTGATGACGAAGCTGGTGCGGACGTGGCCCAAAAGGTTGAGCGCCGTTTGCAGCACTTCATCGACCGCAAGATTGCGGCGCTGTTTGAGCCTCTGCTGAACTTGTCGAAAGACGAAGAACTGACGGGGCTGGCCCGTGGTTTTGCCTTTCAGATGGTCGAGGCGCTGGGCATCATTCCGCGATCCAAGATTGCGAACGAGGTCAAAGAGCTTGATCAGGATGCGCGCGGCACTTTGCGCAAACATGGCATCCGTTTTGGCCAGTTCACCATTTTCATGCATCTGTTGCTTAAACCCGCTCCGACACGTTTGCGTTTGTTGCTATGGTCGCTGGCGCAAGGCTTGCAAGAGTTCCCCGAATCTCCTCCCCCCGGTCTTGTGACGGTTCCGACGACTGAGGGGCAGGCGCTCGAATTTTATGCGATGACTGGCTACCGCGCTGCGGGTCAGCGGGCGATCCGGATTGATATGCTTGAGCGTTTGGCAGACATGCTGCGCGTTGAAGACAGCCGTGGTGGGTTTGAAGCCAAAGCGGATATGCTGTCGATCACCGGTATGACGCTGGAACAGTTTGCCGCCCTGATGGAAGGCCTGGGCTACAAAGCGGAAAAAGGTGAACGCCCGAAGGTGAAAGCTGAAGTTGTCGTTACTGAGTCACCTGCTGCCGACGCTCCAGTGTCGGAAGCGCCTGCTGAAGAACCAGAGCAAGCGCCAGAAGAAGCACCTACCGAAGATGTCGTTGTAGAAGCTGCACCAGAAGCCGAAGCAAGCGAACCCGAGGTTGAGGTGTTCTACACCTTCACTTGGGCCCGCAAGCCACAGCGTCAGGGCGGTGGTGGCAAACCACAAGGACAGCGTCCCCAAGGTGGCAAACCACGCGGTAAGGGTAAACCTCGTCGGGATGGTGGCCAGCAGAAGTCGAAGAATTTCTCGGCCCGCCCACCGAAGAAAGAAAAGGCTATCGACCCTGACAACCCGTTCGCGGCGGCGCTTATGGGGCTTAAAGACAAGGGTTAAACCATGTCCGACCCGCGTCCGACGATGCGCGTAGATAAATGGCTCTGGCAGGCCCGGTTTTTCAAAACCCGCGGCCTGTCAGCAAAGCTTGTCACCGGTGCTCATTGCCGTGTGAATGGCGACAAAATTTCAAAAGCAGCTCACAGCGTTGGCCCCGACGACGTTTTAACCTTTCCGCAGGGTGACCGCGTTCGCGTGATCCGCATCCTTGGCATTGGCGCGCGTCGTGGACCAGCCACCGAAGCGCAGAGTTTATACGAAGATTTATCACCTGAACGGGAAGAACGTCCCACAGGGCCAAAGACCGAAGGAAAAGGTCGTCCAACCAAAAAGGATCGGCGGAAGTTGGACCTGATGCAACGAGACTCGCTTGAATGATCTGCGATGTTGAATTAGGCAGCCGTTAATCCAAGACTCAAAGGTGTTCCCATGACTTACGTGGTGATTGATAACTGCATTGCCTGCAAATACACCGACTGCGTAGAAGTTTGCCCAGTTGATTGTTTTTACGAAGGCGAAAACATGCTGGTCATCCATCCGGATGAATGCATCGACTGCGGTGTATGCGAACCAGAATGCCCAGCCGACGCGATCCGACCGGATACCGAGCCGGACATGGACAATTGGGTCGAGTTTAACCGCAAGTATTCCGAGATGTGGCCGGTGATCCTGTCGAAGAAAGATCAGCTTCCAGAAGCCGAAGACCGCGATGGGGAAACCGACAAGATCAACAAGTACTTTTCGGAAAACCCCGGCGAGGGCGGTTGATTCGCGCAAATCAACTGATTTTGCAGGAACTACGGTGTAAGGCGCTGAATACCCTTATAAACAAGTGAAATGATCAAATTAGCGGACATCTTTTATGAAATCCGTTTTTGTGATATATTTCTGTCCAGAGTTAATGAATGAAACAAGCTGGAAACCCAAAAGCTTCGCTATTGGGGGCCGGTTTTTTTGACGTCCGATTCTTAGGAATATGAGGCTGGGCGCCAATAAAAGGAAAACTAAATGAGCAAATCAAAGAAGCCAGATTTCAGCCCGAACGAATTTGTTGTCTATCCGGCACACGGCGTAGGCAAAATCATTACGATCGAGGAGCAGGAAATCGCTGGCATCACTCTCGAACTGTTCGTGATTTCGTTTGAAAAAGACAAGATGACTTTGCGGGTTCCAACCAACAAAGCAATCGAGATTGGTATGCGCTCGTTGTCGAGCCCTGATGTGATCGACCACGCCTTGAGAACCCTAAAAGGTAAAGCCAAAGTTAAGCGGGCTATGTGGTCGCGTCGTGCACAGGAATATGAACAGAAGATCAACTCAGGTGATTTGATCGCGATTGCCGAAGTGGTTCGCGACCTGCACCGTGCGGATGATCAGCGTGAGCAAAGCTATTCTGAACGTCAGCTATACGAGGCCGCGCTTGAGCGTTTGACCCGCGAAGTTTCGGCTGTGGGTGGTGGTGACGAAGTTGCTGCTGCACAAAAGATCGACGAGGTTCTTCAGTCGCGCGCTGCGGCTGCGTAAGCTCCAAACGATAACAAGTTTTAAAGACCGCTCCATTCGGGGCGGTCTTTTTTATTGCCGTTTGTCGCTTTCAAATTGTTCGGCCAGCAATGTCTCCAGATCGCGTTGGAACTGTTTGGATAGCTTTACGTATTCAGGGTTGCTTGCCGCGTTTAGTTTGGGATCCCAAACTTTGGCAAGTTCCCGAAGGGCTGCACGGTCGTGATCAAAGAATGTCTTTTCGGCGCGGGCGGCTTCGTATTCGGACAGGCCAACTTGTTCCAGCGCATAGCGTCCGGCCCTGAGAGAGCTGTCGAATAGCTCACGGACAATGTCATTCGCGCCCGCCTGATAGAGTTGGTAGACCATCGTGCGATCCCGTGCGCGGGCGATTATGTGTAGGTCGGGCCGTTGGGCGCGGGCGTATGTGACAAGCTTCAGTGTCGCATCCGGTGAATCCAGTGCAATGACCAAAACTTGGGCCTTCATCAAACCTGCTGCGTGAAGCAGTTCGTGGCGGGTGGGATCCCCTAAAAAACCTTTGAAGCCGAAACGGCGCATCAGCTCAATCGTGTCTATGTTGTGATCAAGGACGACGGTTTCGTATCCAGCGGACTGGACAAGACCGTTCACCATTTGGCCGAAGCGGCCGATGCCTGCGATGATGACCGGCCCCGCATGGTCGATTTCGTCGGGCTCGTGTTGGATGCCGCCATTGCCTGTTCGCTTTGCCATCCAGTCGTAGAGGATGAATAACAGCGGCGTGATAAGCATCGTCGTGGATATGACCAGCAACAAGATTTCAGAATAAGTGTCGCTTAGAACGTGCTGTTGCTGCGAGAATGACACCAGCACAAAGCCGAATTCACCGGCTTGGGCCAAGGCCAGGGTGAACAGCCATTTGCTGCGGCCCCGCATTTTAAAAAGCGTGGCAAGCGTGAACAGCACGACGCCTTTGATCAATATAAGACCGATTGAAAGCCCGATGATTGTGATTGGCGCGCTGAAAAAGACCGCAAAATTGATGCCAGCGCCGACCGTGATAAAGAACAGCCCCAACAGCAGACCTTTGAACGGCTGAAGGTCGGATTCCAGCTCGTGGCGAAACTCGCTGCTAGCCAGAACAACGCCAGCAAGAAAGGTTCCAAGCGCGGGCGACAGTCCAACGAGGCTCATCAAAAAGGCGATGCCTACGACAATCATTAACGCAAGTGCAGTATACATTTCGCGCAGTTGCGCCGCGTGGATAAAGCGGAAGACAGGTCGCGTAAGATAGACACCGGTTATGATTATCGAGGCAACCGCGCCGAGTGTGACAAGGGTCACGCCCCAACCGGGCAGCCCTTCTACAAGGCTTAAGCCAGCGGTAGCATCGCCGGAATGTGCCAGATCGGGGTTAGAGCCGTCGCCACCTAATAGGCTTATCGCTGGAACGGCTAGTAGTGGCAAGAACGCAAGCGTTGGGATGACGGCGATGTCTTGTGTCAAAAGGACCGAGAACGCGTTTCGTCCTCCGCTGGTTTGCATCAACCCTTTTTCGGTCAGGGTCTGCAGTACGATCGCGGTTGAAGACAGGGCAAGGATCAACCCGATTGCCACGGATGATCTGGTGTCTATGCCGATCAGTGTGCAGGCCCAGTATACAACCGCAGCCGTCGCCACGATTTGTAGGCCGCCAAGCCCCAGAAGCTTGCCCTTCATGGCCCATAGCGCGCGGGGTTCAAGCTCTAGCCCGACAATGAACAGCATCATGACCACGCCAAATTCGGCGAAGTGTCTAAGGTCGTAGACTTCGGCGCCCACCAATCCCAGAATAGGACCAATGGCGATGCCAGCGGCAAGGTAGCCAAGAACAGACCCAAGCCCCATACGCGCGGCAATGGGGACGGCAATCACAGCTGCGGCAAGAAATATTGTGGCCTGATAAAAGAAGCTTTCCATAGATGATCTATATTGGCAGAGCCGAGTCCGGTTTGACTTGATCCATCACAATCTGGCTGTGAACCCGTGAAACCGCGGGATGGACCAGAAGTGTTTGGTGTATCAGATCGTTCAACGCGGGTAGGTCTTTGCAGAACACACGCAACAGATAATCGGCATCTCCGGTCAGGGTCCAGCCGCTGACGACCTCGGGCCGCGCTTCCAGAAGGCGTGACAGGGATTTTGCGTGTTCGGGGTTGTGGGACCCCATTTGGACCTGAACAAAGGCTTGAACGTTCAAACCAACCTTGGCAGGGCTGACGCGCGCGCGATAGCTGTCGATATACCCGTCAGCTTCGAGCCTCTGGCGGCGGCGTCCTGCTTGGCTGGGGGATAGGTGAAGGAGCTCTCCCAACTCATGTGCGGTCAGGTGTGCATTGGTTTGAAGGGCCGAGAGAAGGCGTTTGTCCAGTTCATCAATCATGTGCGGAATCTTAGCATGATTTGGTCAATTTGTTAGGGGACTTCGTATGAACGGGCGAAGGTTTGCGAAGCTAACGCGATCAGTGCTCAGTTGCTGGGCATTCTCAGCACGACGGTCTGGCCGTTCTTGACGTAGAGCACGCGATCTTTGTCGATGGCTGTGACCTGACCGCCATTCAGACGGTCCCCGACTTCGATTTTTGTGTAGCGGCCGCTTTGCAGCCGAACCAGTGCACGCCTGTCACCTGTTTCACCGTAGATACCGATCAAATTAACGCCACGAAGGGTGATCGCGTTTTCTTCGGTTGCGCTGGATCCGACTGTGAAATTGGATGGCGCAACAGCGGTCGTTGTCTGCGCGGCGATGCTGGCACGTTCGGTGTTGTAAATGATTTCACCGATATTCGTCGGGCGCAGTCGCGGCATTGGCGTTTGGTTCAGCGCCAGCGGATTTAGTGGCTCTTCGGGTTGAACAGCAAGAGCGGCGATGGCTGCCGGACGAAGGGGTGGAATGCGGTTCGCTGTCGGTTCGAAATCCTCGGCCGCTTCGGGTTCTTCTGCGGCGGGTACTTCAAGATCCGGCCTAAGCTGAGGGACTTTGCCCGCCAGTTCAGAACGCTGTGCTTCTTGTTGCGATACGGGATCAGGCCGCGATACGAGCGGCGGAAGGACGGGCGGAATGCCTTGGTAAACGGTGATGCCGTCCGGCGTAAGTGCGCCTTCGGGTGTTGCAATAACCAGCCCGCGTTCGTCGCGCGCAAACCTTGTACCTGCGGCAGGCGGGTTGGGAACGGCGGTCATTGCCTTGTCTGAAAGCATTTCGGCTTCGGACGTAATTGCAAACGCATCTGTTGCGATAACAACCGGATCCGCGGTTGCTAGAAAAAGTTCGCCGACGTTTTCACCAACCGCAGTAGCCGGCGCTTGCGGGGCAAGCGGCCAAATACCTGTCGCGGCATATCGTGCTTCTTGGGCTTCCGCGCTCAGGTTCGCCCAATCCGAAGCAGAGCCTTCTAGCAGATCGCTTGGCGGAATTTCTTCGACAATCGCCTGTTCGGTTGCGGTATCCAGCGGTGCCTCAGTGGTTTCCGAGGATGGTCGTTCCGGAGCCATCTCAGCAGCGGTCGGGGCCTGCGTCAGAATTTGGTCCTGAGGCGCGACGGTCTCTTCAACCTCTTGCACGGGCTCTTCCTGTACAGGAGGAGACGCGACTTCTGCGGCTTCCAACGCAACTTCGTCGGCAGGTTGTTCGGGCGCGACTTCGGGGGCTTCTGCACCCTCATGGGCCACAAGGTCTTCACCCGCGACGATCTGCGTGTCTTGGGTTTCTACGATCGGGGCTTGGGTTTCAGGTTCTAGGGCTGTGGTAGCCTCAACGGCTGGCTGTTCAGCTTCGGCTTCTTCGACAGGCTGTTCTTCTTCAACGGGCTGGGCTGGCGCTTCTTCTGAAAGCTCTGTTGCCGGTTCTGCATCTGAAGTGTCTTCAATCTCTGCTGGGGCCACGATTTGTGGCTCTGACGGCGAAGATAGATAGCGGAAGCCAAAGAAGGACACTGCGATCAACAGAAGAAGTACAACAGCAATTCCGCCGATCCAAAGCGGGTTCCAAACCGCTGGTCGATCTTTCTGATCACCACGGTTGCCAAAAATCTCAAGCCGCTCGGCTTCGGTATCAACTTCGTCATAAAGCGGTTGCTTTATCGGGGCAGCTTCCGAGGCAGGAACCCATACGGCAGCTTCCTGTTCTTCTTCATACTCAACTTCGTCTTCCGGTTCGTCGTCGTCAGCGTCGGTTTTCATCCAGCTTGGGGGCTGGGTTGTGTCGTCGTCCGCATCTTTGGCGTCTGCCTTAAGCCAGCCAAGTTTGCCTGTATCAACCGTGTCGTCAGATTTCGCATCGTCGCGTGTTGCGCTTCCTGCCCAGCTTGGGAACGAGCGGTCCAGAATGTCTTTGTCTTCTTCGGCACCCATTCCGATGCGGGGTGCTGGCTTGATGGCTGGTTCCATCCCGCGCAGAATTGAGGTTTCCGTTGTCGGCTTTAGCGTCGGGAAATTGACATGAGACATGTCGTCGTCGCGATCCGCAACAAGAGGGGCCAACGGGATGCCCGACGTCTTAGCCTTGGTGTCAGGGGAGTCGGGGGCCTCTTCTTCGGTGTTGTCCGCATCCGGTTCCGCCACAGTTTCTGACGGCAGATCATCCACGACTTCGGCCATTGGGGCTTCGTCGGTGACGGTCAGGATAACCTTGTCGACCTCGGCTTCGATGTTGTCCGAGACGTCTTCGTCGGCGGCCACGTTCGCGCATGTGCCGAAAAACGGTTCGACCGAAAACAGCGCGTCATCAGGGGTGGCGACAAAGTTGATCGGGTTGAAGCCGTATTGAACGACGAAGCTTTCAGCTTCGCTTAACGTGGCGCGCGAAACGGCGGCGACATTCATGCCGTCTTCACCATCTTCCCAATCGTAGACAAGATCTTCGATCAGATAGGGCGTCGTTTTTTCAAGAGCGTCTTTGATTGCCACTTCGCGGTCATCATCTTCGACGCTTGGCAATGTCAGGTATTTGATCTGTTCGTTGGGCAGAACGATCTTGGTCGAGAACCCCTTGACCGCGAGGGCTTCGCCCTTTTGGCGCAGTACATCCAGCTTTTCTGAAAGGTCGTCATCAAGCAGGCTGACATGCCCGAGCTCGGCCCAGCCGTCGGGTGTGCGATGCGCTAGTTTTATGCCTTCGTGAGAAAGCAAAAGTGCGAAGTTCGAGATCATTCACAACACCTTGAATCCGGATATTTCCGGATACCGCCCGAATGGCGCGTTTCGTGTGGTTTTACAGCAGGTTTTTGCCAAGGCAAAGGGTTAGCACGGGCCTATCTTGTAAGATTCGGAATTGTCGCGGAAACTCGCTGAATGTCCTCATCCGGAGATTTGCCATGCGTTTCACTCTGCTCATCGCCATTCTGGCCCTTTTTCCCTTTAGTTTAGCCAATGCTGGCACGATTTCGGTCACTGGACAGGGGGCCGTTTGGGCCGAGCCTGACATGGCGACGATTTCAATGGGGGTCTCGCATCAAAGCAAAACAGCGCAGGGGGCGATGGATGAGGTCGCTCAGGACATCAACACTATGCTGGACAGCCTTGGGGATTCGGGGGTTGAAGCAAAGGATGTACAGACCAGCCAGATATCGCTTTATCCGGTTTGGAGCAGTCCGGACCGGGATGGCAATACCAGAGTGACCGGCTTTTCCGCGTCGGTGACGTTGACTGTGTTGCTGCGCGATCTTGACGCAATGGGGGGCGTGATCGCCGAAGTCGTTCGGGTTGGTGGCAATAGATTCCACGGGGTGTCACTTGGATTTCAGGACACATCACAGATGGAGGCCGAGGCGCGTACGGCTGCTGTAAAGGATGCGGTTGCGAAAGCCGAACAGCTGGCTGCTGCGGCGGGCGTGTCCATAACTGGCATCACGTCGATTAGCGAAGGCGGCGGGGGAATGGCTGTTCCCCTGATGCAACGCACCGAGATAGCGATGGTTGCGGACACGATGCAAATCGCGACGGGCGAAAGTTCCGTAAGCATAAGCGTGTCGATGGTGTTTGAAATCGAGTAGGGGGCGCTGCCCCCTCTTGCTCCGGAATAAATCCGGGGCAATTCACCCCCGAGGGTATTTTGAGCAAGATGAAAATGCGGTCTCCGGCGATGAACCGGAGACCGTTTTGTTTATTTACCGTGAGCAACGTTAAGAGCGCGATCGAGATCACGCATCAGGTCGTCGGCGTCTTCGATACCAATCGAGATACGCACAACATCCGGGCTGGCACCGGCTGCGACCTGTTGTTCGGTGGTCAGCTGACGGTGTGTGGTCGAGGCCGAGTGGATCACCAGCGAACGTGTATCGCCCAAGTTCGCTACGTGGCTGAAGAGTTCCAGCGAGTCGACGAATTTAACGCACGCGTCATAGCCGCCGTTTAGCTGGATGGTGAACAGCGCCCCTGCGCCTTTTGGCGTGATGCGGGCAGCGATGTCTTTGTAGTCCGAGCTGTCGAGGCCCGCATAGGTCACACCGGCGACGTGTTCATGCCCTTCCAGCCAGTTGGCGATGGTTTCGGCGTTTTCGAGGTGCTTCTTCATGCGCAGGCTGAGTGTTTCGAGACCCATCAGCGTGTAATGTGCTGCCTGTGGGTTCAGGGTCATACCAAGATCGCGAAGGCCGATGGCAATGGAGTGGAACGTAAAGGCCAGAGGACCGAAAGTTTCCGCGAATTTGAGACCGTGATAGGCGGGCTCTTCGTCGGCTAGCGATGGGAACTTGCCAGATGCCGCCCAGTCGAAATTGCCTGAGTCAACAACCACACCACCGGTGACGGTGCCATTGCCGGTCATGTATTTGGTCATCGAGTGCACAACCAGCGTTGCGCCGTGATCAATCGGGCGGCACAGGAATGGGGTCGCGGTGGTGTTATCCACGATCAGCGGCAGGCCAACTTTGTTTGCTACAGCCGAGATTGCGTCGAGATCGGTGATCACGCCACCCGGGTTAGCGATGGTTTCACAGAAGATCGCGCGGGTGTCGTCGTCAACAGCGGCTTCAACAGCGGCAGGGTCGTCAAAATCGACGAATTTAGCCGACCAGCCGAAACGCTTGATAGTTTGGCTAAGCTGGGTGATCGAACCGCCGTAAAGGCGGGTTGAAGCGATCACGTTGCAGCCGGGCTGCATCAGTGGGAACAACGCCATGATCTGTGCTGCGTGACCGGACGAACAGCAAACTGCGCCGACGCCGCCTTCTAGGGTTGCGACGCGTTCTTGTAGCGAAGCAACCGTCGGGTTTGTGAGACGCGAATAAATGTAGCCCACTTCTTGAAGGTTAAAGAGGGCTGCCGCATGTTCTGCGTCGCGGAAAACGTAAGCCGTTGTTTGATAAATCGGAACCTGACGGGCGCCTGTTGCCGGATCAGGGCGGGCACCTGCGTGGATTTGCAATGTGTCAAAGCCATAAGATGGGGTGTCGTTCATAATTTCCTCCACAAAATATCCGGTTCTTTATGGGGGGGAAGGTGAACTAGGGCAATGGCGATAACCCGATTGCCCCAAATTGACGCGACGAATGGATGTTAGACCTCTACCGGTATCAAGATTTCAACTTAGCGCACCCACAGTTTCCGATTTTTCAGCTTTTTGCGAATGGGGAGTTCAGACAGGGGCAGGTCGTTGCGGTCAAACAGGTCTCGGGCTTTTTTGCCTTTGTTTTGATAGATGAACCATTTGAATGCATCGTACTGCTTTAGTATCTTTTTAACCGGATTGGGCGCGGCGATTGCGTTTAGCAGATCAATCGTCTGATCCGGTTCGCGCGCGAAAAGAAGCGGCATATAGCGGTAGTGGCAACTGGTTTTTCCGTCCAGATACCCAGACTTAAGCGTGTCTGGGCCACCCCCGAGTTTGTGAATAACTAAGGGAAGCGCGATTTGATCCAACCAAGGGGTAAGCTTTTGGCAGACAAGTTTTTTTGGTGGATCATTCCGGATGGCCACGGCGTATTTTTCGAACAGTTCGCCGAATTTTCGGGGGCAGGAATAGTAGAACCAACCGGCATTGTAATAGGGGCAGCGCTGCCAAAATTCGGCGGGTTGTGACGGGTCGAGCGCGGCGTCGACGTCCATGCCAAATTTCTTGTAAAGCGACCCCCAAATCTCGTGATAGTCGGGGCCATAGAGTTCGATGGTGGGCCAAGTGCCTTCTCGTTTTAGGCTGGCAGTGGGCTTTTTGAAATCAAACGGCACATCGCCAAGATTTCCGGTGATCAGGGTATCTGTATCGAAGAATATGAAAGGCTCGCCTTCGGGCAAGACGCGTAACGCTTCTATTTTATTACCGTTAGGGTAGGCTTCCCCAAAGTGGACGGATTCAAAGCTGACCAGTTTAGCGCCTGTGGCAGCCAGCAGATTGCGAATGTCTTTATCTTTGATCCGCGGATCGGTTTCCCACAGTGGCCCCGTGCGTGGTTCAGCGATGTAGAGCCTTTTGGAATAGTCAGGTGAATTGACCCCTAGGGACAGCGCAAAAAGGATCGCCTCGTAGCTGAGACGGCCCTGCTGTGCCACGATCAAAATGTTCGGTTTAGGAGCCATGTTCGCCCGATACCCATCCCTTTGAGCGTAAGCCTATTTCATTGCGAAAAGGTTTGGCACCCTCTGAGTTTGGAAAATTCAAATTTGACGATGTGGTCCGATCAGAGATCTTCAGTGCCGGGGCGTTTGCAAGGTAGGGATTAAACGGATGGAAACGGTGCGCTGAAGCAACGCCCGAGTAACGCGGTTTTTGACTAAAGAAAATGGTGGGCGACCCTGGAATCGAACCAGGCGTGCGTCTCCGCGAGGGAGTTACAGTCCCCTGCCACACCTTGCGGCCTGTCGCCCACTGTTTGGCGTGATTACCCGCGGTCTTTTGCGGCGTCAACAGGAAAATCCCTTGCGAACCCAACTCATTCTGCGCATTGTCCGCGCTTGTTGAAATGCAGGTGTTGAAGCGATGAAAAAACCCAAATGGGTCGTGCAAAAAGAACGGGACAAGCGTGCTGCGGCGGCGGAAACCGTGTGGCTATTCGGGCTTCATGCCGTTCGGGATGCTTTGGAAAATCCAAAGAGAGAAAAACTGCAGCTTGTGGTGACACGCAATGCGCATGACAAGCTGGCCGAATCTATTGCCAAGGCGGGAATTGAGCCGGAAATCTGTGAGCCGCGGAATTTTTCGGCCCCGCTTGATCCGCAATCCGTGCATCAGGGGGCAGCGCTTGAAGTGAAGCCTTTGCAGTGGGGATCGGTTGCGGATGTTTGCCTGTCAGCCGGCGAAGGTGCGCCACGCGTGGTTTTGCTGGATCGGGTGACCGACCCGCATAACGTGGGTGCTATTTTGCGTTCAGCCGAAGTTTTTGGCGCGCAGGCGGTGATTGCTGTGCAGCGACACTCGGCCCCTGAAACAGGCGCTTTGGCCAAGACAGCGTCGGGCGCGTTAGAGCGGCAACCCTATTTGCGCATTCGAAATCTCGCCGACACGATGGTTGAGCTTCAGAATATGGGGTTTATCGTGCTTGGTATGGACGGAGAGGCTGATCAGTCGATTGAAGCGGCGCTTGAGGGCAAAAAGGATCGACCGGTTGCGCTGGTACTTGGTGCCGAAGGGCCTGGGCTGCGGGAAAAAACCAAGGAAACCTGTGATCAACTGGTGAAGATCGATTTCGCAGGTGGTTTTGGGTCTCTCAATGTTTCAAATGCGGGGGCGGTGGCGCTTTACGCTTCGTTGGAGCAATCGGAAGGCTAAAGGGACGTACGGGCCGAGATCGCCGTGGGTCACGTTTTCATGATCAGGTCTTTAAACTTTTGTAACCATTCTTATCTTTAGTAGCAGAGACGCGATATCGGAACCTTCGCGTTTTATCTACTGTCCCTCGTTCCGCACTTAGCGCCCAAGGTTTCTTGGGCGCTTTTTCCTTGCGGCTGGGACGCGCTGGGGTAGGGTCGCGCAATGAGCAGTGACTATACAGATGAGCACCTGAAAAACGTGCTGACACGCGCCAAGCGGATCGCTGTTGTGGGCGTGTCAATGAACCCCGTTCGCCCAAGCTATTTTGTGGCGCGGTATCTATCACTGAAGGGGTTTAAAGTGGTGCCAGTGAACCCGGGCCATGCAGGTGAGATGCTATTCGGCTCGACCGTCGTGGGCGGTTTGAAAGATATCAGCGGAGGGGTAGATATGGTTGATATTTTTCGCCGTGCCGAAGCGGTGCCTTCGATTGTTGATGAAGCGTTAGAGGTATTTCCCCAGCTGCAAACCATCTGGATGCAGATCGGTGTTGAGAATGCAGATGCGACGGCAGTGGCAGAAGCGCGGGGGGTGACGGTGATCCAGAACCGCTGTCCCAAGATCGAGTATCAGCGATTGTTCGGAGAGCTTCGCATGGGTGGGTTCAACACCGGGATTATTTCGTCGAAATTGTAGTGGTTTCGGACCTGCGGTCCGACCAGTTGGGGGCGCTGCCCCCAAGCCCCCGGGAATATTTCAGGACAAAAGATGATATTGGCGGCGTGGTAGGCGTAGCATTTGGTCAATGATTTTGCGGGAAAACCATCCGCGACGTCAAAAACGGTTCGACAGGTCCTACGGCTAGCGAAAGCTGGGATGCTTAGGGGATCAGCCAGCCACCGAAAAGATTTGATTGGTGCGGGGGAGACCCTGTCCGGCGATGAACTGCCTTTAGGTGGGCCCACCGATTTTAATCCAAACAAACCCTGATAGTCGATTGCCCTGCCGAAGAATGCTTCGAGCGGGGTTAGCGTGCTGCTTTTTCTTCGATGCCGCTGGTGCCTTCGCGGCGGTCGAGTTCTTTGAGGACGTCTTCTAGCGAAACGCCCCGCGACTGCAGCATCACCAGAAGGTGGAAGAGCACGTCAGCAGCTTCACTGGTCAGCTTTGATTTGTCGTTTTTAATGGCCTCGATGATGGCCTCAACCGCTTCTTCACCAAATTTTTCGGCGCATTTTTCGGGGCCTTTGGCGAGCAATTTCGCGGTCCAGCTGCTGGCTGGATCGGCGCTTGCACGCGCCGCGATGGTTTGGGCAAGTTTATCAAGCGTATGCATCTTCAAGCCTCATCTCAATTCCGGCTTTGGCCATGTGTTCTTTGGCTTCGCGGATTGTGTAATCACCGAAGTGGAAGATCGAGGCGGCCAGCACGGCGGATGCGCCGCCTTTGGTGACGCCTTCAACGAGGTGGTCGAGCGTTCCGACGCCGCCCGAAGCGATGACGGGGACGTTGACGGCATCGCTGATCGCTTTAGTGAGTGGAAGGTTAAAGCCAGCGCGGGTGCCATCGCGGTCCATCGAGGTCAGCAGGATTTCCCCTGCGCCTTTTTCGGTGACGGTTTTGGCGAACTCGACGGCATCAATGCCGGTGGGTTTGCGGCCTCCGTGGGTGAAGATTTCCCAGCGGCCCGGTTCCACAGTTTTGGCGTCGATAGCGCAGACGATGCATTGGCTGCCGAACTGATCAGCAGCGCGGGCGATCACGTCGGGGTCAGCGACGGCGGCGGAGTTGAAACTGACCTTATCCGCGCCTGCCAATAGCAGGTTGCGCACGTCCTGAGAGGTACGCACGCCTCCGCCGACCGTTAGCGGGATGTAGCATTGCTCGGCGGTGCGCTGGACCAGATCGAACATGGTGCCGCGGTTTTCGTGGGTGGCTTTGATGTCGAGGAAGCACAGCTCATCGGCTCCGGCGGCGTCATAGGCTTTGGCAGCCTCAACCGGATCGCCTGCATCGCGCAGGCCAACGAAATTCACGCCCTTGACCACACGGCCATCGGCGACATCAAGGCAGGGGATGATGCGGGTTTTTAGCATGGGGGCGGTTTACGATGGATTGAGGGGTAGGGGAAGGGGTTAGCGCTATTAGTTCTTTCACAGCAATCGACTGAAAAACACATACCAAATTAAAAAAACGATGAAAATACAAAGGAAACGGGCCCAATGAAAAATGACAACAGTAAGAACCCGAGATAAGACACCTTACGAGAAAACAGCTCAACAGTTTCTAGCCAATAGTAATATTCTGGGCATCCCTGCAAAGGGTCAATCTGGCAATGACTCAAATTTTCTAAGAATGCATTCAAAAGAAGGTTTAGCAACAGAGCGAGCAATACAAGCGACACACAAATTACGGGAACCAATAGAGTTGCTTTGGATATTCCGTTCGCAAAGAAAAAGGCACAAAATGTTGAAACCACTATTTCGAGTAGCCCAAAAACTGGACCGTTGGTTAGAAATAATTCGGCAACGGTAAACCCCACTTTGTTTCTTTCTTAACGCTTCAACGCCCCCAACGCGTCCACCAAATCAATCGCCCCGTCATAAAGCGCCCGACCCGAGATGGCTCCATTCAACCCGGCCCCACAATCGCGCAGCGCGATCAGGTCGGCAAGTGAGGAAACCCCGCCCGAGGCGATCACAGGAATCGAAACGGCGTTGGCCAGAGCAGCCGTCGCCTCAACATTCGGTCCCTGCATCGCGCCATCGCGGTTGATGTCGGTGTAGATGATCGCCGCAACGCCTGCGTCCTCGAAGGATTTCGCCAGACCGGTGACCATTACGTCGGTCTCTTCGGCCCAGCCCTTGGTGGCGACCTTGCCGTTGCGGGCGTCAATGCCCACGGCGACCTTGCCGGGGAATTCTTTTGCTGCTTCGCGCACCAGATCGGGGTTTTCCACCGCCACGGTGCCAAGGATCACACGGGCCAGCCCTTTGTCGATCCAGCGTTCGATGGTGGCCATATCGCGGATGCCGCCACCCAACTGGGCGGGGACGTTGCACTGTTCAAGGATTGCCTCAACCGGAGCCGCGTTTACTGGTTCCCCTGCAAAAGCACCGTTCAGGTCCACCAGATGCAGCCACTCACACCCCGCCTTAACGAACTCCAGCGCCTGCGCGGCGGGGTTTTCGTTGAACACCGTTTCCTTATCCATATCCCCATGCACAAGGCGAACAGCGTTGCCGTCTTTCAGGTCGATTGCGGGGTAGAGGATCATGGCGCGGCCTTTCAAATTCACTTGCCGCCCTTATGCATGGCCCTGCGCCAATTGCAACGCGACCCTAAGTCATGCTTGATCAAAACTCGCTTTGGGGGAACACTTCGACCCAATTGGGAGGATATCACATGAAAAAGACACTTCTGACTGCTGCAACGCTGATCCTGATCGCGGGTCAAGCGCTGGCTGATCCGATTTATGGCATCTGGCGGACGACACCGGATGATAATGGCAATTCAGGGCATATTCAGGTTGAAGCCTGTGGTTCGATGATTTGCGGCACGCTGATCCAGTCGTTCGACGCTGACGGCAACCCGATGGAAAGCGAGAATGCCGGCAAACAGATCATCTGGAACATGAAGCCAAAAGGTGACGGCAAATACGGCGGTGGCAAGGTCTGGTCTCCGGATCGGGACAAGACCTATAACTCCAAACTCGTTTTGGACGGCAACACGCTAAGTGTGTCGGGCTGTGTGTTCGGAATTTGCCGCGATGGCGGGACGTGGACACGGGTCGAGTAGACCCTAGACCTTCCACTTTAGAAAATTGCCAATCAACCTTAACCCGGTTGCTTGGCTTTTTTCAGGGTGGAATTGCATGCCCACCATGTTGTCGCGCCCGATGATCGCCGTCACAGGGCCGCCATAATCCACATGCGCAATCAGATTGGCTTCGTCAGCAGCGTGGTACTGATAGGAATGCACGAAATAGGCGTGCTTTCCTGTTTCGACCCCTTCCAGCACCGGATGAGGTTGATCAATCACCAGATCGTTCCACCCCATATGGGGCACTTTTAGCGACGTGTCAGAGGGCGAGATTTTCTTAACATTGCCGTCAATCCATCCTAGCCCATCAATTTCACGGTATTCATGACCGGTTGTGGCCAAAAGCTGCATACCAACACAGATGCCAAGAAAAGGGCGGCCCTTGTCGATGACGGCTTCGGTCATGGCCTCAAAGATGCCGGTGTGGCCCTTCAGCGCCTCAACACACGCCGGAAACGCCCCGTCGCCAGGAAGAACGATCCGGTCAGCCTTGGCCACCACATCTGCGTCGGATGTGACAACAACGTCGCCGCCATCAACCTCAACCGCCATGCGTTGAAAGGCTTTTTCGGCAGAATGCAGATTGCCGCTTTCATAGTCGATGATAGCTGTCAGCATGCGCTCATCTCTTCATCTTGCTAGAAATACCTTGGGGAGCACGAGGGGCTGGCCCCTCGCCCCTGAATTTAAAGCGCGCCCTTTGTCGAAGGGATCGCGTCCGCTTTACGTAGATCGGTCTCAACCGCTTCACGCAGAGCGCGGGCAACCGATTTGAAAGTCGCTTCGACAATGTGGTGGCTGTTAAAGCCATGCAGCCTGTCGATGTGCAACGTAATCCCGCCGTGGGTCGACAGGGCCTGAAAGAATTCGCGCACCAGTTCGGTGTCGAACGCCCCGATTTTCTGGGTCGGGATATCCAGATTGCAGATCAGATAGGGGCGCGCTGACAGGTCCAGCGCGCAACGTACCTGCGCGTCATCCATCGCAAGATGGCAGGACCCGTAGCGGTTAATACCCTTTTTATCGCCAAGCGCCTGCACCAAGGCCTGACCCAAGGCGATCCCTGTGTCTTCAACCGTGTGGTGGTCGTCGATGTGGTAGTCACCGCTGGCGCGGATGGTGAAGTCGATTAGCGAGTGGCGCGACAGCTGGTCGAGCATGTGGTCAAAGAAGCCGACACCGGTCTGATTGTCATAAGCCCCGGTCCCGTCGAGATTGATCTCAACCGATATGCTGGTTTCTGCCGTTTTACGGGTGATGCTGGCTGTGCGCATGTCCCTGATCCTTCACAATATTCGCGGCCCTTATAGGGGTGGGATCACATATGTCCAAGGGATCAGAAAAAGAAAACGCGGCACTGTGGCCGCGTCGTTCTTGTTTTTGACTGGAGCGGGCGAAGAGATTCGAACTCTCGACATCAACCTTGGCAAGGTTGCGCTCTACCCCTGAGCTACGCCCGCATTCATTGGGTGTGTGGGATTTATAAAGACGGGCGGCGGGGCGCAAGAGGAAAATTGGCTGCGAATTAAATTTCCTTTGTGTAATGTGGGGGTGAAAGAGCGGCATTCACAAAAAGGGGCTTCAAATGCGGATTGCGATCATGGGGGCAGGGGCGCTCGGGGCTTATTTTGGCGCGCGGATGCATGAATCGGGCTTTGATGTCACTTTGATCGCACGAGGGGCGCATCTGGACGCTATCCAGCGCGACGGTCTTTTTGTCGATAGTCCAAACGGCGATCTGCATCTGACCGATATCAAGGCCACGGATGCGCCCGAAGATGTTGGCGTGGTCGATTGCGTTCTGTTTTTCGTCAAAAACTACGATCTTGACGATGCTTTGAAGCAAACTGCACCGATGGTTGGCGATCAAAGCTTTGTTGCGGCGTTTCAAAATGGAGTCACTGCGCCCAGTGTAGCGGCGAAAGCCTATGGGGAAGATCGCGTCTTGGGTGGGGCCGCGTGGATACCGGGATATATCGAGGCTCCGGGCAGGATTAAACATACCGACACGAAAGACACGCTGTCTTTTGGCGCGTTATCACCTGAAGGGCGCGTTCATGAACAACGGCTGTTTGATGTGTTGAAGAAAGCGGGAACGCGACCAGCCATCGCCGATGATATCGAACTAGCGCTTTGGAGCAAATTTGTGATGCTTGCAGCCACTTCAGCCGTTTCCACCCTGACCCGTTTGACCTTTGGCGAGATTAACCAAGTGCCCGAGGCGTTCGAATTGATGCGCCGATCCACGATGGAAGCGGCAGAGGTGGCACGGGCCGCATGCCCTGATCTTCCGGTCTCGCTAGGTCAGGACCAGTTTGACTTTTACACAAACATCAACGGACAGGTGCGCGCGTCTATGTGCACCGATTTGTTGAACGGTAAGAAGTTAGAGCTCGATTGGTTTTCGGGTGAAATCGTTCGGCACGGGAAGATGTATGGAATTTCAACACCCGTTCACGAAATCGCACTGGCAGCTTTGGCACCCTATCGGAACGGTGCGCCGGTCTAAGCGGTCTACACTAGGTCAGTGTGGCCAAGCAGCGCCCAAAGCTACAAAGGGGCGCTTTCTGAGAAATCTTGCAGCCTACTGACTATCCGGATCAGTCGTTGCGTCGCTGTTCAGGCCGACATCTTCGTTGATCAAGACGATCCCGTCTTTGCCCAACAACAGCACTCCGTAGGACCCGGGTTCGTCCACCGACAGGCTGGAATCCTCGGATATAAGGTCCATGGGCAACTGGTGGCATGTGCTTTTCAGGTTTGCGGATGGTTTGCCCCCTGCAATCCCCCAGATCGTGCGATGGATATGGCCCGAGATTGACATGGCCACGGCGAGGCTGTCTGCAATGATCTGGTTCAGCGCGTCACGGTTTGACAGGCCGATCAAATCCATGCCCGGAAAGCCGGTTTCAAAGGGGGGGTGGTGCATCATCAGAACGCAGGAATTTGCCGGTTCGCCTTCTAGCTGGGTTTTCAGCCAGTCCAAGCGATCTTCGCAAATATGACCGCCGTGATGCGGTTCGACCGTTGGGTCATGCGTATCAAGCAGGATAAGCTTGTGGTCGCCCACGCGGACCGAGCTTTGGACAAATCCGTTTGGATCGCGGGGGATGTCCGGGAAATTGGCAACGAACTGATCGCGGAAATCGTGATTTCCAAGGGTGAGGTGAACAGGGATAGGCACGTCGTCCAACGCAGATTTCAGTAGCCGGTACTGATCGCGGATGCCGTGATGGGTTAGATCGCCGGTGATCACCAGACAGGCAGCATCAGGGTGCGCATTAAGGGCATGATCAAGCGCTGCTTTTAGACGCTCCATCGGATCGAGGCCGATGATTTTCCGGCCTTCTTTGGTGATGTGGATATCAGTCATCACCAAAACTTTATGTGCGAAATCGGTCACTGATTCTGCTCCTCTTACTTGATCGAAGGAAAGCTGAAATCAAAGCGTTGCGCCATCGTTTTTGAGTGCCTTGAAACAAAAAACGCCCCTGCAATTCTGTAGGGGCGTTGAATTGTCGGCAAATGGCTAGCTTACGCTACGTTTGCTGCCGCGTCGTTGCGAAGCCACGCCAAAACGGTTTCTGGCGAGCTTTCGCCATATGGGTCGTCTGGGTGGTTGTCTTCACGACCTGGTTCTTCGAACCATGCTTCGATCGTGCCGTCGTTGATAACGGCTGCGTAGCGCCATGAGCGAACACCAAAGCCCTCTGGGTGTTTTTCTACCAGCATACCCATTAGGCGCGTGAATACGCCTGAGCCGTCTGGGATAACTTTGACGTTTTTCAGGTCCTGCGATTCAGCCCATTTGTTCAAAACGTACCCGTCATTGACCGACATGCAGTAGATTTCGTCTACGCCTGCGTCGCGGAAATCCTGAGCACCGTTTTCGTAGCCCGGAAGCTGATAGGTCGAGCAAGTCGGGGTGAATGCACCGGGAAGAGAAAACAGGACGACGCGCTTGCCTTTGAAATAATCGTCGCTGGTCATGTCCTGCCAGCGGAACGGATTTGGCCCTTCGATGCTTTCGTCGCGGACACGGGTTTTAAAGGTTACGTTCGGGACGTTTACGCCTACGTTCATTAGTTTTCTCCGATTGAAGTAGTGTCGTCTGAAGTGGTGTTCAGACAAGTTAGAATAATTCTAATATTGTGAATCTGCGGGGGATTTCAGGTGCGCGTTTTGTCGCGCCCAAAGAAAAACGGACGCCGACAATCAACGCCCGTTTTAATGTTTTTTATCAGTGACTTATTCCAGTTCGATCAACAGGTCCTTCGCGTCGATCTGGCCGCCAGCCTGAATGTGGACGGCCTTAATGGTCGCGTCACGTTCAGCGTGCAATCCGGTTTCCATTTTCATCGCTTCGATGGTCAAAAGCAGATCGCCTTCTGCAACTTTCTGACCAGCCTGAACCGCGACCGACGCGACAACTCCGGGCATAGGTGCGCCGATGTGATCTGCGTTGCCAGCTTCGGCCTTTGGACGTGCGGCGGTGGTTGCCTTGATCTTGCGGTTAGGGACGCGAATGGTGCGTGGTTGGCCGTTGAGTTCAAAGAAGACCTTAACCTCGCCGTTTTCATCCGTTTCGCCAATGGCTTGCATCCGGATTTCCAGCGTTTTGCCCGGATCAATCTCGGCGGTGATTTCGTCACCGGCTTCCATGCCGTAGAAGAATGTCTTGGTCGGCAATGTGCGAACAGGGCCATAGGTCCGGTGGCGGCCCATGTAGTCTAGGAAGACTTTGGGGTACATCAGGTAACCGTTGAGATCTTCGTCATCGACTTTGAAGCCTTCGAGCTGCTTGGTAAGGTCTTTGCGAACCTCTTCCAGATCAACCGGAGCCAAGTGCTTGCCCGGGCGTTCAACATTTGGTTTTTCGTCTTTGAGAACCTTTTTGATGACTTTTTTCGGGAACCCGCCGGGAGGTTGGCCAAGGTTGCCTCGCATCATGTCTACGACTGAATCAGGGAAACTGACGTCGCGCTTGGGGTCTTCGACATCTGCGCGGGTCAGGTTCTGGCTGACCATCATAAGAGCCATATCGCCAACAACTTTGGACGAAGGGGTCACTTTGACGATGTCGCCGAACATCTCGTTCACGTCCGCATAGGATTGCGCGACCTCGTGCCAGCGTTCTTCAAGACCAAGGCTACGCGCCTGTGCCTTGAGGTTGGTAAACTGACCCCCCGGCATTTCGTGGAGGTACACTTCGGATGCTGGGGCCTGAAGGCCGCTTTCAAAGGCAGCATATTGGCCGCGTACCGCTTCGAAGTAGTTCGAAATCTCGCGGATAGCACCGATGTCCAGACCAGTGTCGCGGTCGGTAAACTGCAATGCTTCGACAACCGTACCAAGCGTTGCCTGAGAGGTGTTGCCCGAGAAGCTGTCCATGGCGCAATCAACGGCATCGATGCCTGCTTCGGATGCGGCAAGGATGGTGCCCGATGCGATGCCTGCGGTGTCGTGGGTGTGGAAGTGGATCGGCAGGCCGA
>CAYZAY010000016.1:0-37194 GCA_964476515.1 uncultured Rhodobacterales bacterium
ACGTTGGTGCCGGACAAGCGCACAACGACCGGAATTTCGATGCCGACCTCTTTGTAGGCTTGCACCACCCCGTTCGCGATCCAGTCGCAACGGTTGATACCGGCAAAAATATTCACCAGAATGACGCTGACATTACTATCTGAAAGAACGGTTCTAAACGCTTGGCAAACACGCTCGGGGCTTGCCCCGCCCCCGATATCAAGGAAGTTGGCCGGTTCGCCACCTGCAAGTTGGATCATATCCATGGTCGCCATCGCCAGTCCTGCACCATTGATGATGCAGCCGATGTCTCCGTCCAGACCAACATAAGCAAGCCCGTGGTCGGCAGCGAAGCTTTCGCGGGGATCTTCCTGACCCGGATCGCGCAGCGCGGCGACTTGGTCACGGCGGAACAACGAATTCGTGTCGAAAGACATTTTGGCATCAAGCGCAACAAGAGAGCCGTCACTGCAAACAACCAGCGGATTGATTTCAACCATCATCGCGTCGAGATCACGATATGCCCGATAACAGGCTTTTAGGACAGTCACCATTTGGCTGACCTGCTGGCCTTCCAAACCGAGATTGAACGCAAGTTTGCGCGCTTGATACTCTGCCAGACCAACGGCCGGGTCGATCACCATGCGGATCAGACTATCGGGATCTTCTTCGGCAAGATCTTCGATTTCCATTCCACCGTGACCTGACGCAACGATCATGATCCGTTCTGTTTTGCGATCCAGTACGAAGCCAAGATATAGCTCTTGTTCGATGCTCGATGCTTCTTCGACCCAGATACGATCTACGCGTTTTCCGTTGGCATCTGTCTGCTTTGTCACCAGTGAAGACCCCAGCAGTTCTGCCGCAAATTCGCGGACTTCTGTGTCATTGTCACAAAGCTTTACGCCACCCGCTTCGCCGCGACCCCCTGAGTGGACCTGAGCCTTAACGACGCAACGCCCACCCCCGAGTTCGCGGCAGCGAAACGCAGCTTGTTCGGGAGAAAACGCAACTCCGCCTTGTGGTACGGGAACGCCAAATGACGCCAGAATATCTTTGGCCTGATGTTCGTGAATATCCATGTCTAATCCTCCGGATTGTACTTATTCAGCAGCGATCGCTTTGGCAGCGATGGCATTTGCAGTGTCGATTACGTTGCGCGCCATTTTTTCGCTCGCGGCGTCAATCATCTTGCCGTCAAGGCTGGCGGCACCTTTGCCAGCGGCTTCGGCGGCTCGTAGCTCTTCGATAATGCGTTCTGCGGTATCAACTTCCGCCTCGGGCGGGCTGAATACCTCGTTTGCCATTTCGATCTGGCTTGGGTGAATGGCCCACTTGCCTTCGCAACCCAACGCAGCAGCGCGGCGCGCGGCGTCCATGTAGCCTTCGGGATCTTTGAAGTCCCCGAACGGACCGTCAATTGCGCGAAGCCCATAGGCACGGCACGCGATAACCATACGAGAGATCGAGGCATGCCATTGATCACCTGGATAATTGGGGTTTAATCCACCGATGTTCACAGTGCGGGCACGCATGCTGGCGGCATAATCAGCCACACCAAAGTGAAGCGCCTCTAGTCGCCCGCCAAATTGCGCGATGGCTTCGACGTTTGCCATTCCAAGCGCGGTTTCGATAAGGGCTTCGATGCCAACCCTGGGTGGCAGACCGCCTGCCTGTTCGGCTTGGTTCACCATGGCTTCAACCATGTAGAGATCAGCCGGAACACCAACTTTTGGCACCAACAGCGTGTGAACACGGTCGCCCGCCTGTTCCATCACATCAACAACGTCGCGATACATGTACTGGGTATCCAGACCGTTGATCCTGACCGAAACGGTTTTACCTTTGCCTGCCCAGTCGATGTCGTTCAGCGCCTCGATGGCGTTCTTGCGTGCCTGAAGCTTTTCGGGTGGTGCGACAGCATCTTCCAGATCCATGAAAACAAAGTCAGCAGGGCTTTCCGCTGCCTTGTCGATCATTGACGGGTTCGACGCTGGTACAGCAAGCTGAGACCGCTGAAGGCGTTGTACATTAAGGGGATGAAGGGTGTGAGACATCACAGACTCCGAGTGTTGAATTTCCAAAAAGGGGCGTTATTCGGCGGCTATCTTGAAGGCGGATTTCGCCGTGCTGTTTTCGGCGAACCACTTTTGAGCCGCAGCAACACCCGAGCCGAACTCAATGTCCGCACCAGCACGGTGTAGAGCCATTTCGGCCACAGATAATGCCGTCAGGCACATTGCTTCGTTAAGATCGCCAATGTGGCCGATGCGGAAAACTTTCCCAGCCAGGGGACCATGACCACTACCGAATGAGGTGTTGAAGTCTTCGTAGGCAATGCGGATCACTTCGCGGGCATCGACGTTGGTTGGTACGCGAATGGCCGAAACGGTGTCCGAATAAAGCGTGTGATGCTCGGCCACCAGCGACAGCCCCCATGCAGCCACGCCACGGCGAACGCCTTCGGCCAACAGATGATGGCGGTCAATAACCTGATCGAGACCTTCTTCTTCGATCCGCTCAAGCGACGCGCTTAGGCCGTGCAAAAGCTGGGTCGGTGGTGTGTATGGAAAGTAGCCGCCTGCATTCATTTTTAGCATGTCGGAAAACTCAAAATAAGCGCGGCGCATCGTGGATGTTTTTGACGCCTCAAGGGCCTTTTCGCTGACACCTAGAATGCCCAGACCGGCCGGAAGCATCATTCCTTTCTGGCTACCGGTGACGACCAGATCGACTTCCCATTCGTCCATCCGGAACTCCAACGAGCCAACCGACGAAACGCCGTCAACGAACAGCAAAGCTTCGTGGAAGTTTTCGTCAAGCGCCTGACGAACCGCTGGAATGCTCGACGTAACACCGGTCGCGGTTTCGTTGTGTGTTACGAAAACAGCCTTGATTTCGTCCGTGGTGTCTTTGCCCAGACGGCGAGAGATTTCTTTGACTGGAACACCAGCGCCCCAAGCGATGTCGATGACTTCGACGTCGAGCCCAAGGCGCGTGGCCATTTCGGCCCAAAGGGTCGAGAAATGACCGTAGCGGGCCATCAAAACTTTATCACCGGGGTTCAGCGTGTTGGTAATCGCGGCTTCCCACGCACCAGTGCCTGAACCAGGAAAAAACATCACATGACCATTGTCGGTACGAAGAACGTTTTTCATGCCGTCAAAAAGATCCAAGGTAAGGTCGCCAAAATCCGGTGCCCGCATGTCTTGCATAGGCACGTTCATAGCTTGGCGAACCACCTCGGGAACGTTGGTGGGGCCAGGGATGAAGAGGTGTGATTGACCAGTTTTCATGTGATGTCCTTCCTGATGGCCTACTCGTAACGCGCATAATCGCGATGCTGCAAAAGCAAACGGGTCTAGCTGTGAAGGCGAAAATTCACAAAATTACATAATTGTGAAGTTGTGAATATTGTGTTAGGACAAATTCATGAAAACATTTATCGGTCCCCGCCTGCGCAGATTGCGACGCGAAGCAAATCAAACCCAAGCCGAGATGGCTAAGAAATTAGGCATCAGTAATTCCTACGTGAACATGCTTGAAAAAAACGAACGCAGCGTCTCTGTGCCGGTGCTGCTGCGGCTGTTTCAGTCATACGGTGTTGACTGGCGCGAGATTGCTGACGAAGACGATGCCCAGACTTTAACAAGCTTGCGAAGCGCTTTTCAGGACCCTCTGTTTGATACCCACAGCCCCGATTTACCGCAGCTGAGATCACTGCTTTCGCACGCGCCCGATGTAGCTGAAAGTTTTCTCCAACTTCACCAAGCCTACCGCGCAACAACGGATCAGCTATTGGCACTTTCCAACGCGGGCGAGGCCGATCTTAACATCCTACGCGCATCCCCCGAGGCTGTTGTGCATGATTTTTTCAGAGGCAATCGCAACCATTTCCCCGAACTGGAAGAAGCCGCGTCAAAATTCTGGGAGGGATTCGAGCCCGACAATGACGATATCTACCCCACCCTAAAAGCGCGTCTCAACGAAAGGCTGGGGCTTACAACCCGCGTGGTTCCTGTGGCTGAGATGCCAAACACGTTGCGCGAATATGACGAAGAACGAAAAGAGGTGCGCCTGTCCGAAGGTCTGGACCACCCCAACCGCGCTTTTCAGCTTGTTCACACCATCGGGCTGATTGAACAGCGCGACGTTATCGACAGAATTCTTGCCCGTCTCGACATTGATGAACCCGCCGGCCTGAACCGGTGTCGAGTCGAGCTTGCGAACTATTTTGCTGCTTCAGTCCTGATGCCCTACGACGCTTTCCTGAAGGAAGCGCTAAATTGCAAATACGACTTTGCCCATCTCGCCGTTCGTTTTGGTGTCAGCTTCGAACAAGCCTGCCACCGTGCTACGACGCTTCAACGCGAAGGATCCGAGGGAGTTCCGTTCTTCTTCCTTAGGATCGACAAGGCGGGCAACGTAACCAAACGCTTTAATTCCACCGGCTTCCATCTGGCTGAATATGGCGGCGCCTGTCCTAGACTGGATGTTCACACAAGTTTTCGCGCGCCGGATAATATCGTGCCGCAACTTGTCGAAATGCCCGACGGCGGGCGTTTCTTCGTGTTTGCGCGAACCGTTGACCGACCCAGATTCACCCGAAACACCAAGGACAAACGTCTGGTGATCGCAATGGGCTGTGCCATCGAACACGTCGATGCGATTGGCTACGCTGAAGAAGTATCGCCAGGCAAAACGCAATTCAGCGAGATCGGTATCAACTGCCGGATATGCCCCAGGGCAAACTGTGATCAACGCGCCCACAACGCGATGATCCTAACCGATCCCGTAGACATTCACAGAAGAGGCGCAACGCGGTACGCAACTTGATGGGGCAAGTCTATTTAGCCTTTGTTTACCCGCACTTACTGTGGCCGCAGCTGGCACAGGTCATACAACCCTCGACCATGCGCAGGTCAAACTGACCGCAGCTTGGGCAGGCTTTGCCGCGGGGTTTCTCTCCTGCGTTCACCGCCATCGCTTCGGCCTGTGGGTCTGATTTTAGCCCCTGCCCTTCGCCTTCAAGAAAGCCGATGGCAATCATGTGCCGTTCAATCACTCCGCCAATGGCGGCAAGGATCGATGGGATATATTTACCCTGCACCCAAGCGCCACCGCGCGGATCAAAGACTGCTTTCAGCTCCTCCACCACAAAGGACACGTCTCCACCACGACGAAAAACCGCCGAGATCATGCGGGTCAGGGCCAGCGTCCAAGCGTAATGCTCCATGTTCTTGGAGTTGATGAACACCTCAAACGGACGACGACGACCACCGACGATGGTGTCGTTCACGGTCAGATAAATTGCATGCTCAGAATCCGGCCACTTCAGCTTATAGGTCGAGCCCTCCAACGCCTGAGGCCGCTCCAAAGGCTCGGACATGTAGATCACATCCCCATGCGGCTGCATCGGTTCGTCATCGTCTTTGGTAACCACTTCGGGCGCTGAATTGTTACCAAAAGCTAACCACACGCGATCCACGCCAAACGCCTTGGAGTAAGTCTCTAGCGACGCATGGAAGCCGCGACTTCCATTTTCATGCGCGTTATAAGTGGGATACGGCCATCCGAATTTGTCAGCAGCTTCACTTGCAGAGGCATATCCTGCATTAGTTCTGGCTTCCTTAAGACGATCAGCAGGCGTTGCTTCCTTCTGTCTCTCTTCGCTGACACTCAGCACCGACCCTGTCACATCATTCGGACGATAGGTCGTGCAGCCCTTACAGCCACTATCCCACGCCTGCATATAAACGTCTTTAAAGTCGTCAAAGCTGATATCTTCCGGGCAGTTGATCGTCTTCGAAATCGAGCTGTCGATCCATTTCTGCGCTGCAGCCTGCATTTTGACGTGCGCCGTCGGGCTAAGCGTCTGGGCATTTACGAAATGATCCGGCAGAGGCTTGTCGCCGAACTTGTCACGCCACATCTGGACGGCGTAATCAACGACCTCTTCTTCGGTTCGTGACCCGTCTTTTTGCAACACTTTGCGGGTGTAGGCATAGGCAAACACTGGTTCGATCCCGCTGGATACATTGCCGGCATAAAGACTGATGGTCCCAGTCGGCGCGACCGAGGTCAGCAGAGCGTTACGGATACCGTTTTCACGGATCGCGTCGCGGACGTCATCGTCCATTTGCTGCATGTTGCCGGACGACAGGTAAGGGTCTGCGTCAAACAGCGGGAACGCGCCCTTTTCTATCGCCAGATCGACCGAGGCAAGGTACGACGCCCGTGCGATGGCTTTCATCCATTCTTCAGTTTTGGCTGCAGCTTCATCGGTGCCGTATTCCAAACCGGTCATCAGCAGAGCATCAGCCAGCCCCGTCACGCCAAGCCCGATACGCCGTTTCGCCTGCGCTTCCTGTTCCTGCTGGGGCAGCGGAAATTTTGAGGCATCCACCACGTTATCCATCATCCGGATCGCTGTCGAAACCAAGCTGACCAAAGCGGCGGGATCAAGGTCTGCGTCTGCTTCGTAAGGGTTACTCACCAACCGAGCGAGGTTGATCGACCCAAGCAAGCACGCCCCATAAGGTGGCAGTGGTTGTTCACCACATGGGTTGGTCGCGGCGATGCTTTCGACATAGCTGAGGTTGTTTGCACTATTGATCCGGTCGATGAAAATCACACCGGGTTCGGCATAATCGTAGGTCGACTGCATGATCTTGTTCCATAGATCCCGCGCGTTGACCGTGTGATAAACTTTGCCGTCGAACGCCAGCTCCCACGGTCCATCTGCTTTGACCGCTTCCATGAAGGCGTCCGTTACCAGAACCGAGACATTGAACATTCGCAAGCGGGCAGCGTCGGATTTAGCAGTGATGAAGTCTTCGATATCCGGATGGTCACAGCGCATGGTCGCCATCATCGCCCCACGGCGAGAGCCGGCAGACATGATGGTGCGACACATTGCGTCCCACACATCCATGAAGCTTAACGGGCCAGAAGCATCTGCAGCTACGCCGTGAACATCAGCCCCTTTTGGGCGGATGGTCGAGAAGTCATAACCGATTCCACCGCCCTGCTGCATAGTCAGCGCGGCTTCTTTCAACATATCAAAGATGCCGCCCATGCTGTCGGGGATCGTTCCCATGACGAAACAGTTGAACAGTGTCACCCGCCGCTCGGTTCCAGCGCCAGCCGTGATACGACCAGCGGGCAGAAATTTGAAATCTTCAAGTGCCTGATAAAACTTGTCTTCCCAGACATCGGGCTTCTTTTCAACAGTCGCCAGAGATCGCGCAATTCGACGCCAACTGTCTTCGACCGATTGATCAATCGGGGTGCCGTCCGCCTTTTTGAAGCGGTATTTCATATCCCAGATCTGTTCCGCAATCGGGGCAGCAAAGCGGCTCATTGGCAGTTCCCTCATTCTGATAGAAGGACACAATACCTTGAAGCCCTGCCTAATTCCAATACTATTGGTAGAGAATCTGGGGGCCAAAGTGGCGAAACAACATCTCATCAAACTAAGCGTCGGCACGGAAACGGTCGATGGGCTGGCCCAGTGGCACAGCAATCCAAGGGCACAAGGGCCCGACGGGCTGCCGCGTCATGTCACACGGATGTGGCCCAAGCGCGAAAAAGAGATTCTCGATGGCGGCTCAATCTATTGGGTGTTCAAAGGTGTCATCCAATGCCGCCAGCGGATCATCCGATTTGACGAAGTGCGGTACGAAGATGGCATCCGCCGTTGCGCCATCGTGCTTGAGCCAAAGCTATACCGCACGGTCCAAGCCCCCAAGCGCCCGTTTCAGGGGTGGCGTTATCTCAATCCAGACGACGCCCCGCCGGACCTGAAACAGGGTCGCGAAGACGAAGATCAATTGCCGCCGGAAATGGCGGGCGAGCTTGCCGATATCGGTGTGCTGTAAGAAAGGATCCGCAAAATGAGCATTCCCGAAGCAAATGGCGACCTGACCCTGCGCACCGTCGCCATGCCGTCGGACGTTAACGTGAACGGCGATATTTTTGGCGGATGGGTTCTTAGCCAGATGGACATCGCGGCGGGTATCGTTGCGCGCCAGCGGGCGCAGGGGCGTGTCGCGACGATTGCCGTTGATGCAATGAAGTTCATTCGCCCGGTCAAGGTCGGCGATGTGCTTTGCGTCTACACTCACATCAAGCGCGTCGGGAACACGTCCATGGCCATCGGGCTAGAGGCTTGGGCCCTGCGCGGCGTGATCGGTGAACGCGAGAAAGTAACCGAAGGCGTCTATACCTTTGTTGCGATTGATGACGATGGGCGCCCACGGCTGGTCGAAGATTCCACCAGCAAATAAAACAGGGAGAGCAGTGCCCTCTTGTTTTGTGCGTTGCTAATTGGTTTTAGAACGTCGCTGTCACTGCAACGTCTGCTGCGGCTGTGCCAACTGCTGTGTTTGCGCCTGCGGTGGAGCTTCGAACCGCTGCAGAACCAGCCACTGCCAATCCAACCATTCCTGCCAAGAGTATGACGTAATCGATTGTCACGGCCCCCTCTTGAGAAAAAGTGAAATCCTTAAGTCTATTCTTGTATGTACATAGCATTTAATCGTTACCCTTTTTGCCGCCCACGAAATGTTGGCGGACTATTTCAACACAATCGGCATTAAGAGCCGATTTTGTTAAAAAAATGGGTTCAATCGAACGCAATACTGACAATTTTTCGGCGATCCGCCAGAAATTACTCGCCCTTTTGCGCCCATTTGGGCTCAAATCTCTGTCACTTTGAAAACCAGCAGCCTCTAAGAGCTTGATAGCCCAAGCTTAGCGATCAAATCGTCCAGAATTGCTTGCTCATCTTCGCTCAGTGCGGCACTTTTACTAGCGAATAGAGTAGCTTGCGACCGCAAGACAGGCTCTTCGTTCAGTAATTTCAGGTGGTTCGCCCGCAATGTTTCACCGGTAGAGGTGATGTCGGCAATCGCTTCAGCAGTCAGGTTTTTAACAGTGCCTTCAGTTGCACCTTGAGAATCTACCAACTGATAATCTGCTACGCCACATTCACGAAGGTAGTCGCGGATCAAACGGTGGTACTTGGTCGCGATGCGCAAACGAAAGCCGTGAGTTTTGCGAAACGCAGCCGAGGCCGCATCGAGATCGTCAAGCGTATCCACATCAACCCAAGCATTCGGCACGCCAATCACCAGATCTGCGTGACCAAAGCCAAGTTCGGCAAGTTCCGAAACCCGCCCAGGCCAGTTCGCCAGCTTTTCGCGGACCAAATCCTGACCCGTGACGCCAAGATGAATGCGTCCAACCGCCAGTTCGCGCGGTATTTCACCCGCCGACAGTAAAACCAATTGTACGCCTTTGACGCCTTCTACCGCACCCGCATATTCACGGTCTGATCCGGTGCGGGTCATTGTGATACCACGCGCGCCGAACCAGTCGAAGGTTTTCTCCATCAACCGGCCTTTGGATGGAATGCCTAGCTTAATCATGCCTCGCCCCTTTCCAATTCCAAAAGAAGCCCCGGGCGGACCACGCCACCGACGGCTGGAATGGCTTCGCCTTTGCCAAGCATTTTTGTCAAAGCATCGTAGCGGCCACCGGTGGCAACCGGCGGCAGGTCCACGCGATCTTCAACGTAAAAACCAAAGACGAACCCATCATAGTATTCCATCGAAGTCCGGCCATAGCTGGCTTCGAAATCCAAGCCGTCAACGTCTTCACCAAGATTGCTCAGCGCATCCATCCGACGAGCAAGGCGATCAACTGCAGGCTCGATAGCGGGCAAATCAACAGCGATATCGCGAAGATGTTCCAACGCATTGGGCAAGCTTTCGCGAACATGCAAAAGCGCGTCGATAAGGCTGACTTCGGCCTCGGATATCGGGGCGGCGTCAGCGTCTTCGCGAAGCGCATCAATACGCGCATCAACTTCGGCGCGGCTGCGCAGTCCAATCATTGGACCGGCTGTCGCGTGCGGGTCGTCAGAAGCCAACAGCGCCACGCGTGTTGCTGGCGCAGGCAAACGTCCTGAAAAACGATCCAAAAGCCAGCGAAACCGCTGTGGCCGCCAGATGTGGCGCATCAATGCTGCCTTACGGGCATCGGTGGTTTTCAGACCTGTTACGGCCGACATCAGTAAGCCGATATCGCCGGTTGCTGCACGATGAGGCAGATCGCCCAGCGCCTTACGAATAAGGCTGAATACTTCTGCATCTGCAGCTTCAGGATTGGTCCGATCAAAGACCTCATATCCAACCTGAAGGTATTCGTTGGCGCGTTCCGGAGCGTCTTCCTGTTGGCGGAAAACCTCGCCTGCATAGGTGTAACGCGCGGGTTCTGCACCGTCCTGCATATGCATCCGCACAACTGGCACGGTAAAATCGGGCCGCAGCATCTGTTCGCCCCGCAGCGCGTCCGAGGTTACATAAGCACGGCCACGGATGTCTTCACCGTAAAGGTCCAGAAGAACCTCAGCGGGCTGAAGGATGTCCGCCTCTATCGCCTGCGCACCAGCGTCTTCAAACAGCCGACGAAGCCGCAAAGCCTCGGCGCGGGTTTCAGTACGGGTGACCATTAGTCCTGACCGTCGAGAATTTCGCGCACCTTGGCGACCAACTGATCGCGCGGCACTTCGAACTGACTTGGGTTCCCCCGCCATTCTTCAAGGCTGGCGCTTTCAGCGATTTTGGCCCCAAGATAGAGGTCCTTGATCTGCACGACACCATTTTCCTTCTCATCACCACCTTCGATGATAGCGATAGGCGAGTTCCGCTTGTCCGCGTACTTTAGCTGATTGCCGAAGTTCTTGGGGTTGCCCAAATAAACTTCGGCCCGAATGCCTGCGTTGCGCAGTTCCGCCACCATCGACTGGTAATCCGCCATCCGGTCGCGATCCATCACAGTTACAACAACCGGACCCTGATCTTGGGACTGTATACGCCCTTTTTCACGAAGCGCGGCCAACAGACGATCAACGCCGATGGACACGCCGGTTGCTGGCACTTCCTGACCAGTAAAACGCTTGACGAGGTCATCATAACGACCACCACCTGCGACCGACCCGAACTGCCGCTTGCGGCCCTTTTCGTCGAGGATTTCGAAGGTGAGTTCGGCCTCGTAGACGGGCCCAGTGTAGTAGCCAAGGCCGCGGACGACTGAAGGGTCGATTTCGATCCGATCGCTACCGTAGCCCTGAGCGTCCAACAGGTTTACTATCTGTTCGAGCTCTTCAATGCCTTTAAGGCCAACTTCGGAACCACCAACCGCGTTGCGCAAATTGGCGAAGGTCGCTTCAACATTTGCTGCCTTCGAAGTCAGGAACGCGACAACTGGTTCGGCCTGTTCATCACTTAGACCAACACCATCAATATAGGCCCCCGAAGCATCCAGACGACCCTTGCCGAGCAGTTCACGCACGCCTCGTTCGCCCACTTTATCGAACTTGTCGATTGTGCGCAGAACGGCATCGCGCTTGGCCTGATCGTCGCCAAGACCCATCGTTTCAAGTACACCGTTCAAAACCTTGCGATTATTCACCCTAACAAGGTAATCGCCACGCGGAATGCCGACCTCTTCCAAGGTGTCCGATAACATCGCGCATATCTCGGCGTCGGCCGCCATGCTGGATGTACCGACTGTATCCGCATCACACTGATAGAACTGACGATAGCGCCCCGGACCCGGCTTTTCGTTGCGCCAGACAGGCCCCATCGCATAGCGGCGATAGGGTGTCGGCAGGTCGTTGCGATGCTGCGCGAAAACGCGGGCCAAAGGTGCTGTAAGGTCATAGCGCAGCGCCATCCATGTGTCGTCTTCGTCCTGCCAGGCAAAGACGCCTTCGTTCGGACGATCCACGTCGGGCAGGAATTTGCCCAGCGCCTCGACGGTCTCAACTGCTGCACTTTCCAGCGCGTCAAACCCGTAGCGATGATAGACACCGGCAATCGTGCGCAGCATGTCGCTGCGTTCGGTTACCTCATGCGCGAAATAGTCCCGAAATCCTTTGGGCGTTTGTGCCTTGGGGCGGGGGGCTTTTTTCTGCTTGGCCATGTTCGTCTTCCACTAAGGGGTTTGTTTTCGCGGGCGGTGTACCCGCTTGACCCGCCGGGGGCAAGCAAACATGGGCTGGCGGGGCGCTTTCACGCATGCTATCGGGACATATGGAAAAAGACATCACAGACCTGCAGGAAACCGCCGCCCACCTGTCAAAAGAGGTCGAGGAGCTTTCGGATATCGTCGCCCGTCAGGCGGGCGAGATCGCGCTTTTGACACGTAAGGTACAAATGCTGATGGAGCGTGAAGCTGGGCGCGAGGCCGCCGAAGGGGTAGCTGTTGTGATGGGCGACGAAAGACCTCCGCATTATTAAGGGGCTTTGCCCCTCGGCCTGCGGCCTCACCCCTGAGTATTTATAGAAAGATGAAAAGGGTTTGGTAACTCTTTTGCCTCACCGTGTCTGTGCGTTACAGGCTGGAGAGCCGATGGGCGTGAAAGGTGAAGCCCCGTCTTGCAACGGTCAAGGCGGGGTGGACCAACTTCTTTTGGTCCCTTTCATCTTTCAAAAAATACTCGCGCCGCAGGCTTTAGCCGAAGGCTAAATCGTACTACGCAAAATTTACATCGTCTAAGCACGTTGCCGTTGGATCAATGGTGTAACCAAGATCACCCAACGAGGCGACACTCCAACTTGATAGATAGTTGACGCCGTCACCTGTGCCGCCAATGTAACCGGTCATCAGTTCGTAGTTGTAGGTTTCTTCATCCCAATGGCCGTAGGCTGTTCCACTGCCACCGTCGGTTTCCACGAAGATGAACGTATCAGGGTCCGAGTCATAGGCTGCATTACCATCAGCACCATTATAAAGTGCGGTGATAATGTCGTCGATTGGTCGTTTGGTGCCGTTATCATCGACGGACTGCGTGATTAGGTTGTTGTAGTCCCACAACGTACCAAACCCGAGAACGTGCATCATTTCATGCAAAATGATCGCGTCGAACTCACCGATGTCATAGAAATCCTGCGCGTCGGCAACATCAAATTCCATGATACCTTTGATTGGAGTGTAATCCGCGGTTCTGACCACTGTCGGGCCAGCTTGCCCTAATACACCACCGCTACCATCGATGTCAGTGATTGAGGCTTGAATAACGATGTCGTCGATCAACTGACCCTCGTAAGTAACATCCGCCATATCCGCTTCGATGATTGACGATAGATAGTCTGCGGCAGCGATAAACAAATCCATGAAGTGCCGGTAGTCCGTCCAATCATCCATGAACTCGATCGTGATGTTGAATTCCAGACTGTCGTCAACCAGCGGGTCGCCGCTTGTGTAGGTCGATGTAACAACCGGATCGCTGCCACCGCCATCATTGCCGTCAGGCTTTTCTCCGCCTTTGCCGTTACCGCCCTTCGCAGACATTCCGTCACTAAGAGCAAGGTAATCGTCGTGGACACCTGCAAGTGAAGCCTGCGACGGATCACCGTTGCCCATCAGGCTAGCAGCCACGCCGGGCGAGCCAGTTATGTAATCGATAAAGTTTCCAGTAAACAGATTTGCCATTTTCCCCCCTTTTGCCGAATCCGGCAGATAACACAGGGATAAGTAAAACCGAAAAGTGGGTTAATCGAAAATTAACGCCATCTGAAAAGGTGGCACTATATCTCTTCGACGCTCAACACCCCATCAAGACTTTTGAGTGCGCCTTTGATTTGAGGGGTCACCGGGAACTCCATACCCGTGTCCATATCGACCTCACCTGGAAGCGACGGATTGAATAGGCGGAAATAGACTGGGCCTTTGCCCGCTGTGGTGGCGGCAGCGCTTGCGTGGGCTAGAAGATCGGCCACGGTTTTCACCGCCATTGGTTCGTCGATCATGATGCGAAGGCCCGAAGCGCCAGCGTCGGCCACAACATTGTCAATTGGCGCGACGGAGCGGCCGACGGGGTCGAACTGGCCTTCGTTAAACTTGGCTTCAAGTGTCATGACTACTTGATTGGTTTTATCAAAAACCGCACGCACGGCGTCTGCATCATCTGGGAAAAGCGCAATTCCCGCGACCTGCCCTGTCGGGTCGCTGATATTCATACGGAAGAACCGATTGCCGCGACCGGATTTACGTTCCTGCAGACCGGTGACAATAACACCAACCTTGCCCAGCGCTGCACCGTCACCTTCAGCCTTTAGGCGGAGGTCTTCCAACGTCATAATCTTTTTGCGTCTCAGCGCCGGCAAATAGTCGTCCAGCGGGTGACCCGAGAGGTAAAAGCCAATCGCTTTGTGTTCCTCTTCAAGCCGTTCAGCAGGCAGCCAATCACCGACCGGCGAAAGACGTGGTTCAGGCAGATCTTCCCCTGCCTCGCCAAAGAGAGAGACTTGATTAGAGTTTCGTTGCTCATGAATCGCCGAAGAATAGGCAACAAGACCGTCGAGGCTGTCGAACACTTTCCGGCGATTTGGGTCGAGTTGATCGAACGCACCGGAACGGGCGAGCATTTCCAACGGGCGCTTGCCGATACGTTTCAGGTCAACCCGCCGAGCAAGATCATAGAGCGTTGCAAACGCTTTGCCGTCACGCCCTTCGACGATCAGTTGCATCGCATCGGCTCCAACGTTTTTAAGCGCACCCAAACCGTAGACCAGCTTTTGATCCACAACACTGAACGCCGCCAATGACCGGTTCACACAAGGCGGCACAATCTCTATATCCAGACCCCGTCGGACTTCTTCGGCATAGATCGCCAGCTTGTCCGTCAGGTGGATATCACAATTCATCACACCGGACATGAATTCGACCGGATGGTTCGCTTTTAGCCAGGCCGTTTGATAGCTGACGACCGCATAGGCGGCGGCGTGGGATTTGTTGAAACCGTAGTTGGCGAATTTTTCGAGAAGATCGAAAACCTCGGACGCCTTTTTCTTCGGCACTCCGTTTTCAGCAGCACCCTTTTCGAATTTCGGGCGCTCGGCGTCCATCGCCTCTTTAATCTTCTTACCCATCGCGCGGCGCAACAGGTCCGCGCCACCCAGCGTGTATTTCGCCATGACCTGCGCGATCTGCATCACCTGTTCCTGATAGACGATGATGCCTTGGGTCTCGGCAAGGATGTGGTCGATCAGCGGGTGCACCGATTCAATCTCGCGCAGACCGTTCTTGACCTCGCAATAGGTCGGGATGTTCTCCATCGGGCCGGGACGGTAAAGGGCCACCAGCGCAACGATGTCTTCGATACATGTGGGCTTCATGCGCCGCAGCGCGTCCATCATGCCCGAGCTTTCCACTTGGAACACGGCGACAGTTTTCGCGGCAGCATAGAGTTTATAGCTGGCCTCATCGTCCAGCGGGATCGCGTTAATCTGGTTCTCGGCCCCCTCTGCGGGGGCATAAAGCTCAGTCCCATCGGCTGCGACATGGATCGGCCGCCCCGATGCCAAAATCTGGTCAATCGCGTTCTGGATCACGGTCAAAGTTTTCAGCCCGAGAAAGTCGAACTTCACCAATCCGGCCTGCTCAACCCATTTCATGTTGAACTGGGTTGCCGGCATGTCCGAGCGCGGATCTTGGTAAAGCGGGACCAGCGCATCCAGCGGTCTGTCGCCAATCACGACACCTGCCGCGTGGGTCGAGGCATTCCGAAGCAATCCTTCAACCTGCTGACCGTAATCAAGAAGCCGCTTCACCACCTCTTCGTTGCGGGCTTCTTCGCGCAGGCGGGGTTCTTCTTTTAAGGCATCAGCAATCGAAAGCGGTTTCACGCCTTCAACAGGGATCAGCTTGGACAGCCGATCCACCTGTCCGTAAGGCATTTGCAGTACACGCCCGATATCGCGGACCGCAGCCTTGGATAGCAAAGCACCAAAGGTAATGATCTGCCCGACCTTATCACGACCGTATTTTTCCTGAACGTATTGGATCACCTCTTCCCGTCGATCCATGCAGAAGTCGATGTCGAAATCCGGCATCGAGACACGTTCAGGGTTCAGGAATCGTTCAAACAGTAGTGAATAGGCCAGCGGATCAAGGTCGGTGATCGTCAAAGCGTAGGCCACCAGCGAACCCGCACCCGACCCCCTGCCCGGCCCCACCGGAATGTTGTGATCCTTGGACCATTGGATAAAGTCGGCAACGATCAGGAAGTAGCCGGGAAAGCCCATGCCTTCGATAATGCCAAGCTCGAAATCCAAACGTTCCTGATATTCTTCGACCGAAACCGCGTGGGGGATCACCGCAAGACGTTTCTGCAAACCCTCGTTTGCTATGCGCCGTAGTTCGGCCACCTCATCCTCGGCAAAGATCGGCAGGATCGGATCTCGGCGATAGGCTTGAAAGGCACAGCGTTTGGCGATTTCGATGGTGTTCTCAATCGCCTCGGGAAGATCGGCAAACAGCGTCACCATTTCTTCCTGAGACTTAAAGTAGTGTTGCGCCGTCAGGCGTCGGCGATCTTGTTGTTGATCGACATAGGCGCCCTCGGCGATGCAAATAAGCGCATCGTGGGCCTCAAACATGTCTGTCTTAGGGAAATAGACATCATTGGTCGCCACCAAGGGAATGTCTTTCGCATAGGCCATTTCGACTAAGCCACGCTCGGTTCGGCGCTCGGCCTGTGGCTGGCCACTTTCGTCTGGATGGCGCTGAAGCTCCATGTAAAGCCTGTCGCCAAATACCGATTGCAACCGGTCGATCAAAGCTTCAGCCGCAGGGTTCTGCCCAGCCTGCAGCAACATCCCGATCGCGCCCATTGGCCCGCCCGTCAGACAAATCAAACCCTCGGAGCGTTCAGCCAATTCGTCCAACGTCACCTGAGGTAGTTGATCGCCTTTGTCCACGTAAAGACAACTCGACAGCTTCATCAGGTTTTCGTAACCGGCTTCGTTCTGGGCCAGCAGCACCAACGGCGCCGGCGCTTTTGGCCGCTCACCAGGCATCGCTTCAAGAAAGCGAAGATCGACCTGACACCCGATGATCGGTTGAATACCCGCGCCGCTTAAGGTAACTGACGCCTCAAGCGCACAAAACATCGAATTGGTGTCGGTGACTGCAACCGCCGGCATCTCTGCCGTTTCGCACAATCCAGCCAGCTTTTTGACGCGAACAGCCCCTTCCAGAAGCGAATATTCCGTGTGAACGCGAAGGTGGATGAATCGGGGCTCTTTAGTCATGAACGGCACTTTAGTGGCGCAATTTGACGACGGAAACCGCTTTCTTTGACGTTCTGACATAAGTTTCAAACAAAAAGCACCTTTAGCTTATTTCTGATAAAGATGCCCAAATATTCAGTTTTTATTGGATAACCACATATTTCCGATAAATGTTTTCTGAACCAGTGCGCAAACAAATCCTTGCCATAGCCATGGCTTTGCGTGTTCCATAACCTAACAAAACAAAGCCCGCATGTTTTCTACGCCGCATCGAGGACATGCACTGGGAGGGGCCACCAAGGTACCGCGGCAGGCTAAACAGATATGGAGATCGCGTTTCTTCTAAACGGAGAGACTGTCCGGCTGACCGATCCCGAGCCGACACAAACCCTTCTTGACTGGCTGCGCAACACACGCGGCCTTACAGGTACAAAGGAAGGCTGCAACGAAGGTGATTGCGGCGCGTGTTCGGTTATGGTCACGGATAGTGACAGCACAGCAGCATTGAATGCCTGCATCCTTTTTTTACCCCAACTTCACGGCAAGGCTATTCGCACGGTCGAAGGCATCGCTGCCCCAGAAGGTACGCCACACCCTGTCCAGCAGGCGATGATTGATCATCACGGCAGCCAGTGCGGATTCTGTACGCCCGGTTTCATTGGATCAATGGCAGCCGCGCATCAGAACGGTCAAACCGATCACGACGACCGGCTTGCAGGCAACCTTTGCCGTTGCACGGGCTACGCGCCGATCATCAAAGCCGCTAAATCTGCGGAAAGCGCCCCCAAGGCCGATTGGCTTGAAAAAGCCCCTTTCATCTTGCCCGAAATACCCGCGGGTGGTGTGGAGGGCAGCCAGCCCTCCGCCGCTCCGGTTTGCGCCCCGCAAACCGGAGACGAACTGGCCGCGTTTTACGCGGACAATCCGGACGCAACCTTGATTGCTGGCGCGACCGATGTGGGCCTTTGGGTAACCAAACAGCTTCGCGACCTGCCAAAAATCATATTCTTGACCCAATGCAGCGACCTCAAAACAATCGAAGAAACCACCACTCTTACTAAAATCGGGGCTATGGTCTCGATCAGCAAGTTGCGCGACCTGATGGCAGAAAAACACTCTTCCCTAGACGAAATGCTCCGGCGTTTTGCCTCTGCCCAGGTTCGCGCATCTGCTACAATTGGCGGCAATATTGCCAACGGGTCGCCCATCGGGGACACACCCCCGGCGTTTATTGCTTTGGGGGCGACTCTGCATCTTCGTCACGGCGACACCCGCCGCGAAATCCCGCTTGAAGACTTTTTCATCGACTACGGGAAACAGGACCGTCAGGCGGGTGAATTCGTCGAAGCTATCAGCATCCCCAAACAACCGGACACTTTGAAGGTCTACAAATTGTCGAAGCGTTTCGACCAAGACATTTCGGCGGTTTTGGGTGCGTTTAACATTGTCATCAAAAACGATCAGGTCTCGTCCGCTCGTATCGCCTTTGGCGGCATGGCGGGAACCCCGAAACGGGCAACACATGTTGAACAGGCCTTGGTCGGGAAAGACTGGAACGAAGCGACCATCGAAAGCGCTTTGTCATGTTTCACTGAAGACTTCACTCCAATGTCAGACATGCGGGCCTCTGCAGAATATCGCATGGAAACCGCACAAAGCATGCTGCGACGGTTCTGGTTTGAACACCAAGGACATGTCGCTTCGGTGTTGGAGGTGACATCATGAGCATTCACAAGTCCCTCCCCCATGATAGCGGCAATCTGCATGTTTCTGGTCAGGCGCGGTATATCGATGACATTCCGCTGCCATCCAACGCACTTCATCTTGCGTTTGGTCAGTCGGAAATCGCAGCTGGTGACATTCAAAGTATGGATCTAAGCGCTGTGCGCGAAGCGGACGGAGTCGTAGCGGTGCTGACGGCAGATGATCTGCCATTCGAGAACGATGTTTCACCTTCTGCCCATGACGAACCACTGCTTTCAGAAGGCTCGGTGAACTATCTGGGGCAGCCAATTTTTGTTGTTGCCGCCACAAGCCATCTCGCAGCCCGCAAAGCTGCAAGGCTGGGGAAGATCCGCTACGAACAGCGTCAACCTATTCTGACCATCGAAGACGCGCTTGCCGCTGACAGTCGGTTTGAAGACGGCCCTCGGATATGGTCATCAGGCGATGCAGTGTCGGCCATGGAAGGTTGCACGCATCAGATATCCGGACGTCTGGAGGTTGGCGGACAAGAACATTTCTACCTTGAAGGTCAGGCATCACTGGCTCTGCCTCAGGAAAATGGTGATGTTGTCGTACACTCGTCAACCCAGCACCCGACCGAGATCCAGCACAAAGTTGCCGAAGGTTTGGGTCTTCCCATGCACGGTGTCCGCGTTGAAACCCGCCGTATGGGTGGCGGTTTTGGCGGCAAAGAAAGCCAAGGCAACGCGTTAGCGGTCGCTTGTGCTATTACGGCCAACCTGACAGGCCAGCCGTGCAAGATGCGCTATGACCGCGACGACGACATGGTGATAACCGGCAAACGCCACGATATCCGAGTGGACTACACCGTTGGCTTTGACAATACCGGACGGCTGCACGCCGTTGATTTCATGCACTATATGCGCTGCGGATGGGCACAAGATCTGTCTTTGCCCGTCGCGGACCGCGCTATGCTGCATTCGGACAACGCATATGATCTTCCCAATATTCGGATAGAAAGCCATCGTCTGAAAACCAACCACCAAAGCGCAACGGCGTATCGTGGGTTTGGCGGACCTCAGGGTATGATTGGTATCGAACGTGTGATGGACCACGTCGCACATGAATTGGGAATGGACCCAGTCGAAGTCCGTCGTATCAATTACTATGACGAAGCAGGGTCTTCAACGGGCCAAAAGGCAAACAAAACGCCTTATGGAATGGATGTGACCGACTTTGTTCTGGGCCGTTTGACCGACGAATTAGAAGCAAGTTCAGACTATCAGGCGCGTCGTAAGGCGATTGCTAAGTGGAATGACTCGCAGCCGGTATTAAAGCGCGGGATCGCGCTGGCACCGGTGAAGTTCGGCATTTCGTTTACTCTGACACATCTTAATCAGGCGGGTGCCTTGGTGCACGTCTATCAAGACGGCTCGGTCATGTTGAACCACGGTGGCACTGAGATGGGACAAGGGTTGTTCCTTAAGGTGGCGCAAGTTGCGGCGAACGCTTTTGGGCTGGACGTTGCTGAGGTCAAGATTACCGCGACGGATACCGGTAAGGTTCCAAACACGTCTGCAACGGCAGCCTCAAGCGGGTCGGATTTGAACGGCATGGCTGTGAAAGCTGCCTGTGACACCATTCGGGACCGTCTAGCTGGCGCAATGGCTGATGAGTTTGGCTGTGATGCCAAAGACGTTTCATTTGCAGACGGTAAAGTGCGCATTGGATCAGATCATGAAATAACGTTCGCTGAAGCAGCCTCAAAAGCCTATCAGGCACGTGTCTCACTCTCGTCGACCGGATTTTACAAAACTCCTGATCTTGAATGGGACCGGATCGCTGGTAAGGGCCGCCCGTTCTATTATTTTGCCTATGGGGCGTCGGTGACCGAAGTGGTCATTGATACGCTTACAGGTGAAAATAGAATTCTACGGGCAGATATCCTTCATGATGCAGGCAAAAGCCTGAACCCTGATTTGGATATCGGACAGGTTGAAGGTGGCTATGTGCAAGGCGCAGGATGGCTGACGACAGAAGAGCTTGTTTGGGACGACACAGGTCGACTTCGGACACATGCGCCGTCGACCTATAAAATTCCGGCGTGTTCGGATCGACCTGAAGTCTTCAATGTGGCGTTGCTTGAAAACGAAAACCGTGAAAACACGATCCATCGTTCGAAAGCCGTTGGCGAACCCCCCTTTATGTTAGGAATTTCCGCGCTGATGGCGTTGAGCGATGCTGTTTCAGCCTGTGGCTATGCCTATCCGGCGCTTGACGGTCCTGCGACACCCGAAAGGGTTCTTGCAGCGGTGCGGAGGGTTCGAGATGGGGTTTGAGCTAGAAAAACTAGGCACATTGGTTGCAAAGCACGGTCGTGTGGCGCGGGTGGTGATTGCCGAGGTCAAAGGGTCTTCACCCCGCGAAGTTGGTGCATCCATGTTCGTCTGGGATGGCGGGCAAAGCGGCACAATAGGTGGCGGCGCCCTAGAGCTTATGGCGGCTGAGCAAGCCCTAAAAGCAGATCGGATCAGCCGTCATGCATTGGGCCCTGAGTTGGGCCAGTGTTGCGGTGGGGCTGTCACTTTGGTGACCGAAGTGTTTGAAGCCAATCGGCTGGGCACTATCAACGGCTCAGTCTTTGCACGCGGTCAAGGCGACATGCCAATGCCAGTATCACGCATCCTTTCCGAAGCACGGCGCGAAGGTACATTGCCCGAACCGGTTTTCATTGACGGATGGTTTGTGGAAGCGGTTGAACCCCCTGCCCGTCCATTGTGGATTTGGGGTGCTGGACATGTTGGTCGCGCTATAACATCTGTTTTACAGCCGTTGTCCCAGTTTCAAATCACATGGATCGACACTGCTGCGAACCGATTCCCTCAAGACGTTCCAGACGGGGTTGATACGCTTTATCACCCAGAACTGACGCCGCTGGTCCCGCATGCGCCAATCGATGCAGAGCATTTAATCCTGACGTATTCCCATGCATTGGATTTCGGGATTTGCCACGGTTTGCTGAACCATGACTTTGCATTTGCTGGTCTGATCGGGTCCAAAACAAAATGGGCTCGGTTCCAAAGCCGGCTTGGACAACTGGGGCATTCAACCTCACAAATTAACCGCATAACCTGCCCTATCGGTCGGAAATCATTGGGGAAACAGCCCCAAGCCATTGCGGTAGGCGTTGCTGGCGAACTACTCGTTTCAGCAGCCGAAAATCACAATAAAAAGGACAGGGTGGCATGACAGAAGCATTGCTAAAGATATCCGGCTTAACCAAAGCCTATCCCGGTGTCGTTGCCAACGATGACGTTTCCTTCGCAATCCAACCGGGTGAGGTTCACGCCTTACTGGGCGAAAACGGCGCAGGCAAATCTACACTCGTGAAGATGATTTATGGATTGGTGAAACCTGACAGCGGTCAAATGCTGTTGCACGGCACAGAATATGCGCCGGTTAATCCGTCATTCGCACGCCAGCACGGCGTGGCGATGGTTTTCCAGCACTTTTCGCTGTTTGACGCCCTTAACGTGGCCGAAAACATCGCGCTAGGAATGGAAAACCCGCCTAGTCAACGCGACTTGGCTAAACGTATTCGCGCGGTTTCCGAAGAATACGGTCTACCACTAGAGCCATTCCATCAGGTTGGCGATCTTTCCGCAGGTGAACGCCAGCGGGTTGAAATTATTCGCTGCCTTTTGCAAAATCCCAAGCTGTTGATCATGGACGAACCCACCAGCGTTTTGACACCGCAAGAGGTTGATATTCTTTTCACCACCTTGCGACAGCTGTCCGACGAAGGCACGGCGATCCTCTATATCAGTCACAAGCTTGAAGAAATCCGCGCTCTTTGTAATCACGCAACAATTTTGCGCTTGGGTAAGAACGTCGGAGAATGCGTTCCGGAAGAAACTACCGCCCGTGAAATGGCCGAGTTGATGGTTGGCGACACGCTTCACACCCCCGAAAAGCGGGCGGACAAAGGCGGAGATGTCATTCTTGAGATTAACGGTCTCTCAGTGCCCTCGCAAAATCAGTTCGGGACATCTTTGAAGGATGTGTCTTTGACCGTTCGCGCAGGCGAAATCCTCGGCATCGGTGGTGTCGCTGGCAACGGACAGGATGAATTGCTGGACGCGCTTTCAGGTGAGGTGGCTTCTTTACCCGAAACCGTGCGCGTAAAGGGACAGCCAGTCGGTGCACTCGGCCCCAATCCCCGACGCAAACTGGGCATGCTGGCTGCACCTGAAGAACGGCTAGGTCACGCGGCAGCGCCTGCGATGAGTTTGACTGAAAACGCTCTGCTTAGCGGGGCCATTCGCAAGGGTCTTTTATCAAACGGCTTCATTTCATGGGCTGGTGCAAAAGATTTTGCTGCGGACATCATCGAAAAGTTTGACGTACGCACGCCAGGAACAGAAACGGCAGCCAGAGAGCTATCGGGTGGCAACCTGCAAAAGTTCGTAATCGGCCGCGAAATCATGCAAGACCCGGATGTTCTGGTTGTGAACCAGCCAACATGGGGCGTGGACGCATCTGCGGCAGCTTCGATCCGTCAGGCGCTTCTAGATCTGGCCGCGGGCGGCGCGGCGGTGATCGTGATCTCACAAGATCTTGATGAATTGACCGAGATTTCAGACCGCTTTGCCGCTTTGAACGAAGGTCGTTTGTCCGAAGCAAAAGAAACTGCAGGGCTAACGGTAGATCAGATTGGTCTCATGCTTGGCGGTGCTCATGACATGGAGGTTGCCCATGCTCACGCGTAAATCAGATTTGAAAAGTCAGGACACGAAAATGTGCACAAAATCAAAGGAGTGCGTTTCATGTTAAGACTCGAGAAACGACCGACGCCTTCTAAGGCTTGGAGCTACCTAACTCCGATCATAGCCGTGGTGGCCACGATGATTGCTGGCGGCTTGCTTTTCGCAGCGCTTGGCAAGAACCCCGTCGAGGCGATCAGAACCATATTCTACGATCCGCTGTTTGGTGAGTTCGCATCCTATTCACGTCCGCAACTGCTGGTGAAAGCCGGTCCGCTTATCTTGATCGCAATCGGTCTTGCCTTGGGCTTTAAGGCTGGCATCTGGAACATCGGGGCCGAAGGGCAGTACATTGTAGGTGCCATTTGCGGTGCCGCTGCTGCGCTGGCGTTCTATCCGCTGGATGCCTTTTTCATCTTTCCATTGATGATCATTTGCGGCGCTTTGGGTGGTTTTGCTTGGGCAATGATACCCGCACTGTTGAAGGTCAAGTTTGGCACCAACGAAATTCTGGTATCCCTGATGCTGGTGTATGTGGCTGAACAGTTGCTGGCCGCTATGTCGCTAGGGTTGCTTAAAAACCCGGATGGCTTTGGCTTTCCCGGTTCGCGGAACCTGCAACAGTATGAAGCGGCGCATAATGCCGAAATCTTTGCCAATACAGGTATGCACTGGGGCGTTGTCGCTGCACTTATCGCCGTGATTATGTCCTATATCATGCTTGGTCGTCATGTGCTGGGGTACCAGATCAGACTGACTGGTGAAGCACCGCGTGCTGCCTCGTTTTCTGGTGTAAAAACTGCTCGGCTGGTTCTTATTTGCTTGGGCATGTCAGGCGCGTTGGCTGGTATGGCTGGTATGTTCGAGGTCGCGGGACCGTCGGGCCAAATCAGCATCGACTTTAACGTAGGTTACGGCTTCACCGCGATCATCGTGGCATTCCTAGGGCGGCTAAACCCACTGGGGATCCTGTTCGCAGGGCTATTGATGGCGCTGACCTATATCGGCGGAGAGCTTGCTCAGCTAACCCTCAGCCTACCCTCGGCAGCCATTCAGGTGTTCCAAGGGATGCTTTTGTTCTTCCTGCTTGCCGTAGACCTGTTGACCAATTTCCGCATTCGCTTCGGAAAAGAGGAGGCCGCGTAATGGACCTTTCAGCAATTAATCCAGTCCTTCTCATTGCATCGCTCATGGTGGCGGCTACGCCAATCATGTTGGCAGCCATTGGGGAACTCGTCGTCGAAAAGGCAGGCGTTCTGAACCTCGGGGTCGAGGGGATGATGATCATTGGCGCGATTTCTGGCTTTGCCATCGCGGTTGAGACCGGCTCACCGTTATTGGGCTTCATCGCCGCCCCGATTGCGGGTGCCATCCTATCGCTCGTCTTTGTTCTGCTGACGCAGTACGCATTGGCAAATCAGGTGGCATCGGGTCTGGCGTTGACTTTGTTTGGCCTCGGGTTGTCTGCGCTGATGGGGCAAAGCTATGTCGGCATTAAACCTCCGAACACGCCCAGCGTTAACTTTGGCTTTCTAAGCGATCTACCCGTAGTCGGGCGTATCATCTTTGGCCACGACTTGATGGTCTATGTTGGGATTGGACTTGTCGCTGCCGTTTGGGCAGTTCTCAAATATACCCGCGTCGGGTTGATCCTTCGGGCTGTTGGTGAAAACCACGATGCTGCGCACGCGCTTGGCTACAAAGTTATTCGGGTTCGCATTCTGGCTATCATGTTTGGTGGTGCCTGTGCCGGCCTTGGTGGAGCGTACATCAGCTTGATCAGGGTTCCACAGTGGACAGAAGGAATGACCGCAGGTGTGGGCTGGATCGCCCTGGCACTGGTGGTGTTCGCAAGTTGGAAGCCATGGCGCGTCCTTCTCGGAGCCTATCTTTACGGCGGGATTACGGTTCTTCAGCTCAACGCGCAGGCAGCAGGCGCAAGAATTCCTGTCGAATACTTGTCCATGTCGCCATATCTGATAACCATTCTAGTACTCGTATTCATGTCCGCCGATCGCAGTCGCGCACCGGCATCGCTCGGACGGATTTTTCATGCTTCTAATTAGAAGCCAACTAAAACCAAACTGGGGAGTGTTAATCTCATGAAACTAACCAAACTACTGACAAGCGCCACCGTTGCGCTGGGCCTAGCGGTCCCAGCTTTCGCGGCCGATACGAAAGTAGGCTTTGTCTACGTTGGCCCTGTGGGCGACGGCGGCTGGACCTATGAACATGACCAAGGTCGTAAAGCCGTTGAAGCAGCCTTTGGTGATGCAGTCGAAACCGTCTATGTCGAAAACGTTCCAGAAGGTCCTGACGCCGAGCGCGTTATGACCCAGATGGCGCTTCAGGGTGCTGACCTGATCTTCACCACATCATTCGGATACATGGACCCGACCCTTAACGTGGCGGCGAAGTTCCCGAATGTCAAGTTCGAGCACGCTACCGGCTACAAGCGCTCAGACAACGTTTCAACCTATTCGGCACGTTTCTACGAAGGTCGCGCGGTGCAAGGTACTATCGCGGGTCACATGACCAAGACGAATAAGATCGGCTATATTGCGTCGTTCCCGATCCCGGAAGTTATCCGTGGCATCAACTCGGCCTATATCCACGCCAAGAAAGTAAACCCTGATGTCGAGTTCAGCATCATCTGGGCCTACACATGGTTTGATCCAGCGAAAGAAGCTGACGCCGCTACCGCGCTTATCGAACAGGGCGCTGATGTAATCCTTCAGCACACTGACTCGACTGCGCCTCAGGCTGCTGCTGCGAAAGCTGGCAACGTCATCACCTTTGGTCAGGCTTCGGACATGGGCGAGTACGCTCCAATGCCACGCGTAAGCTCGATCATCGACAACTGGTCGCCTTACTACGTAGCGCGTACTCAGGCAGTCATGGATGGCACATGGTCTTCTGTTGACACATGGGACGGCATCGGCGCTGGCATGGTTGGCATCGGTGATATTTCCGACGCAGTTCCAGCCGACGTTAAGGCAGAAGCTGAAGCACTTCGCGATTCTCTGGGCGACGGTTCGTACCATGCGTTCACCGGTCCTCTGAACAAGCAGGACGGCTCGGCTTGGTTGGCTGACGGCGAAACAGCAGATGACGGCACACTTGCCGGCATGAGCTTCTACGTCGAAGGCATCACGGACTCGATCCCTAACTAAGGGTTGCCGAAAGAAAACCTTTAAAGGGCAGGCCCAGCGCCTGCCCTTTTTTTCGTGGCGTCACGCGTTTTGACTAGAGGCCCAATAGCGTCAACTGGCCGCTATACTTCCACCGCCGTGCCCCATAGCTTCACATGATGACCGATACGATTCTCGACAGCCGATATTCCTGGTTCCGACTTGCGATAACTTTGTTGATCGCGACTGTGGGCAACGTCGGCATCTGGGCGATCATCGTCGTCATGCCTGGTATTGAGGCCGAGTTTGGCATCGACCGCGCAACAAGTTCGATCCCATATTCCCTCACCATGCTCGGGTTTGGCCTAGGTAACTACTACGTTGGCAAAGCTGGCGACCGCTTCGGAATGGCTTTGTCGCTTATCGTGTCCTCCGTCATTCTAGGCATCGGATTTGCGGCGTCCGCAATGGCCCAATCCATTGAAATGCTGTCGGTGATGCATGTCTTAATCGGGTTCGGCACGGGCGCTGTGTTCGGTCCGCTGATGGCTGACATATCCCACTGGTTCATCAAGAGACGCGGGATCGCTGTCGCTATCGTGGCAAGTGGCAATTACCTGTCTGGGGCCATCTGGCCGCTGATTTTAAGCGATGTTCTTGAAGAGTCTGGCTGGAGAGCGGCCTATTGGGTTCTTGCCGTCAGTATCGTGATCATCGTCATCCCGTTTAGCCTCTTTCTGAGGCGTCAATTACCCGATGACGTCTCTGCCCACGTCGCCGCTACAACCCAAAATAAGGCGAGTGGCGTTAAGTTTTCGCCCCGCACGCTTCAATGGATGCTGGCAACCGCTGGCGTTGCCTGTTGTGTCGCAATGTCGATGCCGCAAGTTCATATCGTCTCGTTCTGCGTTGATCTGGGGTACGGTCCGGTCGTTGGCGCTGAAATGTTGTCTCTGATGCTTCTTGCTGGTGTCGTGTCTCGCCTGATTTCCGGTTTTCTGGCCGATACTGTTGGGGGCGTCGCAACCCTGCTTATCGGGTCAACGCTTCAGTGTATTGCTTTATTCCTATACCTGCCGTTCGACGGTTTGATTTCGCTCTACGTCGTCAGCCTGATTTTCGGCCTGTCCCAAGGGGGGATCGTGCCAAGCTACGCACTCATTGTTCGCGAATACATGCCACCAAAGGAAGCTGGCGCGCGGGTAGGTTTTGTCATGATGGCAACAGTTGTCGGTATGGCCTTGGGTGGATGGATGTCCGGTTGGGTCTACGACTTAACGGGGTCTTACCAGTGGGCGTTCCTGAACGGGATTGCGTGGAACTTCCTAAATATGGCGATCATCGCGTTTATCTTCCTTAGGGGTAAGGCTTCCCCTACTGCACGCACCCAATTGTCTGCTTGAGACTGCCTTTGCCCCGTGGCACGGTCGCGCCATGAAGACCCAAATCACCAGTTTTAACGGAACGGCCTCAAGCCGTTTGATATTCGGCGCCATGCAGTTTGGCGGCAACGCCGATTATGAAAGCGCGTCCGACATGTTCGACGCTTGCATTGCTGCAGGCATAAATCATTTCGATACTGCCAATGTTTACAGCGATGGTAAGTCCGAAGAAGCGCTGCGAAAGCTTACCGCGACACGTCGGGAAGATGTGATCCTTTCCAGTAAAATCGGATACTCGGGCGGCTCTGGAAGATCGAACCTGATGGCCCAGTTTAGTGACACCCGTCGGCGGCTTGGATCTGACGCCGTTGATGTGCTTTATCTGCACCGTTTTGATCCGGATACTCCTCTTACCAAGACATTAAAAACTTTCGCCGAGCTTCAGGAAAAGAACCAAATCCGGTATATCGGCGTTTCGAATTTTGCTGCGTGGCAGGTGATGAAAGCTCAGGCCGCTGCTGCCGAGGTTGGAACCAAAATCGACGTGATACAGCCGATGTACTGCCTTGTGAAAAGACAGGCCGAGGTCGAGATATTACCCATGTGTGCAGATCAGGGCATCGAGATCGCAACCTATTCCCCATTGGGCGGCGGCTTGTTAACTGGTAAATATGGCCGCGCTGGCGCTTCAGGTCGATTGGTATCGGACGCAAGATACGGCGCACGCTATGGTCAGGCTTGGATGCATGAAACTGCAAAGGGGCTTAGCAGCCTTTCCAAAGATCTGGGCGTGTCACCGGCCACACTGGCCGTTGCGTGGGTAATGTCCCACCCGCAACGCCCGCACCCGATTATTTCGGCGCGTTCGCTGGATCAGTTGCGCCCATCGCTTGCGGCTATAGAATTCGACATGTCCGAACAACTCAGAGCACAGGTTTCAGAGCTGTCCAGAACTCCACCACCAGCGACCGACAGGATCGAAGAACAATGAACGACATTCTTATTATCGGCGGCGGAATCGCTGGCACATCCGTTGGCTCAAAGCTCGCCCCATTTGCAAATGTCACGATAATCGAGACTGAAAGTGGCCTCGCCTATCATTCATCAGGCCGCTCAATGGCGCTTTACGAAGCCAACTACGGCATGTCATCGACTGTGGAATTGGCGCGCGCCAGCGGAGAGTTTTTCTTTGGGTCCGACTATCTGACACAGCGCGGATTGATGGTGCTTGGTAAAACGGGTGAAGAGGCCGAGTTGACCGCAGATATGAAGAAAATGAACCTTCTGCCTGTATCGCTTGAAGAAGCAGTAGATCGCGTTCCTATTATCAACCGCGATGTACTGTGTGGCGCTGGATATCAGGCTGATGCCTTTGACATCGACACGGACCGAATGATGCAAGATCAGGTCAAAACGATCCGCGCCAACGGTGGGCAGATTGTGTTTAACGCAAAGGTAACTGACATCCGGCACGAAGGCCGCTGGATCATATCGACGCCGAACGGTGATTTCGAAGGCGGTCTGTTGATCAATGCCTCGGGTGCTTGGGCCGATGAAATTGCCCAACTGGCAGGCATCGACCCTATTGGCTTTACGCCTTGCCGTCGCTCGGTCGCCCGCTTGCCTGCACCGGGCGGACATGACGTTTCCACTTGGCCCATGTTCTTTGGCGTTGGCGAAAGCTGGTACGCAAAGCCGGATGCCGGTTCATTGTGCGTATCGCCTGCAGAAGAAGACCCCACAACACCGCATGACGCGTGGGCCGACGATATGTTGCTAGCCGAGGGCATCGCCAAATATCAGGAAGTCGTGACCGAAGAAGTCACCCGCGTTCAATCCAACTGGGCCGGTCTGAGAACGTTTTCGCCCGACCGTCATCTTGTCATTGGTCACGCGATACAGAACCCGAATTACTTTTGGGTCGCCGGTTTAGGCGGATACGGGTTCTTATCATCACCCGCATACAGCGACCTTGCCGCTGATCTCATTCTGGGACAGTCGCCAAGCATGCCCCAAGACATTGTCTCGCAACTATCACCAAAACGGTTCGTTTGATGGCAAAGTACCCTGAAACCGCGACCAACGTTTCAATCGGTGAAGACGGCCGTCAATTCGCCCCGTCCACGCCTAGGAACAAAGACCCGATACTGGATCTGCTGCGGGCAAAGCTTGGCGACAGCGGCCGCTTTTTAGAGATCGCATCAGGGACTGGCGAGCATGTCGTCCATTTCGCTGCAAACTTGCCAAATTGGCGATTTCAACCGACTGACCTTGATCCTGACCGACTTTCGTCAATCAGCGCCTGGATTGAACATTCTGGCGTTTCGAATGTTGCTGTGCCCGTCACGCTGGATGCGGCAGAACTCGGGTGGGGTCATACCGTCGAAGTCGATGCGATCAGCATATGCAATCTGTTCCACCTGATCTCTAAAGCGCATGCCAAGGCGATTCTTAAGGAATGCTTTGACGCTCTCGCGATTGGCGGCAAGCTGGTCATCTACGGCCCGTTCATGCGGGACGGAGAACTTACTAGCGACGGCGACGCCTGTTTTCATGAAAGCATTGTCGATCATAACCCTTATCTTGGCTACAAGGACGATTTCGACATGTTGGATTGGATCGAAGCCGTCGGTTTGACCCCTCAGGACATTGTCGAAATGCCAGCAAACAATCTTTCTTTTATCGCAGTTCGGGAAATCTGATCAGGATCAAAGCGGCCACTTGATAGCCGTGGTCTTGGGTGCTCAACAGAAGCATTCAGGAAATGGAATATACATGAGCTGGACCGGCAAACTTAAAGACACTCAATCCCAGTTACGTAACCTCAACAAACTCATCCCAGACACGACCAAGGCCTTTGGGGCGCTTGGCAAAACCGTGAAAGAAGGCGACGGCCCGCTAGATTTCAAGGCCAAAGAATACATTGCCCTTGGTATCGCCGTCGCCACCAGATGCGAAGCTTGCATCGTGCTTCACATTCAGGCGCTTGTTCGTGTCGGCGCCACCCGAGAAGAAATCGGCGACGTACTAGCCATGACAATCCAAATGGGTGGCGGACCATCGATGATGTACGCGGCAAAAGCTTTAGAGTGCTACGACGACTTAACCGAGGACTGAAATTTCCGCCTCTCCAAACCCGAGCTAGCCCAGAAACGGCTTTGGCGTCGTAATTTGCATAGTATTATCGCCGGTAAGTGATTTGATCGTTCTCGAAATACGGAATCATTCAAAGGGGATTTCACCATGCTGGACAAAAGCCACAAACCCACCTGGACGAGTTTTGAAGAGGCTACCGAAGCCGACTGGAAAGCGGTCGAGGAATACGAAACGGCGTTTAACGCGGCCCTCCCAGAGCGTATCCTTGATGCAATCCGGTCTTTGGACGAAGACTGGACCCCCTATCCGGTGAACCGCTATCAACACTCGTTACAAGCCGCGACGCGGGCACACGAAGATGGCGCAAATATTGAACTGGTGGTCGCAGCGCTTGTCCACGACGTAGGCGATATCCTATCCCCCTACAATCACGGTGAACTGGCAGCCGCGATGCTAAAGCCCTACGTTTCAGAAAAAACCTACTGGATCATGAAACATCACTGCGTGTTCCAAGGCTACTACTACAACCACCATCTGGGCGGTGACCGCAATGCCCGCGACAGGTATCGCGACAGCCCTCACTGGGAAGATTGCCGCTATTTCTGCCATGAATACGATCAGAAAGCGTTTGATCCGGACTACCCGACCAAACCGCTCGAATTCTTCGAACCTTTGCTGCGCCAAGTCCTGAACAAGGGCGAAGGTCACATGGAACTTAACGAAACCTCTGACGGTTAATCCAGCATCGTCCAAGTATCCGCGCCGTCAAAGTGGCGGACGCGGATGCCTTTGGTCTGTTCTGGTGGGCAGAGCTTGCAATTCACAACGACTTTGTTATCAGTCAAGCTCGACCAATGGGTCGTGCAGCCACATGTTTTACATGAATGAAACGCCAGCATCTTATCGCCCCAAGTATAGGCAATCGTACTGCCTTCAGGGGCGTTCAGCGTAATCGGAACTTTGTCAGAATACGCCCAATGGGTCGAAAGACGTCTGCAAATGGAACAATTACACTCCAGCAGATATTCGGGCGTTTCCCTGATTTCAAACGTCACTGCTCCGCAATGACAACTTCCTGATAAAACCGCGTCACTCATCTTTTGTCCCCAAATATCCTGGGGGGATCAAAAGGGGGGGGGACGCCCCCCTTTGCTTTGTCTTAGCCATCCACGCGGATCACCGCGTTTTTAGGATCGTATGGGCTGTCCGGTTGAATTTCCGCATCCCACAATTGATCCAGCATTTTGACCTTGATCTTACCCCCGACCACAGCGTGTTCAGGTTTAACGTAGCCCATGCCAATCTGCTTGCCAAACGCCACCGAATACCCGCCCGAGGTCAAACGACCAATGCGCGTGCCATCCGCTGCATAGAGAACTTCGCGGCCCCATGGATCTGCGTCCTCTGGTCCGTCGATCAGGATGGTGACACAGGTGCTACGGATACCCGTGGCTTCCATTTCAGCTTTGCCGTTGAACTCTTTGGAAAGGTCAACAAACCGTGGCAAGTCTGCTTCAAGCGGGGTCGCATCGCGGCCAAGCTCGTTGCCGAATGCACGATAAGACTTTTCAAGACGCAACCAGTTCTGGGCGCGTGCGCCAACCCACTTCATGTCATGCTTGGCACCAGCTTTTTCGAGAAGGTCGAACAGATAGTTCTGCATCTCGATCGGGTGGTGAAGTTCCCATCCAAGCTCACCCGTATAGGCCACGCGGATCGCATTAACTGGGCACATGCCCAGTTCGATCTGGCGCGCCGACAACCAAGGGAAACGCTTGTTTGACAGGGCAGTCGAAGGATCAGCGTCGTTGATGATCTCTTTCAGAACATCGCGCGATTTTGGACCCGCGATGGCGAACACGCCCCACTGCGATGTGACATCCTGAATTTCGATGTAGCCGAACTCTTCCATCTTATCTTCAGCGGCTTTGCGCAGGAAGTCGGCGTCATATTCTGTCCAAGCACCAGCAGAAACGAGATAGTAGTCGTTCTCGCCATTGCGCACGATGGTGTATTCCGTGCGGGTCGTACCTGCGCTGGTCAGCGCATAAGTCAGGTTGATACGGCCGACCTTGGGCAGCTTGTTACAGGTGAACCAATCAAGGAACTGGGTCGCGCCCGGTCCTTTGACGACGTGTTTGGTGAATGCAGTCGCGTCGACAACGCCAACACCGTTGCGGATCGCTTCGGCTTCGGCTTTGGTGTATTCCCACCAACCACCGCGACGGAAACTGCGTGCGTCGTGATCGAAGTTATCATCTGCGTCCAGAGGGCCGAAATAATTCGGACGTTCCCATCCGTTTACGAAGCCAAACTGTGCACCGCGAGCCTTTTGACGATCATAAGCAGGAGCAGTCCGCAACGGACGGCACGCCGCGCGTTCTTCGTCTGGGTGGTGCAGGACATAAACGTGCTCGTAGCATTCTTCGTTTTTGCGCGCTGCGTATTCAGTCGTCATCCAGTTCTGGCTGTAACGCTTGGGGTCAAGCGAAGCCATGTCGATCTCGGCTTCTCCGTCCACCATCATTTGCGCCAGATAGTAGCCGGTGCCGCCAGCGGCGGTGATGCCAAAGCTAAAGCCTTCGGCCAGCCACATGTTGCGCAGGCCAGGTGCCGGCCCAACCAGCGGGTTGCCGTCTGGGGTATAGCAGATCGGACCGTTGAAATCGTCTTTCAGACCCGATTCAGCACAGGAAGGCACGCGCTCGGTCATCGCCATGTACTGTTCAGCGATACGGTCAAGATCAAGTGGGAACAAATCAGCGCGGAAGCTGTCTGGCACGCCGTGCTCGAAACGTGCAGGAGCTCCATGTTCGTAAATGCCCAAAATCCAACCGCCACGCTCTTCACGGGCGTAAGATTCTGAATCGGCGTCACGCACAACTGGGTGCTCGGGGTTGCCTGCTTCGCGCCATTCGACCAGCTCGGGGTCTTTGTCCATAACGATAAAGGTGTGCTCGACAGGGATCGCTGGCATCTTAATACCCAGCATTTTAGCTGTGCGCTGTGCGTGGTTGCCCGATGCGGTGACGACGTGTTCTGCAGTGATAACAAACTGCTCGTCGCCCGGTACAAGGTTACCGCCTTTTTCAACCATCTTGGTGCAGGTGACTTCCCAATGAGTTCCGGTCCAGTGGAAAGAATCTGCTTGGATCTTGCGGACAATATCAACACCGCGCTGACGGGCACCTTTGGCCATCGCCATGGTCACATCGGCTGGGTTAATATAGCCGTCTTCAGTGTGGTAGATCGCACCTTTCAGATCGTCGGTGCGGATCAGTGGCCAGCGCTCTTTGATTTGATCAGGTGTCAGCCATTCGTAATCAACACCGCAGGTTTCCGCGGTCGAAGCATAGAGCATATATTCGTCCATACGCTCGTCTGTCTGCGCCATGCGTAGGTTGCCCACCACAGCAAAACCCGCGTTCAAGCCGGTTTCTTCTTCCAACGTTTTATAGAAATCGACCGAGTACTGGTGAATGTGGGTTGTCGCATAGGACATGTTGAACAGCGGCAACAAACCAGCAGCGTGCCATGTTGAGCCCGATGTCAGCTCATCGCGTTCGATCAGCATCACGTCTTCCCAGCCTGCTTTTGCAAGGTGGTAAGCGATTGAGGTTCCGACGGCACCGCCGCCAACGACCAGAGCTTTGACTTGTGTTTTCATGATCCACCGAATCCTTCGTTAGTTTTGTCGAGATATTGCCCAGCAGCGTAGTTATAAGTGGGGTTCAGCCGACCCATGTTGGCGCGAAACCGACCAATCCGGTTGTCGCCATGTCGCTGTCACAGTATCACGTAGGAAAGAGTCACAAGGAAACGGGCTGAAATGCAAGTCTGTCAGACTATTGCGGATATCCGTGCGCAAATCGCGGAGTACCGCAAAGCAGAAGAAACCATCGCTTTGGTGCCGACTATGGGGTTTCTCCATGAAGGCCATATGGAGCTTGTTCGCGCGGCCCATGAATGCGCCGACAGGGTTGTTGCGTGGATTTTTGTGAACCCCACCCAGTTTGAGAAGTCAGATGATCTGGCCGCCTACCCCCGCGATCTTGACCGTGATCTGGCAATGTTGCGGGCTACGAATACTGACGCGGTCTTTATCCCCGAAGCCATCGAAATCTACCCCGAGGGCGCCGAAACCATCGTGGAAACCACCCGCATGGCCAATATGCTGCATGGATTGGTGCGACCGGGTCATTTTCGCGGTGTCACAACAGTCGTCACCAAGTTCTTCAATATCATCCAGCCCGATTTCGCGATGTTTGGTGAAAAGGACTATCAGCAGTTGCAAATCATCAAGCGTATGGTCCGCGACCTGATCATACCGATTGAAATTGTCGGCGTCCCCACCGTTCGCGAAAAAGACGGGTTGGCCATGTCCTCTCGGAACGTGCGGCTAAACGCCGATGAACGCCAAGCGGCGTTGATCCTTAGCCAGTCTCTGGATCACGCCGAAGCGATGGCCCCTACCCGCCCGACTGTCACCGACCTGCAGAACCAGATTGCCAGCCTGATCGCAAAAGAACCCAAAGCCCAGCTTGAAGGGTGCGACATCGTCGAGGCCGAAAGCCTGAACGACATCAAAGGCCCCATCAGTGGCCCTACCGCTATTATGATCTCGGTTCAGGTCGGTCCTGTGTTATTGATCGACCAACGTGTAATTTCTCCCTAAAGGAGCCTCAAAATGAGCGTCCCCACCAAAGACCGCCGCGTCACAGTACCAGAACTTCGCGCCCGCAAAGGGAAAGAGCCGATTGTGTCGCTGACGTCGTATCACGCACATACCGCTGCCGTGGTTGATAAGTTCGCGGATTTCATTCTGGTTGGCGACAGCCTTGGCATGGTGATGCACGGCATGGAAAGCACCATCGGTGTTTCCCTTGAGCTGATGATCATGCACGGCAAGGCTGTAGTACGCGGCACCAAGCGGGCACTGGTCGTCGTCGACATGCCCTTTGGCAGCTACGAAGAAAGCCCCGAACAAGCATTCCGCAATGCTGCGCAAATCATGATGGACACGCAATGTCAGGCCGTAAAACTCGAAGGCGGCGCGCGCATGGCCGAAACCATCCGTTTTTTGACTGAACGGGGTATTCCTGTGATGGGCCATATCGGCCTTACACCTCAGTCGACAAACGCGTTGGGCGGCTTTAAAACTCAAGGCCGCGACGAAGACACCTGGCGGATGCATATCGATGACGCTGTTGCGGTATCAAACGCTGGTGCTTTCGCTGTCGTGGTTGAAGGGGTTGTGGAGCCTCTGGCCGTTAAGATCACCGAATCCATCGCGGTCCCAACCATCGGCATAGGCGCGTCAAACCAATGCGACGGTCAGATTTTGGTCCTAGAGGATATGCTTGGCCTGAACCCGTGGACACCCAAGTTCGTCAAGGTTTACGGCAATCTTGGTGGCATGATCGAGAAAGCGGTCGAGGATTACGCAGCTGATGTGAAATCCCGCGCCTTTCCAGGCGAGGACGAGGTTTACCGTTAACTTTACCACGCAAAAAGAAATTCGAATTCAATGGATTTTTTTTGATCACGGGGTCTTGCGGAACGCCAAGCTCTTGCGTAATTAGCACCGCACGTTGGGATGTAGCCAAGTGGTAAGGCAACTGTTTTTGGTACAGTGTATCGTAGGTTCGAATCCTACCATCCCAGCCACACTCTTCCCGAGTCTTTCACACAGATTAGTTTGCGCGCATTGGCGTTGTGACTCCAGATAGTTACAGGGTTTGCCCTGTATGAGAGACACCTTTGAAAAGGATATCGATCGTTTCGGAGCTGCAATCAGGCATTCTTCCTGGTCTGAGCAAATCGGAAAAGTCGCGTTTTCTTGTTTTTGCGTCCAAAGCCCTAAGTAGAATAGACGCTTAAGTGAATGGGCTCCAAACCCTGGTTGGTAACCAGCTAGGTTGAGCCAGGGCACACAGCCACTACCGTTAAGCCATTGATATCGCCGGAGATACGGGACCCCAGTGCTTTTCATACTATTTTGAAGTCCCAGCACCCCCAGACGACCTTACGCCGGATATCATCAGGAATGCGATTCCACACGTGTTTTGGCTTG
>CAYZAY010000017.1:0-36147 GCA_964476515.1 uncultured Rhodobacterales bacterium
ACATGCTTGAGCAACTCGAAGAGCTGCTAATCGCGTCTGACATGGGCGTGGATACGTCGCTTAGAGTAACAGCCAACATCGCCGAAGGCCGCATGGGGCGCAAAGTCTCATCCCGCGAAATCAAAGAACTTCTGGCATCCGAAATCGCCCGCGTGATGGAGCCAGTCGCCAAGCCACTGCCGCTCTATGCCAAAAAACCTCAGGTCGTTTTGGTGGTCGGTGTGAACGGGTCCGGCAAAACCACAACTATTGGCAAGCTTGCCAGCCAGTTCAAAGCCGCTGGCAAAAACGTTGTCATCGCGGCGGGCGATACGTTCCGCGCGGCCGCTGTTGAACAGCTTCAGGTCTGGGGCGATCGTGCTGGTGTACCAGTATTAACAGCTGCTCAGGGAAGCGATCCCGCCAGTCTTGCGTTCGATGCGATGACCAAGGCCGAACAGGATGGCGCTGATCTGCTGATGATCGACACGGCAGGTCGATTGCAGAACCGTCAGGATCTGATGGAAGAACTGTCAAAAATCGTCCGCGTTATCCGCAAGAAAGACGAAACCGCGCCGCACAACACACTTTTGGTGTTGGATGCCACAACAGGTCAAAACGCGCTCAATCAGGTCGAAACTTTCCTGAAAATTTCGGATGTTAGCGGTTTGGTTATGACCAAGCTTGATGGCACCGCCAAGGGCGGTGTGCTTGTTGCGTTGGCGGACAAGTTTGGCCTACCGATTCATGCTATCGGCGTTGGTGAACAAATCGACGACCTCGCCCCGTTCGACCCAGAAGAATTTGCAGCGGCACTGACCGGATTACAAAACTGATGCGCTTTTCTTTTGTCCGGAAATATCCCGGGGGGTGCGGGGGGCCGGCCCCCCGACCATGAGCGATTGGTTGATCTCTATCGAAGGCACGGAAGCAGGCCACCAGCTTGCGCTTTCGCTAGCCCTAATGGCCGCATTTCTTCATGCAGTCTTCGGAGCCCTGCAAAAAGGCCGCCACGACCCTTGGCTTAGTCGAGGTGCAATCGACTTTAGCTACGGTTTGATGGCCGCCCCGTTTGCGCTTTTTGTGGTGCCTTGGCCTGAACCGCATATGTGGCCGATATTCTTAGGCGCCTTTGTCATCCACATTGGGTACAAAATTCTTCAGGCGATGGCCTATTCCAAGGGCGCTTACACCGTAGTTTATCCAATCGTCCGTGGTATGGGCCCACTTTTCACAGTCTTTGGGGCCTATCTGATATTCGGAGAAACCTTCACCATTTGGCAATGGGCAGGAATAGGAACGTTGCTGGCCGGTATTTTTGGTCTTGCCGTTTATAACCTCATCTTTCTGACGTCAGAACGCGAAACCCTCGGGCTGGCCCTTATGCTGGCTGTGGCGACTGGGCTGTTTGTTGCGCTTTACACCACCTATGACGCCTACGGCATCCGCGCGACCGCTGATCCGTTCACGTTCCTTGCGTGGTTCTTTTTCATCGACGGTCTCGCCATTCCGCCCTACGCCTACTGGCGTTGGAAAAACATGCCGGATCGTCCGGATGTTGCACCACTTATGACACGCGGTTTTTTTGGCGGCTTGATCGCATTTGCAAGTTTCGGTTCAATTATGGTGGCGACGCGCCTAGATAAAGTGGGCGAAGCTGCTGTCATGAGAGAAACATCAACCGTGTTTGCAGCGTTAATTGGCTGGCTTGTGTTGAAAGAGACCGTTGGCCCAAGAAGAATTGCACTGATGGCATTGATCGCGCTTGGCGCTGTGATAGTTGAGATGGGCGGATAAAGAAGGGCAGGACATGTCGGAAAAGAAAAAGATCAATACTTGGTTGAAACTGGGTCTGGAACTCGGACCAATCATTTTGTTTTTCGTTGCCTATGGCCGTCTGAAAGATCAGACCTTTATGATTGGCGGAACGGAATATGGTGGGTTCATCATCGTAACCGCTTGTTTTATCCCACTTTTGCTGGCCTCAACTGGTATCCTTTGGAAGTTGACCGGCAATTTGTCGCGAATGCAGGTCGTCACCGCCGTGTTGGTCATCGTCTTTGGCGGCTTGTCCGTCTGGTTTAACGACGAACGCTTCTTCAAGATGAAACCGACGATCATCTACCTGTTCTTTGGTGGAACCCTGGCGATTGGCCTGATGCAGGGCAAAAGCTATCTACAATACGTGATGGAAGAAGCGATGCCGCTTCAGCACGAAGGCTGGATGATCCTGACACGACGTCTCGCAACGTTTTTCATAGTGCTGGCGATCCTGAACGAAGTTATCTGGCGGGGATTCAGCACGGATACATGGGTGAGCTTCAAAACATTTGGCCTGTCCGCAGCCGTGTTTTTGTTCTTCATGACCCAAGGCAGCCTATTCACTAAATATGGCGTGGAAACCAAAGAGAGCTAACGACTTTCCTGTACGTCATCCTATTGACGGCAAAATCGGCTGGGATTATACCTCGGCCACTGTGGCGATTTGTTTACCGGATTGCGGGCCACGTAAAACATGCCGCTAAAGAGGTCAGACGAGGGACCCCCTTTCGCTTGGCCGAAATGGGGTTTTTTATTGGCCAAAGGGCCGGAGGATGACATGAGCTCGACCTGGAACAAACGTACGAAACTGGTTCATGGCGGCACGCGCCGCAGTCAATATAACGAAGTGTCAGAAGCGATCTTTCTGACACAAGGGTTTGTCTATGAGACCGCTCAGGACGCCGAAGCGCGGTTTCTTGAAGCTGGGCCTGACGAATTCATTTATGCCCGCTACGGCAATCCTACAGTCGCGATGTTCGAAGAACGCATTGCGCTGTTAGAAGGCGCCGAGGATGCATTTGCAACGGCATCAGGCATGGCAGCTGTTAACGGCGCACTGGTTAGTCTTCTTAAGGCAGGTGATCATGTTGTGGCCGCGCGGGCCTTGTTTGGGTCGTGTCTTTATATCCTTGAAGATATTCTGCGCCGTTACGGTGTCGAGGTGACACTGGTTGACGGTATCAATCTGGACGAATGGCGCGCCGCTGTTCGGGAAGATACGAAAGCGGTGTTTTTCGAAAGCATGTCGAACCCGACGCTTGAAGTTATCGACATCGCTGCCGTTGCAGAAATCGCCCATGCGGTCGGCGCGACAGTTGTCGTCGACAATGTGTTTTCCACCCCTGTGTTTTCAAAAGCCATCGAATTGGGTGCAGACGTCGTTGTTTACAGCGCTACGAAACACATTGACGGTCAAGGGCGCGCGCTTGGTGGTGTGGTCCTTGGGACCAAGGAATTCATTCGAAAAACCCTAGAACCTTACATGAAACACACCGGCGGCTCGATGAGCCCGTTTACGGCTTGGGTGATGCTCAAAGGTCTGGAAACCATCGACCTGCGCGTGCGCGCACAGGCAACATCGGCCAAGGCGATTGCGAAAGCTCTTCAGGGGCATTCGGCGTTGAACCGCGTTATCTACCCTGGTTTGGAGGATCACGATCAGTATGATCTTGCGATGCAGCAGATGGGTGCAGGCGGCACTGTTTTCTCGGTCGATCTAAAGGGCGGCAAGGACGCGGCGTTCGAGTTTTTGAACAATTTGGATATCTGCGTGATTTCCAATAATCTGGGCGACGCCAAATCAATTGCGACCCATCCTGCGACGACCACTCATCAGCGTCTACCCGATGAACAAAAGGTAGAACTTGGGATTACCGAAGGTTTGGTGCGGATCAGTGTTGGCATCGAAGATACCGATGATCTGATCGCAGATTTCACAAATGCCTTGGGCTAATACGTCAAGAAGTTGGAATTTGACGGCTTTTAACCTATAAGGGACGCTCTTTGGCCTCTAATTGCGGGTCAGAGCGTCGTATGTGTAGGCTAAATCAGAGCCTCGCCTGCGTGGTGAAGGAAGCGAACACAAAGGGTGACGGATATGAACATCCACACACCGAAAATGGACTCACTGCCTGAACTTGAGGATGCCGAAAAGGCACTCGAGACCCTGAAAGCATGGGCAAAGACTGCGACAGCAACGGAAATTGCGTTGCTTGATCCTGCTATTGCGCGGTTTTTACCGGGTCGGGAAGTTTCAAACTATCCGGATCTGTCACGCGATTATGATTCAGACTTTGTGGCTGATGAAGACTATAAGTGTTTGCTTCCAGACCTTCAGAACGGGCCTGCATCACTGATCAAAGGATCAAAGCAACAGATCCAACACGTCGGAATTTCCAACTTCCGCCTGCCTATCCGCTTCCACACACGCGACAGCGGTGATTTGACGCTAGAAACCAGCGTCACAGGAACCGTCAGCCTTGAGGCCGAGAAAAAAGGCATCAACATGAGCCGCATCATGCGCAGCTTTTATGCCCATTCGGAAAAGACGTTCTCGTTCGATGTGGTCTCGTCTGCGCTTGATTCCTACAAAGACGATCTGGAAAGCTTTGATGCACGTATTCAGATGCGGTTTTCCTATCCGATGCGGGTGGATTCCCTGCGGTCGGGCCTAAGCGGCTTTCAATACTATGACATCGCGCTGGAACTGATCGAGCACAAAGGCGTGCGCCAGAAGATTATGCATCTGGACTACGTCTATTCCTCGACCTGCCCATGTTCACTGGAGTTGTCCGAACACGCGCGGCAGAACCGCAACCAATTGGCCACGCCGCATTCACAGCGATCTGTTGCACGACTATCAGTGGTTCTGATCCCCGGCGAACGCCTGTGGTTCGAAGATATGATCGACATGTGCCGATTGGCTGTTCCGACTGAAACTCAGGTCATGGTGAAACGCGAAGACGAACAGGCGTTCGCCGAACTGAACGCGGCAAATCCGATCTTCGTGGAAGACGCAGCCCGCTTGTTCTGTGAACAAATGAAGAATGACCACCGGATCGGCGATTTCCGCGTGGTCGCCAGCCATCAAGAAAGCCTGCACAGCCATGACGCGGTTAGCATATTGACCGAAGGACCGACTTTTGCAACAGACAGCCTTGATCCAAAGCTGTTCACGACGCTGTTTCACGTCGGCTAATCCTTGACAGTCGGGTGAGCAAGGGCCAACCCTGCCGCGAATGATGGACTTTAGACCCATAGGATATGTGATCGGCCTGCTGGTGGCGGTTCTTGGCGCGACCATGCTGATTCCTTTTGCCATCGACCTATATGACGGGCAGGGGCATTGGCGGGTATTCCTGCAATCTGCGGTCATTACACTGCTTTGCGGCGGGTTAATCGCGCTTGCTAGTTCTAACGGCGTGAAAGAAGGCCTGACGATCCAGCAAACCTTCCTTTTGACAACGGGGGTTTGGCTTGCTCTGCCTATTTTCGGTTCTCTTCCCTTTGTTCTGGGGGCGACGGGTAGCAGCTTTACAGATGCATTTTTTGAAGCGATGTCAGGGCTTACGACGACAGGTTCAACCGTTGTCAGCGGGCTAGAGGATCAACCACGGGGTCTTTTGATCTGGCGGGCGTTGCTTCAATGGCTGGGCGGCATTGGTATCATTGTTGTCGCTATGGTTTTTCTTCCCGAATTGCGTGTTGGTGGTATGCAAATCTTCCGCTCGGAAGGGTTTGATACCATGGGTAAAATCTTACCCCGCGCGACCGAGATTTCCAGCCGCATTTCGGTGATTTATGTTTCGTTAACTGTCATGTGTGCCGTCGCCTATCTCATCGCAGGGATGAACGGTTTTGATGCAATTTCACACGCAATGACGACCATCGCCACTGGTGGGTTTTCCAACTACGACGCTTCGATAGGGGCGTTTGGACCGGCGGTGGAATATGTGGCAGTGGTATTCATGCTTCTGGCCGCATTGCCGTTCGTCCGCTTTGTTCAACTGCTGGCAGGAAGCGCAAAACCACTGTTCCAAGACAGTCAGATCAAAACGTTCTTCATGACCGCGATAATTCTGGTTCTCGTCGTGTCCCTTTGGCAATGGACAAGGGCTGACGCCATCGAAGAGCCTTTCAGAAAAGTGTTGTTCAATGTTGTTTCGATCCTGACAGGCACCGGGTACGCCAGCGCAAATTATATGGCTTGGGGGCCGCGGGATCAACGGCGTGCTCGATAAAAATCTTCCGCTACCAGCTTTTATTCGCGACGATTTCTTCACAAATCAAACGGATCCACTCGCCGCATGGCGTGTTTGCACCCCGATATCAGGGGCGCACGGTTTCCGAAGATGTCATGGGATCGGTGATGTCGTTCTTTGCGTATTTTATCGTGACGCTTGGACTATTGGCGGTGGCCCTAAGCCTAACAGGCTTGGATTTCGTAACATCCATGTCCGGCGCGTCTGCAGCACTTGCGAACATCGGTCCGGGTCTGGGCGAGATCATTGGCCCCGCAGGAAACTATGCGGGGCTCAATCCCGTAGCCAAATGGGTTTTGATTACCGGCATGCTGATTGGCCGCTTGGAAATCCTAGCCGTTTTCGTCATTTTCACCGCTAAGTTTTGGCGAATCTAATTATTCCCAGCAGCTGACCCATACGGTCATTTCCCGGGCAGCTTTTTCAATTTCCAACGCGTTCTTACTGGAAAGTGATATCGAAAGCGTGTGATCAATTTCGCCGTCGCTCAACAAGGTTGATATTGCCGAGTTGTCGGTCATGAAGCTGACGTCGCTTGGCAACTGACGATCTGACGACGTATCGCGCTGGTTTAGAATGCCCACGATCTCTCCGTTGGCCCCAAGAACGGGTCCACCAGCATCTGACGCAAAATGGGTCATAGCCAATCGGTCAAGATGCGCTTCGCCCTGAAGCCCAGACGTCGCCTCGATACGCCCGTGGGTCATCGTAGGAGCGGTGAGAATGCCGCCAAACGAATAGCCCGCCGCAGTGACGCTGTTATCAGCGCGGTTTGAAACGGCTTTGATCTTGCCGAACCCGAGCGGAGTGATCGGGGCTTTCGGTTCGAGAACCGATACACCGATGTCTGGCGCGTGTAGAACTAGTTCGTAGTTCACATCATCCAATACCGAAATCTTATTGCATTGTTCGGAAATTGCGCTGCTCGTCAGAACGGTTCCTGTTTCATTGAGAAATGCGCCACTGACAACGGCCGTTGCTTTGCGCAAATCCAGACCGCCCACCGTTTCCTGTCCTGGTTCAATGCTGGTGCCCTGACCCTTGGCTAAAACGCGAATTGTGGTGTCGTAGCTTGCGGTCATACGCTCGATCAAACGCTCAGCCCGATCTGCTTGGGAGGCGGGCCACACCAGAGTGAATCCCTTGATTTGGCCTCCTGATAAATAGGCTTTGGTATGCGAAATGATCTCGTCATTCTGACCAGTAAGAACGAAATTGTTCCGATTCTTTTTGCGGCGACCGTCAATTGGAACGATAGAAAGGGACTGCATGACGTCATAAAGCGCGTAGAGCGAGTTTCTGTCACCGGGCTGACTGATCAGGTGGACTTCAGCGACACCGCCATCAACAGAACGGTAGTGCGCAAAAGGCGCGGTGTACCCGTCAAAAGCCACGACCGCGGTTGGCATATCAATCGAAATACCCGCAGCGCTGTCCGAAACGTGGCTCATGCCGAGATCGTCAAGGATAGCGTAATACTGCGAAAGAAGCTCTTCGCGTTGGCCAGTGGTCAGAACACCAGTCTGTTTATAGTTGTTAGCAGCCTGCCACTGACGCATCGATGTGCGGGTTCCGCGACCATAAAGCCCGTCGATAGCTCCAGAATAGTGTCCCCGATCGCGAAGGGCCAACTGAAGTAGTTTTTTGTCGTCCTTGGACAGCAACCGTTCGCTTGAACGTGCTTGAGACGTGGTTTCGTCTGCTTCACGAAGTTGCGGGTTACCGTTTTCATCAACCACGATCAAAGTGTCGGGCTGGGTCTTCTTGGGTGGGTCTTGTTCAGCAGCGGTGATTTGTCCGGTTCGAACCTCAGGATAAAACTGGCCCGCAAAGTCTTCGGTTGATGAAGTGAAGCTATCGGGCGGTATAAGACCTGTCTGACGAAACTGCTTTAGTAAGAACTGGCCTTCCAGCGTTGTGAATGGTCCAACTAATACCGCGAATTTGCCTGTGTTGGTCACAAAGCCTGAAATTGACGGCAAAAAGGTTTTATACGCAAGAATGCGCGCTATCGCTTCTTCTTGCGTGTCGAGAGCTTCGACCTGAATCCATGTGCCTCGTTCAGTTTGCGCGTTGATCGGAGCGATGCTTATGAGAACAAAGATCGCCGCGACAAAAAAGTTACGAAGCATGTGAAAGTCCCTACCCAAGGTGTAATTGTTAACACGACTATCAAAAACACCTGAAGGATAAGGTCAAGTTTCCGTGAGACCGCAATTGACCCTTGTTGCAGCGTTGCATAGGAAGGCGACGCATTCATACCCAAGGGCAGGCAATATGTCGGAAGCAGCGTCAAAACCGCGTAGTTTTCAGGAAATCATCCTGAGGCTTCAGAATTACTGGGCCGAAAAGGGCTGTGCAGTCCTTCAGCCTTACGACATGGAAGTCGGGGCAGGGACGTTCCACCCCGCTACAACCTTGCGTTCCTTGGGGTCAAAAAGCTGGGCTGCGGCCTATGTGCAACCGTCCCGTCGTCCGACGGATGGGCGTTATGGCGAAAATCCGAACCGCTTACAGCACTACTATCAGTATCAGGTGCTGATCAAACCCAGCCCGCCTGAACTGCAGGAACTTTATCTCGGGTCTTTGCAGGCCATTGGCATTGATATGGATCTTCACGACATTCGGTTTGTCGAAGACGATTGGGAAAGCCCGACGCTTGGCGCGTGGGGGCTTGGCTGGGAAGTCTGGTGTGACGGTATGGAAGTCAGCCAGTTCACCTATTTCCAACAGGTGGGCGGCCATGATTGCCACCCTGTTTCGGGCGAGCTGACATATGGTCTTGAACGTCTGGCGATGTATGTCCTTGGCGTCGATCATGTGATGGAAATGCCTTACAACGACCCTCAGACGCCAATTGCGCTAAGCTACGGTGATGTGTTCCGCCAGACCGAACAGGAATATTCGCGCTGGAACTTTGACGTGGCAAACACGGATGTTCTTCTTAAGCAGTTCGAAGAAGCCGAGGCCGAGTGCGGGAAAATCCTGTCGCTTGAACATGTCGATCCGAAGACCGGCAAACACATCATCATGGTTCATCCAGCTTATGATCAATGCATCAAGGCCAGCCATCTGTTTAACCTGCTCGACGCGCGCGGCGTGATCTCGGTTACGGAACGCCAAGCCTATATCGGTCGCGTAAGAACGCTGGCCAAGAAATGCGCTGATGCCTTTGTGCAGACCGAAGCCGGTGGCGCTGAACCACAATCGGTTTCCGCATGACCGGCAAAATACTAGCAGAAATTATCGTCGTGAGCGCCATCGTCGCAGCAGCAGCAATGTACTATCTGCAGGTTTATGCATTCTATGAACCCGTGAACGCCCCTGATGATGGGATGGTTATGACCACCTACGCAGGGTCCGAAGAACGCATCATTGCTAAGGATTTTCAAGGCATTGACGCCGATAGTTCACCTATCCGCTACCGCGCCTGTTTCAACACGCCACACTCGGTCGCGATGCTGACCGAGACGTTTGAAATCTACGCAGGGGCGGAACCGCTGACCGCGCCGGGTTGGTTTGACTGTTTTGACGCAAAAGCTATCGCTGGCGAACTAAACGCAGGTCAGGCCGTGGCGTTCCTAAGCGTTAAGAACATTGCCTACGGTGTTGATCGCGTCATAGCGGTCAATAGCGATGGTCGGGCGTATGCTTGGCACCAACTGAATAATTGCGGCGAAAAAGCCTATGACGGTTCTGCTGTCGGTGAAGAATGCCCGAAACGCGAACTGGGAGCAGAATAAATGCCGGATCTTCTGATTGAACTGTTTTCCGAAGAAATCCCAGCCCGCATGCAGGCAAAAGCTGCGGACGACCTGAAAAAGCTTGTTACGGACGGGCTGGTGGATGCGGGTCTGACCTATGCCGGTGCACAGGCGTTTTCGACACCGCGTCGTTTGGCGCTTGCGCTAGAAGGGCTGACAGCTGAATCCCCGACCGTACGTGAAGAACGCAAAGGTCCACGGACGGATGCGCCTGAAAAGGCTATCGAAGGCTTCCTTCGTGGCGCAGGCGTTTCGCGTGACGATCTGGATGTGCGTGACGACAAAAAGGGGCAGGTCTACTACGCGACCATCGTAAAGCCCGGTCGTCCGGCTGCGGATATCATCTCGGACGTGCTTGAAAAAACCATTCGCAACTTCCCATGGCCCAAATCCATGCGGTGGGGGGCAGGGTCCTTGCGTTGGGTGCGCCCTCTGCATTCGATCATCTGTGTTTTAAGTGACGAAGCAGGCGCGACGACCGTTCCGCTAAACATCGACGGTATCCAAGCCAGCGACATCACCAAGGGGCACCGCTTCATGGGTCCAGAAGCGTTTCGCGTCGTTGGTTTTGATGACTACGCCGCGAAGCTGAAACGTTCCAAGGTTATCTTGAATGCTGAAGAACGTGCTGAAACGATTTGGCACGATGCCACCAACATGGCATTCGCAGCCGGATTGGAAGTGGTTGATGATCGCGGCCTTTTGAAGGAGGTCGCGGGTCTGGTTGAATGGCCCGTCGTTTTGATGGGCACGATTGATGAAGAGTTCCTAGAACTGCCGCCAGAGGTTCTTCAAACCTCGATGAAAGAGCATCAGAAGTTCTTCTCGGTGCGCAACCCATCAACCGGTCGGATCGAGCGATTCATCACGGTCGCTAACCGTGAGACGTCGGACAATGGCGTGACAATCCTTGCTGGCAACCAGAAGGTTCTTTCGGCGCGGTTGGCAGATGCTAAATTCTTTTGGGAAAATGATCTGCGTGTTGCCAAAGATCAAAAGATGCAGCCTTGGCTTGATAGCCTGTCGAACGTCACTTTCCACAACAAGCTTGGCAGCCAACGTGATCGGATTGGCCGTATTTCGGGTCTCAGCCGAAAACTGGCTGGCGTTACTGGGGTAAATGCGGGCCTAGCGGTTCAAGCGTCTGAAATTGCCAAAGCCGATCTAAGCTCGGAAATGATCTACGAATTTCCAGAACTTCAGGGCTTGATGGGCCGCTACTACGCTGAAGCCGCAGGTTTTCCATCTGAAGCAGCGGCGGCATGCGAAGAACACTATCAACCGCTTGGCCCATCGGACGATGTGCCTGAACAGGCCGTTTCAGCGAACGTTGCGCTTGCAGATAAATTGGACATGCTGACCGGATTTTGGGCCATTAACGAAAAGCCGACTGGCTCCAAAGACCCGTTTGCACTTCGTCGCGCGGCACTTGGTGTGATCCGGATTATTCTGGCAAAAGACCTGCGTGTCAGCCTTGACCATTTCATCGACAGCCAATTGCTGGTTCACAAGATCGCTGCGCATAAAACCAATGGCGACGAAAAAGATGTGAAGGCGCTTGAAAGCACGCTGGATGAAATTGCAGATCACGGTGTGTTTGGTGCAGCTTTCCGTCTGGTGCTTGACCGTCTGGATGGCGACGACGCGCCGGACATGTCTGAAGGGTCGGCGCTTCGCACTGTCGGGGACGAACTGCCTGATGTATCAACCGATTTGCTGGCATTCCTCCACGACCGTCTGAAAGTCTATCTTCGCGATCAGGGCATCCGCCATGATGTCATTGATGCGTGCCTTGCCATGCCGGGATATGACGATTTGGCCTTGCTAGTTCGTCGCGCGACGGCACTTTCGGAAACGCTAAAGACGGATGACGGCGAAAACCTGATCCAAGCGTTCCGCCGCGCCAACAACATCCTTTCTCAAGCGGAAGAAAAAGATGGGGTCGAGTATTCCTATGGTGCCGACGCCAAGTTTGCCGAGACAGACGAAGAACGCGCATTGTTCGCAGCACTTGATCAGGCCGAAGCAAACATTGCCCCTTCGATGGAAGCCGAGGATTTCGTGAACGCGATGACCACAATGGCAGAGCTACGCGGCCCCATCGACGCATTCTTCGAAGCGGTTCAAATTAATACAGAAAATTCGGTTGTTCGTCGCAACCGTCTTAACCTTCTTAGCCGAATTCGCCAGATATGCCTTTCGGTCGCCGATTTGACGAAAATCGAAGGTTGATTGTCGCAACGATTTCTTGTCATGCGCTCGATTAGGCTTATGCTGCGCGCATGACTGAAAATGCCGCATCGCAGAATATAGGAGAGGGCATCGCCCTCGTAACCCCAACCGCGCCTATCGCGACAGCCACACATGGTGGCCGCGCGAAGTGTTTGCAGCGTTTGGCAAGACTGGATTTACCGGTCCCAACAACGATTGCGATGTCCTTTGATTGCGTTTCACATATCGCATCCGGCGAAACGCCCCCAGTCGATGATATTCTCGAACCCTTTGGACAGGATCCGCTTTTGTGTGTCCGCCCGTCGTCTGAAGACCCTGATTGGGGTGGTCCCGGGGCAATTTTGAACATCGGCATGAATGATGCGACCTATGTGGCCTTGTGCGATCGTATCGGCAAGGAAGCGGCGACAAAGTTGTATCTACGCTTTGTGCAAAGCTATTCGATCCATGTTGCGCGGCTTGATCCTGACATGTTCGACGATATTGCCCCAGACGAAAGCGCTCAATCTCTTTCGGACGCGCTTCGGGCCTACGAAGACGAAACGGATGAGGGATTTCCGCAGGACACTGGCCGACAGTTGATCGAAGTCCTTAGATCAATGGCGCGTGCGTGGAACGGAACCACAGCGCGACTGTTGCGTCAGGCAAAAGGGGCACCCGCTGACGCGGGGCTTGGCCTTGTGGTGCAACAGCTGGCCTTGGGGGTCGGAACTAAGGAAAGTGGTTCAGGCGTCATGCAGTTGGTTGATAGCAAAACCGGCGAGGCACAGCTGACGGGGCGCTACCAAAGCCAAAGCCAAGGCCGCGAGGCGCTGACAGCAGGTGCCAAGGCGCTTTATCTGGAAAAGGATGATCGGGGACTTTCACTTGAAGAAGTCCACCCAGAAGCCTTTGATAAGATTGTCGAATATGCCCGAATTATGCGGATCAAACTGCGAGAGGAAATGCAGGTAGAGTTCACCTTGGAAGACGGTGAAGTATACATCCTTGATGGTGTACGTGTTAATCGCACAGCCAGAGCAGCCGTTAGAATTGCGGTGACTTTGGCGCGGGATGGCATCATTCCGAAAGAAGAAGCACTGATGCGGATCGAACCGCGGGCGTTGAATGAAATGCTTCACCGCCAAGTCGATCCAGACGCCGAGCGAGACCGCATCGCAGAAGGAATTGCCGCAAGCCCAGGTGCAGCAACGGGAAGGATCGTGTTTTCTGCAGCGGAAGCACAAGCCATCGTTTCGCGCGGTGAGGATTGCGTTTTGGTTCGTCGGGAAACGAGCCCAGAAGATATTCGCGGCATGCACGCCGCTAGTGCCGTTCTGACTGAACGCGGTGGTATGACCAGCCACGCGGCTGTTATCGGGCGCGGCTTGGGGCTTCCCTGCGTGGTTGGGGTTTCAGATCTGCGCTTTCAAATTCGCAAAAAGAAGCTGACAACACAGGATGGGCGCACATTTGCCGAAGGCGACGTCATCACCATTGATGGCACGAACGGTCAAGTGTTAGCGGGCAAGCCAGCTATGCTAGAGGCTGCCCAAGATGACGCATTCCGCGATCTGATGGCTTGGGCTGATGAATTGCGAGATATTGGCGTGCGCGCAAATGCCGACACGCCGGCTGACGCCCAAACGGCCAGAAATTTCGAAGCGCAGGGCATTGGCCTGTGTCGCACGGAACATATGTTCTTTGAAGCGGACCGACTGACTGTGATGCGCGAAATGATATTCGCCGATACTCCTGAAGACCGGGCTTCTGCTCTGGAACAGTTGCTTCCGATGCAACGCGCTGACTTTACCGAACTTTTCCAGATCATGCAGGGCCAACCCGTCTGCATCCGCCTGTTTGACCCACCCTTGCACGAATTCCTGCCATCTGATCGCTCTAGTCTGCATCTGTTGGCGGAAGCTTTAGACAAGCCGATGTCCGAAGTGACACGTCGCGTTGAAGCGTTAGAGGAATACAACCCGATGCTTGGGCTTCGTGGCGTTCGTTTGGGGATCACCGTACCTGAAATCTATGAAATGCAGGCCCGCGCGATCTTTGAGGCGACAATTGACGCCAGCCGCAACGGCGCAGCAGTTGTGCCAGAGATCATGATTCCACTGGTCAGTGCTAAACGTGAAGTCGAGCTTGTGAAAACAAGAGTGGATGCAATTGCCGCGGCTGTTAGAACCGAGCGTGGCGAAGATTTTGATTTCCGCTTTGGCGTTATGGTTGAAACCCCACGCGCGGCTCTTCGCGCTGACGAAATCGCACAAAATTCAGCCTTTCTAAGCTTTGGTACGAACGATCTGACCCAAATGACCTATGGTTTGTCGCGGGATGACGCTGGGCGATTTATGTCAAGCTACGTGTCACAAGAAGTGTTCCCTGAAGATCCGTTTCACACGCTAGACGTCGAAGGGGTGGGCGAGCTGCTGGACATTGGCGCGAAACGTGGCCGCGAAGCCCGTCCTGATGTGACGCTGTCAATTTGTGGCGAACATGGTGGTAATCCTGAGTCTATCAAGTTCTGTCGCGAAGCCGGTTTTGACTATGTCAGCTGCTCTCCCTTCCGGGTTCCGGTTGCCAGATTGGCGGCCGCGCAGCTGGCTGTCATGGACAAAATCGGCGATACCGCCAGATAGCTACGCGCTTGACGCAAGGCTGCCTTGCGCCCAGGGGGCTAGACGCATGGCTTTGAAATCGCTATTCACCCCGCCTTAATGCAGGCAAGGTCTCTGCTTGGGCTGGGTTTTAGGGCTATGGCTTCTTATTTGCGACTATTCGCGGTTCTCGCGACAGGTATTTGGGCAAGCGTTGCTGTCGGTAGCAACGTAGAGGATCAACTGCGTGCTCTTTTGACATCGCATGAGGCTTCGACCGAAGCGACGTCAGATCTTGGAATGCGCCGTCTTGTCGAGCCTATTGACGGCGAAGGCATCTACTCAAAAGCTTACATCGCGTCGGTGCCTTCAAAAGAGGGCAACAAAGAATGGCGCTGTCTGGCTGAAGCGCTCTATTTTGAAGCGCGTGGTGAATCTGTGATGGGCCAATTCGCCGTGGCCGAGGTTATTCTTAACCGCATGGATCACAAACGCTTTCCAGACACGGTCTGCAGTGTGGTCAATCAGGGTAGCGGCAACGGCAAGTATCGCTGCCAGTTCACTTACACCTGTGACGGCAAGTTGGAAGTAATTCACGAAAAGAAAGCTTGGGAGAACGTCGGCAAAGTTGCAGCGCTTGCAATCGCGATGGACAAACGCCCGTTGACCCATGGTGCAACCTATTACCACACCAACTATGTCAGCCCGTCTTGGTCAAAGAAATTCTCGCGGACGACGACCATCGGAACGCATCATTTCTACATAGAGCCGGCTCGCGTTTCGAGCGCGAATTAATCTGGTACTAGCCGCATCAGTTTATGGCTGCTATTGGCGTTCCTGAACAAAGCAACGCGACGGCCAGCCATGAATTCTGAAGTCAAACAAGCATTTGCACATCCGGATATGCGGTCCATTGCGACCGCTTCTGATGATATGCTGGACCGGATCAGTGTCCGAAACCACGTGATTGACGTTGAAATTGGCGCGTTTCAGGCTGAACGGGGTGTTACGCAACGGATCAGTTTCGACGTCGTGGTTGAGGTAAAGGCGTCTAGCGGTGCGGAAACGGATGATGTGGATGATATCCTGTCCTATGATCGTGTGACCGAAGCGATTGAAACCGAAGTTCATTCAAAACGGCTAAATCTTCTGGAAACATTGGCTGAACGCGTTGCAGGTCGTTTGCTTTGCGAACCCCAGCCAGTTCGCGTTTTCGTCCGGATCGAAAAACTGGATCGCGGGACGAGTGACTTGGGTGTCGAGATTGTTCGATCTCGGGGTGACGGGCTGAGTGTATCCTCAGATGATCAGTCACCTGCGGTCACGATTATCCACTTGGATCAACAGGCGCTCTCGTCCGAGATGCTAGAAAATTGGCTGGATCAGATCGTTGCACTGAAGGACTCGGTGATCCTGACACTGCCTAACCGCGACCAAGACCTGTCGTCTAGCAATTCAGTCGCCCGACGCAGGATCGAACTATTGGCGATTCAACAGATCGCTTGGCAATTATCCGAGCGTGACGAAAGATGCGTTGTTGTCGATAGCTGGACCGAACTGGATTGGGGTCTCAAAAACGGTCAACTGAGCGTTTGGGCGCCGTCAAAGACGGTTTTTGATAGTCCGGATGAAGCCATTTCGGTCGAATATCGGGCCGAAGTTTTGTCAAAGTGGCTCGCAGACCAATTAGGTGCCGAGAAACATTTGACGCTTGATGCAACTTGTCCCGACCTAAGCTGGGTGTCAGCCGAATGACCGTCTACTACCGCCCAATCGCACAGGTTGATGCGTGCCGACCAGACGATGCCATGCCGCTGGCGGGCAGTTGGTCATGGTTCAATACGGTTGAACGGATTGAACGGAGCCAGAAGCCAACCTTGATAGGGATCGGGGATGTTCCCGCTGATGTGATTGAGCGCATTTCGTCTGATCGGGCACCTGTTGCCGGTCTGCAGCTTGATCAACCAAAGATCATGGGAATTTTGAACGTCACGCCGGACAGCTTTTCGGACGGTGGAAAGTTTCTTGAACGTTCAAACGGCGTCCCTCATGCACTGCAAATGGTGGCAGACGGCGCGGATATTCTGGATATTGGCGGAGAATCCACAAGGCCGGGCGCGAAAGAGGTGACGATCGAAGAAGAAATCGCACGCACCGCGCCGGTTATCGAAGCCATCGGGAAAGCTTCGGACGTTCCGATTTCAATCGACACGCGAAAGTCGGCTGTAGCATCTGCTGCGATCACGGCCGGAGCTACGATTGTAAACGATGTGTCGGGATTTGAATTCGATCCGCGCCTTAAGGACGTTGTCGCGTCGTCAGGCCTTCCAGTGTGTTTGATGCACTCGCAGGGTGATCCCGAGAATATGCAAAAAGACCCGCGTTACGATGATGTATTGCTTGATGTGTACGATTTTTTGCAAACCAAGATTGATGAAGCCGAGGCTGCAGGTATTCCACGCGACCGCGTCATCGTCGACCCCGGTATCGGCTTTGGCAAAACGCTTGATCACAATCTAAGACTATTGCGCGGCATCAGCCTTTTCCATTCGCTTGGTTGTTCAATACTGCTCGGCGTTTCGCGCAAACGCTTTATCGGAACACTGGGCAATGCACAGGAAGCGGATCAACGCATTTCAGGATCAGTGGCGGTTGCTATGGCGGCGGTTTCTCAGGGCGTTCAGATTTTGCGGGTCCATGATGTTGGCAAAACTCGGCAAGCGCTGTCGCTACACATGGCCGTTACGAGCGCTTAAAGACCTGTTGGATGCTGCGGAACTGGCTGACGACCAACCCGCCAAATATTAGTGCTAAGGCCGCAAACAGGCTGCTTGGAACCGGTTCTGACAACAGTATGACGCCGAAAAAGACTGCCCAAAGTGGCACCATGAAGTTCACAAACGACATGAACACTGAACCCGCCGACCGGATGAGAAGCATTCGTAGGTAGGTTGCAAATGCCGTTGGCATCAGCCCTAGAAAGATGATTGCCAACGTCGGCAATGTGCCTTGGATAGTTGGCACGCCTTCGATCAATAGCATCAACGGTATCATCATAAGGCTACCAACCAAGAGCGACACCGCGCTCATCGTCATCGGGTCAACAGGTGGACAATTGCGGGCTTGGGTTGACGAAACCGCGTAGCATAGGGCGGTGCCCAGACAGGCGATCTGACCAAGCAGAACGACGCCACTACCTAACGAAAGCACCGTCGGTCCGATCAAGACTACAACGCCCGCAAATCCAAGCCCGACACCAACGCTTCGTCTGATTGTCAGCGGTTCGTTGGAAAAGAAATGGGCAAGGGGCAAAATGAACAGCGGCACCGATGCCATAGAAATGCCGGCGAACGAAGACGGCACATGTAGCAACCCCCAGCTTAGCAGCATAAACGGGATTGCTGTAGAAAGCGCCCCGATGCGGATAAGATAGGGGATCGCTTCACGCGAGGGCAAAGGGCGCTTCATAACTACCATCATGATGAGAAGCGAAATCGCGCCCAAGGTTGTGCGCGCGCAGGCCACTGTAACCGAACCATAGCCGCGCAACGCCACCGAGATGAACATAAACGTGCCACCCCAGATAACGCCGAGCGTGATCAGGTGTAACCAGTTCGTCAATGTAGGCGCTTTAATCATGGCTTTCCTTTGATCACGTCCAGCTATTGCCGTCCATTGAGGATTTTACTCTGGCTCAAAAGCGCGTTAGCAAATGGGAAAAGGAGAGTGTCATGTCTGATACCAGTCTGCTTATTCAGCTGTTTTTTCTGCTTATTGCCGTTGGGGCTTTGGGTGGAGTACTGGCAGGGTTGCTTGGTGTTGGGGGCGGGATCGTACTTGTACCAGCCTTTTTCTATGTATTTCAAAGCCTTGGATATGACGGGCCGCAGTTGATGCAAATCTGTTTAGCGACATCGTTGGCGACGATCATAGTAACCTCACTACGCTCGGTTTTGAGCCATAACAAAAAAGGTGCCGTTGATTGGGATATCCTTAAAACATGGGCTGTTGGGATCGTTATTGGCGCAATTATCGGCATGTTTGCGGCGTCTGAACTGCGATCACAAAGCCTGCAAGCAATATTCGGCGTTCTAGCAATTGTGATCGGTCTCTATCTGGCGCTCGGTAAGTCTGAATGGCGGTTGGCACCTGACATGCCGGCAGGGATCAAGCGCATGATCTATTCCCCGGTGGTAGGTTTTATGTCGGTTCTCATGGGGATCGGGGGTGGCAGCTTTGGTGTGCCATTGATGACGCTCCACAACGTTGCAATTCACCGCGCAGTCGCAACCGCTGCAGGTTTTGGTGTCATTATCGCGGTGCCATCCGTTGCGGGTTTTCTGTTTCTTGAAATTGAAGAAGCGCACAGACCCCCGTTTACCGTTGGTGCCGTGAACCTTGTTGCGTTTGTAATCGTCATCGCCATGACGCTTCTGACTGCCCCGCTGGGCGTTAAGATTGCGCATGCTATGGACCCCAAGCCGCTAAAGCGCGTGTTTGGGGGGTTCCTGATCCTTGTTGCGCTTAACATGCTGTCTAAGGTTCTGCTTTGAAGGCTGCACTTCAGACCGATGGCTTTGCGGTCTATGATTTCGACCCACAGGTATTGTCGTGGGCCAATGCAGCGATGCCTCTGGCACATGCAGCGCTGAGGGACGAACAACTTCTCAAGCAATGGATGATCTGCGAAGGTACATGGTTCGTCGGCGTTGATGCGCTTAACACAGGTCCAACTGGTGAAGCGGGAGACACGCCTTTGGACGGTGAAGTAATCCGCGACCTTATTGAGTATCTTCCTGCCAATACCCCAATGCACAAGGCACAGCTGTCCGTGGTTTATTCGGGCTACCCGAAGCCCCGTGACCAAGAAAGCGATGCAGCATTTCGCTTTCGTTTAAAAAGGGATGCAGCGCATGTGGATGGCCTGCACGCTATCGGACCAGATCGCAGGCGACACCTAAGCGAATATCATGCCTATTTGCTTGGTCTTCCGCTAACTGATTGCGGTCCTGACGCAGGACCATTGGTTGTATGGAAGAGCAGCCACCTGAAAGTGCAGAACTGGTTGAAGCAAGAACTAGGTAATCTTTCGCCGGATGATTGGGGCCAAATTGATCTGACGGACGGCTATCAATCGCTTCGAAAAGAAATTTTCGACACCTGCGAACGCGTGGAAATCTACCGCAAACCCGGCGAGGCGGTTATTATGCATCGCCACGTTTTGCACGGTATTGCCCCTTGGCGGAATGCGGCGACCGACAATTCAACAGGCAGGATGATCGCGTACTTCCGTCCCGAGATTTCCGGTGATCGCTCTCGGTGGTTGCATGATTAGCGACCAAACGAAACAATGCTCGTCTTTTACACTCACTGTCGAAGGGTTACCTTGGGTAAATGGGCCAAAATAAAGGCAATCCTGTTCAGGTTTGACCCAAAAGGTTAACATGAGGTTATCAAGTTGGTGTGTGTTAAGTTGTTTTTATGGTAGCGCTTTCGATAGTTGCAGGATTGATGTTGTTAGGCATCGCTTTCGGAGTGTTAGAGTTTGACGGCCTTCTGGACGATCTGCTTTCAGAAGGCGCTTCCGACGAGGATGAACCTGATACAATCGAAGGAAGCTCAGGCGATGATCTATTACTTGCTAGTGATGATGACGATGACATTGACGCTGACGGCGGCGATGACACGATCGATGCCCAAGGCGGTGAAGACCGCGTCCTAGGTGGCGACGGCAACGACGTAATCGACGGTGGCCAAGGCGACGATACCCTTTTAGGTGAAGACGGCGATGACACTATCGATGCAGGTGGTGGGCTCGACGTTGTCTTTGCGGGTGAGGGCGAAGACGAAGTCGATGGCGGCTCCGGTGACGACACAATCTTTGCAGAAGAAGGCGACGATTTGGTGCTCGCTCGTGCCGGCAGCGATTTTGTCTTGGGTGGCACAGGCGCAGATACACTAAAAGGCGGGGCTGGTGACGATGTTCTTGTTGGTTATGAAGACTCCGTCCTTGATGATAAGTTTGAAGATTCTGACGTATACGACCCTGACGTGATTTCCGGCGGGGCGGGTATGGATGCCATCATTGCCGGGTCGGGGGACACAATTGACGGCGGTGATGGCGTCGATGCTTTGACGTTGGGGTCTTGGATAGATCCCAATAACCCAGTCTACATCGAAGAATACGAAGCAACCGAAGACGTAATCGTAGTGGTTGTTCCTGATGACTACAGCGGTGCAGGAGCAATAACAGTGGACTACTACACTGGCGTCACCCATTCAGGAACGCTCTATCTGGATGGAACCCGCATTGCCGCAGTCGAAGGCGGTGGGACATTAGGAGCAATTAATCCGCTCACCATCCGAGTTATCTCTGACGAGAATTTTGCTTAATTCTGCATTCGTGCGTGGCGGCCGCCGCGGCGTTTTTTCAGCACTGATGTACGGTTTGGCAGATCAGCCATAATTTCGCGCCGTTGTTCTGGCGTCATCCGGCTCCAACCGCCGATTTCCTCGATTGAACGCAGGCATCCAGTGCATATCCGCGCCTCGGGGTGAACGACGCAGATCTTGATACAGGGGCTTTCCACCTCTTCGCGTTGCCAAATCTCGTCAGCCATTCTCACGCCTCATATGTCCCAAACGGTCCAATGCACCTTGAAGGATATAGGATGCTGCAACGTGGTCGATAACCTCGGCGCGGCGTTTTCTGGACGTATCCGCCTCTAGTAATGCTCTTTCAGCGGCAACGGTAGATAGCCGTTCGTCCCAATATCCGATTGGCAGATCGGTCAGTTGGGACAGATTGCGGGCAAATGCGCGGGTGGACTGACAGCGCGGTCCTTCAGAGCCGTCCATGTTCATTGGCAACCCCAGCACCAGTGCCCCCACATTGCGATCCTTGACGATCTTCAACAGCTTTTCAGCATCTATGCCAAACTTCTTGCGCTTGATGGTCTCAAGAGGCGTCGCGACGGATTGAAACGAATCGGACACGGCGACGCCAATCGTCACCGTTCCCAAGTCTAACCCTGCAATTGCCTGATATTGGGGCAGGGCGGCCGCGAAGTCTTCGAACGCGTCGTAGATCATTCAGCCACACCCGCCCGACGGGCACCTGCACGCACGGTCTCCAAGTCCTGCGCGTCGTTGGCAAAGACCACTTGGGCCTCGTTCCAGATAGCGCTGGCTTGTTCTGTTTCACCCAAAATACCAAGTGAACTGATCAGCCGTGCCCATTCTTCAGCTGACCCACCTTCGGTCGCCAGACGTTCAGATAACTGGGAAACCATGTTGCGGATCATGTTTTGTTGGTCTTCCGCTGAAAGTTCGCTTGCATTGGCAATATCTTCAGCGCTGGGTCCGGCAAGACTGGCAGCGGGCGGTAATTCAAACTCGACACCAGCCCAAGCGGCCAATTCTTCGATCTGTGCCCGAATAGCCGGTATCCAAGGGGCATCCGCGGGACCTTCGTTTAACAGCGAGCGCCAAACCCGAAACGCCACATCGGGGCGGCCAGTTTGTGCCATCATCAATCCCATATAGTATCGCGCGACAGGGTGCTGTTCTTCCATTCGCAAAACCTGCGTCAACGCCTGTTCCGATTCTGGGGATACATATCCGTTGGCCGACAGGATCAACAACTCGCCCAACGTGGCGTAGTCTTCGGGCGAAGCCAGATCCCCCAGCACGATAATCAACCGGGCTTGGGCTTCGTAGGCCGCTTTGTGGTTGCCAAGGCTTGCTTCATTTGATGTCAGCAACCGCAATCCCTGAACATCCTCTGGCCGTTCTGCAACCACGTCCCGTAGTTTTTGAATTAGCTCGGCGACGTATTCGGTATTGCCAGAATTCAGGGGAACGGGCGGCAATGAAGATTCAGCCTCGGCCTGTGACGGTCGGCTTTCGCGGGCGTCTTGTGCATCAGCTTTGCGGCTTTCCAATCCCATGTCGGGATACCCAGGCTGCCCCAGCTGCCAGTAGGCAGAAAACCCACCACCGACGAGCACTGCAAGCAGCAGAGCAATTCCAATCACGGCCTTTGGGCCACGCTCCGACTGTTCAGAAGATGACGCTTTGATCTGCGCATCTGCGCTTAGAATTTTCCTCGAAATCTCAACACGAAGCCGCTCTGCGTCATCCTTGGCAATAATTCCGCGCGCAAGGTCCCGTTCAATTTCTTTCAGCTGATCTTGATAAACCGCAAGATCATATGCGGCTGGATGTTCCTTTTTCTGACCGCCAGACAACAAAGCCCGTACCAGCAACAGCGTTACTAATAGAGCGATCGCTCCAGCGAGGATCCAAAAAGACATAAGCGCTCCTGCGTGTTTCTCGACAAGATGTAGCGTTGCTGAACCGTTTAAAAAAGGGGAAATGTCGCCTTGGGTGGCTCATGTCGCAACCGCACCCTATTGTGACGCTGGGAGTATCCGTTTATTTTCCGAAACGGTCCAAATCAAAGCCACACCGCAAAAACGGATTCGAAGCCTATGAAACGTTATTCTGTATTCGCTGTTGCCCGCGAAGCCGCCCGCTACCACACAGGATGGGAGCGCGCTTGGCGTAGCCCTGAACCCAAGAAGAAATATGACGTCGTAATTATCGGCGCAGGTGGCCACGGTTTGGCGACCGCCTATTACTTGGGCAAGAACTACGGCATCAAGAATGTCGCGATCATCGAAAAAGGATGGCTCGGCGGTGGCAACACCGGTCGTAACACCACGATCATCCGTTCGAACTACCTGCAAGACCCGTCTGCAGCGATCTACGAAAAGGCCCGTGGTCTTTACGAAACCATGTCTCAGGACCTGAACTACAACGTTATGTTCAGCCCACGCGGCGTTATCATGCTTGCCCAAACCCAGCACGAGGTTCGCGGCTATGAGCGCACGGCGCACGCAAATGCTCTGCAAGGCGTGAAGACTGAATTCATCTCGCCCCAGCGTGTTAAAGAAATCGTTCCGATCATCAACCTGCACGGCCCGCACTATCCGGTTCTGGGTGGTCTCTGGCAGGAACGCGGCGGCACCGCCCGCCACGATGCGGTGGCTTGGGGCTATGCGCGTGCCTGTTCTGATATGGGCATGGACATCATCCAGAAATGCGAGGTCACCAATATCCGCACCGAAGGCGGCAAGGTTGTTGGCGTCGACACCACCAAAGGCGCGATTGATTGCGACAAGATCGGTGGCGTCGTTGCAGGCCACTCGGCTGACCTAGCGGCGATGGCTGGCTTCCGCCTGCCAATGGAATCCGTAGCCCTTCAGGCGCTGGTGTCCGAGCCGATCAAACCTTGCATGGATTGCGTCGTCATGGCCAACACGGTGCACGGCTACATGAGCCAGTCTGATAAAGGCGAAATGGTCATCGGTGGCGGCACCGATGGGTACAACAACTACACCCAGCGTGGTGGCTTCCACCATATCGAAGAAACTGTCCGCGCACTGGTCGAAACCTTCCCGATGGTCTCACGCCTCAAGATGCTGCGCCAATGGGGCGGCATCGTGGACGTCACCGGCGACCGTTCACCCATTATCTCGGCAACACCTGTCGATGGTATGTTCGTCAACTGCGGTTGGGGTACTGGCGGCTTCAAGTCGATCCCGGGATCAGGCTGGGCGATGGCCGAACTGATGGCGACAGGCCGTTCACCACTGACCGATGAATTCAGCATGTGGCGCTTCAAAGATGGCAAGTTCATCGACGAAAGTGTTGCTGCAGGGGTGGCTCACTGATGTCTAAATTGTCACTAGAAGACTTCATTTTTGAAACTCTAACATCGATTTCAAAAGGTGTGATGAGAGCCAAAAGAAAGTCGTCTGAGGATAACGAAATTCCAATTGCTTTGACCGCAGTGGGCGGAGAATCTACTGAGTTAGGCGAGCAACTTGTTAGATTTTCGGTTTCGCTCGAAGTTTCGTCTGAAAACGCAATCTCGGGGAATGTTGAAGCAAAGGCAGGTTTGATTTCTGTCTTGAGCGGAAGGATCGGGGCAGAGGCTGGGAACGCGAATAGTGATAGAAGTGCACACGTTGTAGAGTTTAGTGTGCCAATGAATTTTGATGCAGCCTGGCGACTGGATGGTGAGGGAAATAAAGAATAATGCCCTTCTCTGAACTCATAGCCGACACCATGCGCGCCGACATCGGCGTTGAACCGGGCCTCTCTGAAAAGAAGATGTTCGGCGGGCTGGCCTTTATGCTTCACGGCAACATGGCCTGTGGCGTTACCAAAGACGGCGGCATGTATCGTGTCGGCAAAGCAAGCGAACAAGCGGCGCTCGACCTCGGCGCACAGCCCCTCAGCTTCACCGGCCGCAAAATGGGCGGCATGGTCGAACTCGATGCAGGCGGTTTCGAAGACGACGCGCTGCGCCAAAAACTAACTGAACTCTCGCTGGCCAATGCTGCCAGCCTGCCACCGAAAGGATGATGCAATGCTGATCCTCGAATGCCCATACTGCGGCGTCAAAGGCGAAGAAACCGAATTCCACGGAGGCGGCGAAGCCCACCTCAAGCGGTTCGGTCCTGGCTCGGATGATGACCAGTTTCACGACTACCTGTTTGCGCGTGAAAACCCAAAAGGTGTTCACTTTGAACGCTGGCGCCATGTGAACGGCTGCGGCAAGTGGTTCCACGCCGCCCGCGATACAATGACTCTCGAAGTTTTCGGCACTTACTCCGCCCAAACCTCGGACATCCCGCAAGAGATTAAAGATAAGGTTTCCGCCAAACGTCCCGATTGGAAATGGCGCGAATTCTCTTAAACATCTTTTGTCCTGAAATATTCCTCGGGGGTCCGGGGGCAGACAGCCCCCGGCGCTCCCCGCCCGAAACAAAGGGTTAAAACTATGAGCACACGTCTTTCCTCAGGCGGACGCCTGTTAGACAAATCAAATGCGGTTGAATTCACCTTCAACGGCAAACGCCTCAAAGGCTATGAAGGCGACACGCTCGCCTCGGCGCTTTTGGCGAACGACCAGATGATGGTTGGGCGGTCGTTCAAATACCACCGTCCACGCGGTGTCGTTGCATCCGGCGCGGAAGAACCAAATGCGCTGTTCAACATGGGTGAAAACAATAAGTTCGAACCCAACCAGCGCGCGACGACAACCGAGCTTTTCGGGGATCTCAAAGCCGCAAGCCAAAACCATTGGCCAACGTTGGAATTCGATGTCGGCGCGATCAACACCTATCTCGCCCGTTTCCTGCCTGCTGGCTTTTACTACAAAATGTTCATGTACCCGCGCAGCTTCTGGAAGCACGTCTACGAACCCTTTGTTCGTCAGTCTGCTGGATTGGGCAAGGCACCGGATAAAGAGCTTAAAGACGCCGACACGTATGAGCACTTCTATTTCCACACCGACGTTATGGTCGTTGGTGGTGGCGTTGCCGGTTTGCAGGCAGCCAAAACCGCTGCGCAATCTGGCAAAAAGGTTCTGTTGATCGAACAAACCACCGCTTGGGGTGGTCGTACCTCGGTCGACGGTGGCACGATTGACGGTCAGCCTGCGCAAGACTGGATCGACGCAACACTTGCCGAACTTCAAGGCATGGACAACGTCACCATGCGTACACGCTTGATGGCTGCGGGTGTTTACGACCACGGCTATGTGCTGGGTTACGAAAGCCTTAAGGATCACAAACCAGACGCCAAAGGTCCACGCCATCGTCTCTGGCGCATCCGCGCTGGTCATGTTGTGACCGCAACAGGGGCAATCGAGCGTCCGCTCAGCTTTGCAGGCAACGACGTTCCCGGAGTTCTTCTGGCATCAGCGGTCCGCGACTATGCGGTGAACTGGGGTGTCAGCATTGGCGACCGCACCGTTGTTGTGACCAACAACGACGATGCCTATCGCACTGCGATCACGCTCAAGGAAATGGGTCTTGAAGTTCCTGCGATCATCGACGCGCGTGCGTCCGGTGGCGGTGCTTTGGCCGACAAAGCCCGTGAAATGGGTATCCGCGTTGAAAACGGCAAAGCCGTGGTCAAGGTCAAAGGCACCAAGCGCGTCGAAGGCGTGGCCATCGGTCTGCAAGCTGGCGAAGGCGCTGTCCTTGAAACCATCAAATGCGAAGCCGTGGCTATGTCCGGCGGTTGGTCTCCTGTTGTGCACCTCTGGTCGCATTGTGGCGGTAAGCTGAACTGGCACGAGGGCGATCAGCACTTCCGCCCAGACCCCAACCGCGCGCCAACTGGCGACGAAGGTCAGGCGTTTGTCACGACCGCAGGCATCGCGTCCGGCGCGATGTGTCTTGGCGATGTTCTGGCTGACGCTACCAAAGCAGGTGCGGGTGCGGCTGGTATCGACGCGCCAACAGCCCCTCTGGGCAACGCGCGCAACGAAGCTGCGATGGAGGCCGTTTGGCTGATGCCACAGGGCGCGTCTTCGAAGCTCAAGATGAAAGCTTGGCTGGATTATCAGAACGACGTGAAAGTCTCGGACGTTCAGCTTGCAGCCCGCGAAGGTTACGAAAGCGTTGAACACACCAAGCGTTACACCACGCTTGGTATGGCAACCGATCAAGGTAAGTTGAGCAACATCAATGGCTTGGCGATCCTTTCTGATGCGCTGAACCTGCCGATCCCTCAGACCGGCAGCACGACGTTCCGCCCGCCTTATACGCCGATCTCGATGGGTGCGATTGCAGGCGAAGCCCGTGGCGCGACCTTCCAACCGATCCGTCGCACGCCGATGCAGGATTGGCATGATGCGCAGAAGCCGTTCTACGAACCGGTAGGCCAATGGCGCCGCGCCTATTGCTACGACCGTCCGGGTGAAACCCACGGCCAAGCTGTTACGCGTGAAATCAACCAGACACGCAGTTCGCTGGGTCTTCTGGATGCATCGACACTTGGTAAGCTGGTCGTCAAAGGACCGGATGCAGGCAAGTTCCTCGACATGCTCTACACCAACATGATGAGCACGCTGAAACCGGGCAAATGCCGCTATGGTTTGATGTGCACGGAAAACGGTTTCTTGTCGGACGACGGCGTTGTTGCACGGATCGACGAAGACACCTTCCTTTGCCACACCACAACGGGCGGTGCTGAGCGTATTCATGCGCACATGGAAGAGTGGCTACAGACCGAATGGTGGGACTGGAAAGTCTATGTTGCCAACGTCACCGAACAATATGCGCAGGTGGCTGTCGTCGGACCAAACGCCCGCAAGGTATTGGAAAAGCTTGGCGGCATGGATGTTTCGAAAGAAACACTTGGCTTCATGGAATGGGCTGACGGCCAAATCGGTGGCTTTGATTGCCGTGTTTACCGCATCTCGTTCTCGGGTGAACTGTCCTACGAAATCGCCGTTCCTGCCAGTCAAGGCGCAGCCTTCTGGGACGCTTTGATGGAAGCCGGTGAAGAGTACGGCGTTATGCCATACGGCACCGAAGCGCTGCACGTCATGCGGGCCGAAAAGGGCTTTATCATGATCGGCGACGAAACCGACGGCACCGTGATCCCTCAGGATTTGGGGCTGAACTGGGCGCTTTCGAAAAAGAAAGAGGATTACCTTGGCAAGCGTGCGCAAGCCCGAAGCCATATGGCTGATCCAAATCGCTGGAAACTGGTCGGTCTGGAAACTGTTGACGGATCTGTTCTGCCAGATGGGGCCTATGCGGTTGCAGACGGCAAGAACGAAAACGGTCAGAGCAATGTGCAGGGCCGTGTGACGTCGACCTATTATTCGCCAACCCTGAAAAAGGGCATCGCGATGGGGCTGGTTTTACATGGACCTGACCGCATGGGCGAAGTGATCGACTTTCCTAAAATTGGCGGCAGTGTCGTCAAAGCAAAAATCGTAGACGCAGTCTTCTATGACAAAGATGGGGAGAAGCAGAATGTCTAATGCTATTAGCGCACTGCCCGGAGCAGAAATTGAAGGCATCGCAAAGGTCGTCGAGGCCGGATTGCTTGGGATGATTACCCTTCGCGGTGATTTTGCATCGGCCGAATTTAGCAAAGCCGTAGAAGGCGTTGCGGGCTGCAAGCTGCCCGATATCCGCAAAGTGAATGCGGGTAAGGACGGACGGGTTCTTGCGTGGATGTCACCTGATGAGCTGTTGCTGGTAACGGATTACGACAGCGTCGGTGCTGATCTGGATGCACTGCTTGGTGCGTTGTCGGGTGAACACGCGATGGCCGTTAATGTCTCGGATGCACGGGCTGTGTTTTCGGTTTCGGGGGCGGGTGCGCGCGAAACCATTGGTAAGGTTGCCCCTGTTGAGATGAGTGCCGCGGATTTCGGCGAAGGAGATTTCCGCCGCACACGCTTTGCCCAAGTACCGGCAGCGTTTTGGATGCACGACGCTGAGAGTTTTAAGATCGTCTGCTTCCGGTCTGTTGCCCAGTATATGTTTGATTTGCTGAGCGTTGCCACCCAAGAGGGTAGCGAAGTCGGGGTTTACTAATCACAGCAAGGGGGGCTGTCTGCCCCCCTTGCCCCCCCCGAGAATATTTTCAGACAGAAAAAGTAGGGTTTAACTCTTGACCTTTGGGGTCTTGGGCAGCCATCTAGGGGTCAGGAATAGATACAAACCAAAAAGAGGTTTCCCCAATGGCTTTTGAACTTCCCGATCTTCCTTATGCACATGACGCGCTGGCTGATCTCGGCATGTCGGCTGAGACGCTGGAATACCACCACGATCTGCACCACAACGCTTATGTGACCAACGGTAACAAGCTGATTGCTGGCACCGAGTGGGACAGCAAGTCGATGGAAGACATCATCACCGGCACCTACGATGCGTCAGCGGTTGCTCAGAACGGTATCTTCAACAACATCTCGCAGCTTTGGAACCACAACCAGTTTTGGGAAATGATGGGCCCGGGCGCATCTTCGATGCCAAGCGAGCTGGAAAAAGCGATCGTAGGCAGCTTTGGTTCGGTTGACGAATTCAAGGCTCAGTTCGCAGCAGCGGGTGCGGCTCAGTTCGGATCTGGCTGGTGCTGGTTGGTCAAAGACACAGATGGTGGTCTGAAAGTGACCAAGACCGAAAACGGTGTGAACCCGCTTTGCTTTGGTCAGACCGCTCTTTTGGGCTGTGACGTTTGGGAGCACAGCTACTACATCGACTTCCGCAACAAGCGTCCTGTTTACCTGTCGAACTTCCTCGACAATCTGGTGAACTGGGAAAATGTTGCCAGCCGCATGTAATGCAGTCTGATTTGTAAATGTAAGCCCCGCCAATCGGCGGGGCTTTTTTCGTTCAATCCAATGGGGCGAACTTGCATGTGAAATGTCGCATCAGACTTGGTTCCCAAGCGATCCTGTAGCCCGTAAGCGATGCGCGTACCTCGCATAGCTCTTCAAAGGCTTCGATGATGTAGTCCGCGTGGCTTTGCGTGTAGGTCCGGCGAGGAATCGCCAGTCGCACTAGATCCATCGCTGCTGGGGTCTCTGATCCGTCAGGGTGGCGTCCAAACATGACGGTGCCAATTTCACAGCTTCGAATGCCTGCAATTTCGTACAGGGCTACGGCAAGAGCCTGTCCTGGATAGGACAGCGGGTCGATGTGAGACAGCCAACTGCGGGCGTCGATGAAGACCGCGTGACCGCCTGCGGGTTTGACGACGGGAATGCCGAGGGCCGACAGGCGTTCGACGATGTATTCATTCGTGCGGATTCGGTAACGCAGGTAATCTTCGTCCACGATCTCGGTTAAACCTTGCGCCAGCGCCTCAAGGTCGCGTCCGGATAGGCCACCATACGTCGGAAATCCTTCTGTTCGGATCAGATGCGTGCGGGCCTGTTCGGCTAGAGTATCGTCATTAAACGCAAGCCATCCACCGATGTTCCCGAAAGCATCTTTCTTGGCACTCATAGTCATACCGTCGGCCACGGCAAAGCAGTCGCGCACAATCTCGGTAATCGAACGATCCTGCTGACCATCTTCACGCTGCTTAATGAACCAAGCGTTTTCAGCAAAGCGGCAACCGTCGATAAAGAAAGGCTTATTGTACTTTCGAGCCAGCTCTGATGTGCTTTGGATATTGGCAAGGCTGACAGGCTGTCCACCACCGGCGTTGTTGGTGATGGTGATCATTACACAAGGAACCGCATCGCCATGTTCAGCAAGATAGGCGTCCAGCTTATCAAGGTTCATATTGCCCTTGAACGGGTGTTCATTGGACGGGTCTTTGCCTTCGTCGATCACCAGATCATGGGCCAGCGCGCCCGAGGCTTCGATATTGCCACGGGTGGTGTCAAAATGGGTGTTGTTCGGGATCATTCGTCCGGCTCCGCCGAACATCGAAAACAGGATGGCTTCAGCAGCGCGTCCTTGGTGCGTAGGGATGACGTGTTTGAACGGGGCAAGGTTCTGCACGGCATCGCGAAACCGGAAATACGACGGTGATCCGGCGTAACTTTCGTCTCCGCGCATCACAGCGGCCCACTGTGCGGCGCTCATGGCGCCAGTGCCGCTGTCTGTTAACAGGTCAATCAGAACGTCGTCTGAATGCAGTGTAAACAGGTTGTAGTTTGCGTCTTTGATCAAACGCTTGCGTTCCTCGCGGGTAGTCATGCGGATGGGTTCGACGGTTTTGATACGAAAAGGTTCGATGATAGTTTTCATCGTCAGGGCTCCAGTTTAGCCCCGGACAAATCACGGCAACTCTATACGTGAAGGGGCCATAGCGCCACGGTTGTCCACAATTAGCGAACCGCGCTCAGCGCCCATCAAGTTGCGCTCTCTGCATTTCAGGTTCGAAGTGATCCGTCAAGGCAGCAAAAGAAAAGCCCCCAACAATGTGGGGGCTGATACAGAATTTAGATTGGGTGAAACTCTACTGAAGTTGACGGCCCATTGCGGCAGCAACATCAGCCATACGCGCTGAGAAGCCCCATTCGTTGTCGTACCATGCCAGCACACGAACAGTGCGGCCTCCAACGACTTTGGTTTGGTCCGGCGCAAAGATCGAGCTTTCCACAGTGTGGTTGAAGTCGATCGAGACTTTTGGCTCTTCGTCATAGGACATTACAGCGCCCATCTGACCTGCGACAGCTTCGCGAACAACTTCGTTCACGTCTGCAACGGTGACGTCTCTTGATGCTTCAAAAGTCAGGTCTACGGCCGAAACGTTTGGCGTAGGGACGCGCATCGCAGTGCCGTCCAGTTTGCCGGCTAGCTCTGGCATCACTTCGCCAAGCGCCTTTGCGGCACCGGTCGACGTCGGGATCATTGCCATCGCTGCGGCACGTGCGCGGTAGAGGTCGGCATGGCGGCGATCAAGGGTTGGTTGGTCGCCTGTGTAGCTGTGGATCGTGGTCATGATGCCGCGTTCGATGCCGATAGAATCGTGCAGTACTTTCGCCAGTGGGGCGAGGCAGTTGGTGGTGCACGAACCGTTCGAAATCATAGTGTCGCCAGGGACAAGATCGCGGTGGTTTACGCCGTAAACAATTGTTTTCTGGACGTTTTTCGCAGGGGCCGAGATTAGAACCGACTTAGCGCCGCGTTCCATATGGACGTTCGCTTTGTTGCCGTCGTTAAACTTACCAGTACATTCAAGAACAACGTCACAACCGCTCCAATCCAGCTCTTCGGGGTTGTAGGTCGAAAAGACCTCCATCGGGCCGCGGCCAAGGTCCATTGTGTTGCCAGCTACTTTAACTTCGCCTGCGAAACGCCCGTGAACACTATCATATTTCAGAAGGTGAGCATTGGTCTCGATTGGGCCAGTCGCGTTGATTTTGACCACCTGAACGTCGTTTCTGGCGGCTTCAGAAATGTGGGCCAATGTGCAGCGGCCAATGCGGCCAAATCCGTTGATACCAAGAGTAATAGTCATGCTCGTATCTCCTGAGGTGTAGACTTGGCGTGGATATAACCTGAACCCTGCGGTGCCGAAAGGAAATAGTGCTTATTTTAAGGCATGTTAGCGTTAACCTATCCGTTGTTTCAGATGGTGGCGCTAACGTGGGCGCAAACATATCCGAAAGAGATCGCGCATTTGGGGCGGGGCCGATTCTTTTAACGCTGAACAACCGCGATCCGGCGTTTAATCTATCATTAGGCTTTGTGACATTTGCACAATTTGTACGTCGAAACACTACAAATGCCCTTGTCCCTGTTTTCTGAGCGAATACCCTGCCCCCTGAAACGCGCAAGGAGTAAGTGATGAGCGGATTGATCGCCCTGTTGGACGACGTGGCCGGACTCGCCAAAGTGGCGGCGGCTTCGATTGACGATGTCGCGGGGCAGGCGGCAAAGGCGGGGGCCAAGGCCGCAGGGGCCGTGATCGACGATGCGGCGGTCACTCCGAAATATGTTCAGGGGTTCGAGGCATCGCGAGAGTTGCCGATTGTCGGGCGGATCGCGCTTGGGTCGATCAAGAACAAATTGCTGATCCTATTGCCCATCGGGTTGTTGTTGTCCGCTTTTGCGCCTTGGATGATCCCGCCGCTTTTGATGCTGGGTGGGGCATATCTTTGTTTTGAGGGCGCCGAGAAGATTTGGCATTCGCTATTTCCGCATGAACACAAGTGGGATCACGCCGAACATGAGGTCGGTGACCCGGCCCATCTTGAGGAAACAAAAGTTTCCGGTGCCATTAAGACAGATTTCATTCTTTCAGCCGAGATTATGACCATCGCACTGGCGGCGATTCCGGAAAGCACCTTTTGGATGGAGGCTGCGGTGCTGGCTGTGGTGGCCGTCGGGATCACGGTTGCAGTGTATGGAACGGTCGCGCTTATTGTTAAGGCAGATGATCTTGGGTTGCTTATGGGCCGCAAGGGTCGTCTTGGGCTAACGCGTGCTATTGGTCGCGGCATTGTGCGGGTCATGCCGGGCTTTATGAAGCTGCTGATGGTCATCGGCACGGCGGCAATGCTTTGGGTTGGTGGCTCGATCATCGTCCACGGGCTTGAGGTTATGGGCTTTGGTTGGCTGGGCCATCACATCCACGACTGGGCTTATGCGGTTGGACATTTGGTGCCCGAGGCTTGGACAGGGATCGTTGAGTGGACAGCGACGGCGGCGATGGACGGTGTGCTTGGGATTGCGCTTGGGGTGTTGATCATTCCGGTAGCTACCTGGGTGATTGGGCCGGTTTGGGGTAAGGTGTTTGAGGGGAAGGCGTGAGAGGTGACCTTTTTCGGAAAACCACATGCCAAGTCGGGTAATCTTGAGGTTCAAGACGATCATTATTGGCGCTTGTGCGAAATTTGTTTTCGCCATTTGTCTTCTGCTCACGATTACAATCTTCGAAAGAGAGAGCACCAATGGATAATTGGTATTGGTAATGACGACCAAAGGTTTGGCCGTTCTGAGTACATGATATCACATCGCGAACTCGGGATTGCTGAAAGTGGTGAATACACACATTCAATCGCGGTGGTGGTCTTTTCGCAGGCTTGGATAGTCTCAGCTGCAAATTACTACTGCCAAAGGGCTCCAAACATTATAGGTCGCAAATTTGAGGACATTTTAAGCCTTTCAAAAAAGCTTGGCTTTCCCAAAGCGTTAAGACGCGTGCTGGATCGCTTGAGGACAAGAAGAAACGAAATTCTGCATTTGTATCAGTCGGTGGATGGCGATGAATTGGCAAACCTCGATTTTGCTGAAGCATACGAGTATGCGAAAATCACTTGGGATATGTTTGTTGATCTACGACTTAAGTTCGGTAGATCTCCAGATAGCAATCACTGGGAAATGATGACCAATCGGTATTCGTTACCTAGCGAGTTGGCAGAGGTACACGTGGGCATTAAGCCATAATACACCCCCAACCTCGGTTCGGGCGCGAACTCGTGCTGGAATGGTTGAGTTTGGTCTTGTCATCCCTGCGAAAGCAGGGATCGCTCTCGAACCAGCGCCTTGTCTCGAAGGGTCCCCGCTTTCGCGGGGATGACAGGTGGATGGGCCGGTAGGGCGGGCTTCAGCCCGCCATCCTACAACAAAAAAAACCGCCGTGTATTTCTACGCGGCGGTTTCATTTTCGAAGATGGGTTATCTACCCCATCACAACAGCGCTTTGACTTTCTCGGCTACGTTTTCGGCGGTGATGCCAAATTTTTCGTAGAGTGTGCCTGCAGGGGCAGACGCGCCAAAGCCGGTCATGCCGACGAAGTCAGCTTTGGCTTCTTTGCCGCGCTCGCCCAGTAGCCACTGGTTCCAGCCACCGTCGCGGACGGCTGCTTCGATACCAACGCGGACCGGTCCGCCCGGAAGGACGCGCTTGCGGTAGGCTTCGTCTTGCTCGGCGAACAGTTCCATACATGGCATTGAAACGACACGGGTGCCGATGCCTTCGGCTTCTAGGATGTCACGCGCGGCCATTGCGATTTCGACCTCGGAACCGGTTGCCATGAGGATCGCCTGACGCTTGTTTTGTGCATCAGCAAGAACATAGGCACCACGAGAAACAAGGTTCGTGTTCTTATGCTCGGTCCGGACGGTTGGCAGGTTTTGACGGGTCAGGGCCAGCACCGACGGGGTTTGCGTAGACGTGATGGCGATTTCCCACGCTTCTGCGGTTTCCACGGTGTCTGCTGGGCGGAACACATAGGTGTTCGGGGTCGCGCGGCAGATCGCAAGGTGTTCGACCGGTTGGTGGGTTGGGCCGTCTTCGCCAACGCCGATGGAATCGTGGGTCATCACGAAGACCGTCGGGATACGCATCAGAGCCGCCAGACGCATGGCCGGGCGGGCGTAGTCGGTGAAGGCAAAGAAGGTGCCGCCGTAAGGGCGGATACCGCCGTGCAGCGCCATGCCGTTCATCGCGGCGGCCATACCGTGTTCACGGATGCCCCAATAGACGTAGCGGCCACCACGATTGTCGGTATCAAAGACGCCCATGTCACCGGTCAGCGTGTTGTTCGATCCGGTCAGGTCGGCCGAGCCGCCAACGGTTTCGGTCATGATCGGGTTGATCACGTCGAGCGCCATTTGCGAAGATTTGCGGGTTGCGACCTTGGGCTGATCTTCTGAGATCTGCTTTTTCAGCTTCTTGATCGTAGCGGACAGGCGTTTGTGCGGTTCACCCGAATAGGCGCGGTTGAACTGGTCCTGTTTGCGCTGAGAAATCGACGCAAGGCGGGTTTCCCATGCGGTGCGGGCCATTGCGCCGCGATCACCCATGGCTTCCCACTGGGCTTTGACGTCGGCGGGCACTTCAAACGGGCCTGTGTTCCAACCATAAAGCGCCTTGGCGGCTGCCATTTGGTCAGCGTCAGTCAATGCGCCGTGGCCTTTTGAGGTGTCCTGTGCCGCGTGACCCAGCGCGATGTGGGTTTTGCAGGCGATCATCGACGGTTTGTTGGTCGATTTGGCTTTTTCGATCGCTTCGTCGATCTGTACCGGATCGTGGCCGTCAATTTCCTGAACGTGCCAGCCTGATGCTTTGAAGCGCTGCACTTGGTTGGTGCGGTCCGAAAGCTCGACCGTGCCGTCGATGGTGATGTTGTTGTTGTCCCAGAAGACGATCAGCTTGCTCAAGGCGTGGCGACCTGCGATGCCGATAGCTTCGTGGCTGATGCCTTCCATCAGGCAGCCG
>CAYZAY010000018.1:0-35535 GCA_964476515.1 uncultured Rhodobacterales bacterium
CCAACAATTGGTCGTTCACCGCTTGGTCAATCTTGGGTTCCTGATATTCGCGCAGCATCTTTTTCGCAACGCCAAGAGCGCGTTCGGTGATCTCAACCGAGCCTTCGGCAACCCATTGTTCGATTGAATTGTTGTCGAACAATTCGGGCATAAAATACGCCCGCTGGAAGTTGTCCTGTGTATGGGGGTGCCCCAGATAATGCCCCCCAGGTCCAACATCGCGCACAGCTGATAAGGCTTCGTCGAAATCGTCCCAACGCGGCCCTTCGGCCATACGGTAGGCCATCGCGCATTGCTCGGAATCGACGATGAACTTGGCAACAGAACAATGCATCCCAGCCTCGTTCCAGCCAGCCGAGTGCCAGATGTAATTCGCGCCCGCATGCATAACAGATGACAACGTCGTGGCACTTTCATACCCCGCCTGCGCGTCAAATGTCTTGGCCCCGCCCAGCGTATTAGATGTGCGCCAAGGCACGCCATAAAATCGCGCCATTTGACCTATCATAAAGTTCATCATGCTGATCTCGGGTGTGCCAGCCATCGGTGCTCCGGATTTCATTGAAACGGTCGACAGATAGTGGCCGTAGATCGCGGGCGCCCCTTTGCGGATGACCTGAGAATAGGCCAGCGCCGACAAAGCCTCGGCGTTCAACTGGGCGACGGATGGCACGACCGACGCAGGCGTATTCGCCCCACCCAACACGAACGGCGAACAAAGCACCGGCTGGTTGCGCTTACAAAACGCCCGCATTGCGCCGAGCATGGTTTCGTCCCACACCAGCGGAGAGTTGCCGTTGATATTGCCGGTCACAACGGGGTGATTGTCGATGAACCCTTCGCCAAACAGGATGTCACACATGTCCATGACGTCTTCGGCGTTCTTGGGGCTGGTGGTCATCCCCATGAACGTCTTGTCGGAATACTTCATCGACGAATAAGTGATCTGCAAATGCCGTTGGCTGATCGGATGATCGTAGGGTTCCACGATGTGATGCGCCGAGGAATGCAGCGCCGGTGACATATGCGCCAGCTTGTGGAACATCGCGAGGTCTTCCAGCATCGGGTTGCGCCGCACATCGTCAAGATCGCGCAGGAACGGCGCGCCGGTCATCGGAATGAACATCGACCTATTGCCGCCAAGCGGAATGTTATTCGCTGGATTGCGCGCGTGATAGGTGAAAGACGAAGGGATCGTCGAAATCAGCTCGCGCACCATTTCGCGGTCCAGATAGACGGTTTCGCCCTCAACCTTGGCTCCGGCTTTTTTCCAGTCCTCCAACGCGATGTCATCACGGAAAACCACACCGACCTCTTCAAGGATCGACATCGAGGCGTCATCAAGACGACAGACCTGATCTTCGTCCATTACCTCGCAATTGGGTAGGTTGTTGGTCAGGCCCGGTAGCATCTTGTGGTTCGGCGCAGACCTTATGGCCTGACGGGCGGCGCGGCCACCGCCGCGCACGCGACGGGGGGCAGTCATGGTGGTCATCGGACACCTCTAGTCTGTTGAATTGCCACCAGATTACCCACCCAGATCACAGCTTCTAACCCTTTGGCGAAATAACTCGACAGAATCCGACCTGTCTTGCTTTCATCTTTCGTAAAATACTCCGGGGGTGAATTTGCCAAAGGCAAAGAGGGGGCAGCGCCCCCTCCACACGTCGACCGCGCAGCGGGCGAAACCATTATTCCGCCCCGGCGCGCCACTCTTTCCAGCGCAAATAGGCATTGGCACCGATGGTCGAAAACGGTTCGGGTGGAAGACGCGACGGGTCCTCTTCAGCAGAAAAATGACGGGTAATGTCGCTCTCGACACCCATCGCAAGTTCCGCGGCACCCATGCCGGTCATCGTTCCGCGCGCGGTCCCCAGACCGTTTTGAACGCAGGCCGAATACACCCCGTCATCCAGTTCGCGCAGCACCGACACACCGTTTTGGGACAGGCACAAATGCCCTGCCCAACTGTATTCCGCCTTCAGTCCAGACAGTTGAGGGAACCTCTGGTCAAACTTCCCTTGATGGACGCCAGCCGCCCAGCGAATGCTACGATCAGACACTTCCATATTGGGCCGAAAATGGGCGCAGGTGCGGGTAATGATGCGGTTCCCACCCTGTCCGGCATCAATCCGGCGCATGGTGGTGCCCATAGGATCTGACGGGGTGATACCCCAGCGCGACGCACCGCCCAGCAGCTTCATCTGATCATCCGACAGTTCCGGCGACATCGATGCGTAGAGCATCACATGCATCAACCGCCCGCGTTTATAACCGAAGCTTTCAAGGTGGCCGTTGTTGGCGAGGATGATCTTGGGGGTGGTAACTTTGGCCGCCGCCGTTTCGACAACCCAATCCGATCCTGCGCGTTCAAACCCGCGCACGGGTGAGTTTTCGTGCAGCGCGATCTTTTGCGCCAAGCCCGCGCCCATACCGCGGATATATCCAGCGGGCTGCAGGATCACCGTTCCAGGGGTATAAAGACCCGAGGTGTAATGCGGCGAACCCGTCAGCTGCTGCATGCTCTGCTGGTCCAGCAATTCACACGGTTCGCCTAGCCCTTGCAGATGTTTGGCATAGCTTTCGTTGTGGTGATCGCCTGCCGTTGTCGCCGCACCGTTTACCTTGCCGCATTCGTCGAAATAATCGGGCTTGATGCCATAATCCGCCACCGCGTCGCAGGCAAAGTTGATGGCTGTACGGTTCAGATTGATCAAAGCGCGATCATCGCCCGCACCTGCGTAGTCTTCCGAGGTCAATTCATGCGGCAAGTCGATCATGAAACCGGAATTGCGGCCTGCCGAGCTTTCGGCCAAACGGCCTGCTTCTAGCAGAACCACGTCCAAAGATGGATCTATCTGCAGCAACCGCCGTGCAGCGGCCACGCCCGCGAACCCGCCGCCTATGATGACAACATCAGCCGTCCGGTCAGAGGTCAGCGGCCGTGGATCGGGCTGCGGCCCCAGAATGGCGTTCCATGCTGCCGGTCCACGATGGACCGGCAAGCGCATTGCGCGTGGCATCAGTCGACCGCGTCTTCGTCGTCGTCCGACAGGTCCAGCCAGATGGTTTTCAACTGGGTGTACTGATCATGGGCATGAACCGAGTTATCGCGCCCACCAAAGCCCGACTGCTTGTAGCCGCCGAACGGGGTGGACATGTCGCCTTCGCCAAAACAGTTCACGGTGACGGTGCCTGCTTTGATGGCGCGTGCCGCCCTAAGTGCCTTTTTGCCGTTGGCCGAAAAGACCGAGGCCGCCAGCCCGTACTCGGTGTCATTGGCCAATGCGATGGCTTCATCCCATGTCGTGACGGTCATCACCGAAAGGACAGGCCCAAAGATTTCCTCTCGCGCGGCTTTCGAGCCTTCGGCCACATCCATCACGGTTGGTTGGACATAGGCTCCGTCCACGGCTTCGCCGCCTAGGTGTACCTTTTCGCCTTCGTTCAGATAGGTGCAAACCTTGTCGAAATGCGCCTTGCTGACCAAAGCCCCCACACGGTTTTCGGGGTCGAGCGGATCGCCCAGCGGCCATTCGCGGGCGTGCGCCAGCACACGATCCAGTAGCGCGTCTTTGACGTCTTCGTGTACGATCAAACGTGATGTGGCCGAGCAGTTTTCGCCCATGTTCCAGAACGCGCCGTTGACGACATGCGCCGCAACATTGTCGAGATTTTCGGCATCATCCATGACCACGCAAGGGTTCTTGCCCCCCATCTCAAGCGTGATTTCTTTCAGGTTGCTATCGGCTGAATAGCGCAGGAAACGACGGCCTGTGGCGGTCGAACCGGTAAAGCTGACCATGTCAATGTCCATATGGGTGCCGATGGGTTCGCCTACGTCAGGGCCACTGCCCGGAACGATGTTTAGAACACCCGCCGGAATGCCCGCCTCCATCGCCAGTTCGGCGACGCGTAGGGCGGTCAGGGTGGTTTCAGCCGCGGGTTTCACGATGACGGAACAACCTGCTGCCAAAGCTGGGGCGATCTTCCAAGCCAACATCAGCAGTGGGAAGTTCCACGGCAGCACCAAACCGATCACGCCCACAGGCTCACGAACAACCATCGCCATGTGATTGTCCGATGCAGGTGCCACCTGATCGTAGAGCTTATCAATCGCCTCGGCATGCCACTTGATGCAGTGGATCGTCTCGGGCACGTCGACCTCTTCACAGTCAAAGATCGTTTTGCCGCTGTCGATGCTTTCCATCACCGCCAGTTCACGGGCGTTACGGGTCATCAGCTTGCACAGACGGATCAGAACATCCTTGCGCTCAGATGGATGAAGGCGTGACCAGCGGCCATCCTCAAAAGCCTCGCGGGCTTTTTCGACGGCAAAGTCCACATCTTCGGCACCACAAGCGGCGATCTTGGCCAGCACGTTTCCGGTCGCAGGGTTCGAGGTTTCGAACGTCTTGCCCGAAGCTGCAGAGCGATAGCCGCCATTGATGAACGCGCCCGTGGGAAAATCCAGATCGGCGGCGATGGCTTTGTATTCGTCTTTTGTCAGCAGTCCCATTGGTTCACCCCTCGGCCTGAATGTCTGCGATGGTGCGTTTCAGCACTTTTACCACTTGTTCTAGTTCGCGTTTGTCATCCTTATTCAGCGCCTTCAGCGGACGCCGGACGACCGAACAGTCAATGCCGTTCATCGTAACGCCATGCTTGATGGTCTGGATAAACTTGCCACCCTGTTCGAGCACGCTCATCATCGGCAGCAGCGCGGTCATGATACGGCGGCCTTTGGTGAAGTTTCCTTCGACCACACAGGCATTGTAGAGAGCGACGTGTTCTTCGGGCAGGAAGTTCGATCCGCCACAGACCCAGAATTGTGCGCCCCAAGCGAAGAATTCGAGCGCTTGGTCATCCATGCCGCAACCAAGCTGAATATGCGGATAGTCACGCGCCAGCAGGTGAACGCGGTTGATGTCACCCGAGCTTTCCTTGATGCCGCAGAAGTTCCGACTGCGACCCACGCGATCAAGGAACTCTTCACCCATCAAAGTGCCGGTGCGGTGCGGGTAGTTGTAAAGCATGATCGGCAGATCAGCAGCGCGGTCAATCGCCAGCGCGTTCAGCGCGTTCTCGCGGTCCGTCGGCACAGCGTAGGGGGGCGAGGCGAGCAGGATACTGTCCGCGCCCATATCCTTGGCCGCAACTGCAAGCGCAATCGCGTCGTCGGTCAGCATTGCGCCAGTTCCGACGACCAACGGCAGACGCCCGTTGATCCGCTCTTTCGTGAAGCGGGCAATCTCGACCCGTTCGGCGACAGTCTGAGCGTAGTTTTCACCCGTCGACCCGCCCGAGATCAGGCCATGCACGCCCGCCGCGATCAGGTATTCGATCACATCCGCCAGCCCGTCCCAATGGACCGTGCCGTCGCCGTGATATGGCGTCACCACTGGGGTGTAGATGCCATCAAAGTTAAAGATTGGAGTCATTGGTCCCTCATGCTGTGCGGGCGCCGGGGGCGGCACCCAAAGGCGCTTCAAGCGCTGTTGGCATTACGAAAAGTTCGATCTGACCACGGGAAAGTTCCCAATGATCCAAAGCAAGTTGTGCGGCTTTCGCGCTGTCACCGTTTTCGATTGCGCGGATGATGCCATCGTGCTGTTCGCTGGCGAGCGATACGTTTTCGGCCATGCGGCTGTTGCGCGGCTGGTAAAACGTCATCGAGATCCGCGCGTGGTCGATTAACAGACGGTTGAGGCTGGGCAGCAGATAAACGTTCCCCGCCATTTCGCCAGTGATCGCGTGAAAGCGGTTGTTGGAAAGCGTCCGGTCGCTTGGGTTGCCAGTTCGAAGCGTTGATTTGAACGCTTGTTGCGCGTCTTTAAGTTCGTCCAATTGCGCCAGTGTAGCATTTTCAGCGGCCAATTGCGTGATCGAGCTGTAGATCATCGGCGCGGCAAGGAAAAAGTCACGTAAGGTCCGGTGACCCATATCTGCAACCCGCGCGCCGCGGTTTTGGTGCAGTGTCAGATATCCTTCGCCGGCCAGTTCGCGGAAAGCATCACGCAGGGGGGTGCGGGACAACCCGTAGTCGTCGGACAGGCTGACCTCGTCCAGATCAGCGCCGGGTTGAAGTGTCATGGTCAGAACATCACGACGCAGCGCTTCGAGAAGCAGTTCTTTTCGTTCTTTGGCGGTCGCAGACAACAGAATCCCCTAATCGGGGTCATTCTGCATCAAAATACAAATTGAATACAATAATTATTTGTGCAATTTGCCGTATCATCTTCACGAAGGACCGCGAAGCGCCATCCCACGACGGAAATCGACATGACCGACCAAATTCCTGAGCATTTTGTCTTTCTTTTGGTGCATGATTACACCCATCTGGCGTTTTCTTGCGCCATCGAGCCATTGCGAATCGCCAACCTGATATCGGGGAAGCCGCTTTATGAGTGGAGCTTTATGTCCGAGAATGGGGAAACGGCGACTGCGTCCAATGAAGTGGTTACGCAGGTTCACAAAGGTTATTCAGAACTGAACCGAGGCGAACAGCTGTTTGTGCTGTCCGGCATTCGCGTCAAGGAAAACACGACGCCTGAATTGCTAGCGGTGATCCGTCGAGAACGGGCCAGAGGGCGGCTGGTCGGTGCGCTTTGTTCGGCGGCGTATTGTCTGGCAAAGGCGGGCATCCTTGATGGCCACCGCGCGGCAATTCACTGGGACTACCACGACAGCTTTATGGAGGAATTTCCCGAGGTCACCCTGGTACGCAATGTCTTCGTGGCTGACGGGAAATACATCACAGCGTCGGGCGGAACCGCGACGGCCGATTTGATGATCAACATGATCGAACAAACCCACGGTGCCGATCTGGCGATCGAGGTTGCGGATATGATGCTTTATAATTCGGTTCGCGAACCAACCGCCGAACAAAAGCTGTCACTACAATCACGCCATGGCATCCGGAACGAACATCTGTCCAAAGCGATCAAGATGATGACCAAGAACATCGAGCACCCTATTTCGCCGTCTGACATTGCGGATGAGGTCGGCATTTCGACCCGCCAGCTAGAGAGGCTGTTCGGGCGGCATCTGAATTGCTCACCCAAGAAATACTACGTGGATATGCGGCTGCAAAAGGCGCGGAACCTGTTGCTGCAGACGGAAAAGCCGGTGACCGAGATTGCGTTTCTATCGGGCTTTGCATCGCCTGCCCATTTCGCGCGGGTTTATCGCAACCAGTTTGGGATCACGCCAGTGAACCAGCGTGGAAAGATCGCCTGAGGTGCGCAATGAATGCGCACCCTACAATTGGTCCGTTTGAAATAATCGAACGCGCAAGCCACCATGGGAATAGGTTTCCTCGGATGGCTTAAACGGCAGACCAGTGGCTTTGGCCAAGCCTGCATCTGTGGTGACGATCCCGACACGCCAGCCTTGGAAGCGGGCTTTCAGAACCTCGCCTATCGAGCCGTAGAGCGCGAATAACGGCTTTTTGTTACCAATCCGCGAACCGTAAGGCGGGTTCAGGATAACCAGACCGGGGGTAGTATTCTCGGGCGGAGTCAGGTCGCTAATGGATTGATGCTTGAACTCAGCGACAGTTTCGACCCCTGCCCTTTGGGCGTTGTCCGAGGCATTAGTGATCGCGCCAGCGTCCCGATCCGATCCATAAAACCTCAGGTCGGTTTGCATTAGTTCAACGTCTTTCAACGCGTCCCACATATCGGGCTTGAACGTGGCTAGCTGTTCGAACGCAAACCTTCTTTCGCGCCCCGGCTTTAGGCCCATCGCGATTTCTGCTGCTTCAATCGGGAAAGTTCCGGACCCGCACATCGGGTCGATCACGGTTTCCTTACCGTCATAACCGCAAGCCCGCAGGAACAACGCCGCAAGGTTTTCGCGCATGGGGGCTTTGCCGATGGCTTCTTTGAACCCACGTCGGTGAAGCGCATCACCCGAGGTATCAATGCTGAACTGGCAGTAGTCGTTTTCAATGCGGGTTTTCAGAACAACATCAGCGTCGTCCTGAACGTTGAGCCCGATAGCCCGCAATGCTTTTTCAATCCGCTCGATGGCCGCACCTTGGTGGTAGATCTTGGACTTTTTGCAGGTGACTTCTACCTTGATCGGGACGTCTTCGTGCAGGGTTTCAAACCATGGAAACTCGCGCGTGAAAAGCTCCAGCTTGTTTAGTTGGAAAACCCGAAACCCGCCGATGCGCGCCAGCACGCGGGACGCACCGCGTAGTTCCAGATTGGCGCGCCAGACGCCTTTCCAATGGCCCATGAAAGTCACGCCACCGGCAATTGCGGTAGCGCCGGTAAAGCCCTTTTCAAGCATCTCTTCCTGCATCAAGGCTTCAAACCCTGGCGGGACGGACACGAATATTTCAAATGGTTTTGACATGAGTGCCGCTTACAGTGGGGCACGCCTGACTAGCAAGCGATTAACTTGGATTTACCGGCCAAATCGCGTCGAGATCAGCAAGACCTGCGCGGATCAGTTCTTTTAGGACCTCTGTATCAATATCCGCCAGCTTGTTGATGTAGAGACAGGATTTGCCCATCTTGTGTTTACCCAATCGGCCAAGGATTTCCCCGAATTCCGCGTAACCGGGCATGATGTATATCGACAGGTTTGCTTTGCGGGGGGAAAATCCGGTGGCAAGGGAATCGCCTTCGCGACCGGTTTTATAGACGTAGTGGTAGTTCCCGTAGCCGACGATTGTGGGACCCCACATTTTTGGCGAAAAACCTGTGACCTCTTTGAATATCTCGTTCAGCTCAATGGCATCTGCGCGGCGGGTCGGGTGATCAACGCTGTAGATAAAATCTTCTACCGGTTCAGCGGTTTCTTTGGTCTTGTTTTTACTCATCTCGGTCTCCGTGCTTCGGACAGGCTACCAGATCGCAGTACATTTCCAAATACTGGCTGGGATCAGCCGTCATCCCGCCATCGGTTTGCAATCGGATAGCGGCGATCCAGCCAGAATGCGCGAGGAGATAGGCGCGTACCGGGTGCGGACTGAAAGCGTTTGTATTCGCTGATATAAAGCAGATGCTCGACCCGTTTGACGTCTTCACGCGCATAGCCCTTGGCCACCAGATCAGCAACGCTTTCTTCGTTATCGACTAGCCCTTCTAGGATCGCGTCCAGGACTTCATAAGGCGGCAGGCTGTCTTCGTCTTTTTGATCGGGGCGAAGCTCTGCGCTAGGGGGTTTTGAGATCACGCGGTCGGGGATCACTTCGCCCGATGGGCCGTTCATCCAATCACGGTGGTGTTCATTGCGCCAGCGGCACATGGCAAAGACGCGGGTCTTATAGAGATCTTTGATCGGGTTATAGCCACCCGCCATATCACCATAGATCGTCGCATAGCCCACGGCGACTTCGGATTTGTTCCCAGTTGTTAACAGCATCTCGCCGAATTTGTTCGACATGGCCATCAATAGAAGTCCGCGAAGACGGGATTGGACGTTTTCTTCGGTGATGTCCTGATCCATGCCTTCGAATAATGGGGCAAGCGTGTTGGTGATCGCCTGTCGCCCTTCTGCAATTGGGACGAAATCGTAGCGGCACCCAAGGTTTTCGGCGACCTCTTTGGCGTCTTCCAGTGAATGGTCCGAGGTGTATTCGGACGGCAGCATTACACAGCGCACGTTATCCGCGCCCAGCGCATCGGTTGCGACGGCGGCAACGATAGCGGAATCAATCCCGCCCGACAGACCCAACAGAACCTTTTTGAACCCTGTTTTGCCAAGATAATCCCGCAAAGCATCGACCATTGCGCGATAGTCACCTTCGAAGGTATCGGGAATTTTGGATTTCTCGCCGTGATCAGCGCGCCAGCCATCGGCGGTGCGAACAAGATCGACATGCGCAATCGCCTCATCAAAAGCTGGCATTTGCACTGCAAGCTCTCCGCCAGTGTTCAGAACAAAGCTTGAGCCGTCGAACACCTGATCGTCTTGTCCGCCTACCATATTCAGATAGATCAGCGGCAAGCCGGTTTCGATCACGCGCGACACCATCAGGTTCAGACGAGTTTCGTGTTTGTTGCGGAAATAGGGGGACCCATTAGGGATCAACAAAAACTCGGCGCCAGTTTCCGCAAGGGTTTCGGCAACGTCCACCTGCCATGCATCTTCGCAAATCGGGCTACCAATACGGACACCATTCACGGTGAAAGGGCCGGTGACATCCGCCGGAGTGAACAGGCGTTTTTCGTCAAACACGGCATCATTTGGCAGGTGGTGCTTTTTAACGATCGCCGTGATCTTTCCGCCCTGAAGAATGTAGTAGGCGTTATAAAGCGCGCCGTCTTCCAGACATGGCCCTCCAATCGCCAAAGCAGGCCCATCGGCGCATTCTTGCGCGAGATCAGTGATGGCTTGTTGGCAGGCATCAATAAACGCCGGCTTCATGATCAGGTCTTGCGGATTATAACCCGCGATTAACATTTCAGGCAGGGCAACAAGGTCTGACTTGGCCTCAACCCCTTGGTGCCAAGCTTGTTTTGCTGCCCTAGCGTTGCCAGTCACATCCCCAACCGAGGGATTCAATTGCGCAAGTGTCAGCCGGAATTGATCAGCCATAACTCAGCCCTTTGTCATTCGATGTGTGATCTTTATCAGACTGGTTGCGAAGGGAAAGCACCGAGAGCTTGGAATCTGTTGCTCGATCCCCAGTGGTCTATTAAGTTCTGGTCTAGTTGATCGATCACAAAAACAAATATGACTACCGGCTGGGGGAAATTATGACCGCGATTCGAAGCGCATTGCTGCTAGGCGCATCTTTGATTGCCTTCGGGGCGAGCCCGATGTTGGCGCAAGATGGCCAACAGGTTCTTACCAAGCAATATGACGACGGCGGGGTCTACAAAGGCACTTTCCAAAACGGGCTTCAGCATGGAACCGGAACTTATGTGCTTCCCAACGGCTATGAATATGCCGGTGAATGGTCCGAAGGCGAAATCCGTGGGTCCGGTGTTGCACGCTTCCCGAACGGGTCGGTCTATGAGGGCCAATTTTCGAAGGGCAAGCCGGATGGCGTCGGAAAAATCACCTTCGCAGATGGCGGCACCTATGAAGGTGACTGGGCTGATGGCAAAATCGACGGAGTAGGCGTCGCGAACTATTCCAATGGTGTCCGCTACGAAGGCAGCTTCAAAGACGCCAAGCACCACGGCCACGGCAAGATGGTTAGCCCTTCGGGTTATATCTACGAAGGCGCATGGGTTAACGGCGTGAAAGAGGGCCGCGGCACGGTCACTTATCCGGATGGCGCAGTCTACACAGGTGGCATTGTTGAAGGAAACCGTCAGGGCCAAGGCGTTCTGACAATGTCCGATGGCTTGATTTACGAAGGCAATTGGCAAGCGGGCCAAATAAACGGCACCGGGCGTCTCACCCAACCCAACGGAGATGTGTATAACGGCGAATTAAGCGATGGTCGCCGCAACGGTCAGGGCAAGGTAACTTACGCAAACGGCGACACATACGAAGGTGCGTTCAAGAACAACGACCGCCACGGTCAGGGCACATACGCCCGCACTGACGGGTATACCTATTCAGGCAGCTGGGTCGCTGGAAAAATCGACGGTGAGGGTAAGGTGACCTATTCTGACGGCTCGGTTTACGAAGGTATGCTTCGTGACGACAAACCCGATGGCAAAGGCAAAATCACCTATCCAAGTGGCAACAGTTACGAAGGCGACTGGGTTGGCGGCGAAATCGAAGGCCAGGGCATCGCGACCTATTCAAACGGTATAACCTATGAAGGCGGCTTTGTCGGCGCGCGCAATCACGGTTACGGGGTGATGGAGTATTCAGACGGCTATCGTTATGTCGGTAACTGGGTCGAAGGCCAGCGCAGCGGAGAAGGTGTTGCCACCTATGCTGACGGCACAACCTACGAGGGCCAATTCTCGGAAGGCCAACGCCACGGCGCCGGTAAGATCACCATGCCAGACGGGTTTACCTACGAAGGCGAATGGTCAGGCGGCGAAATCAGCGGCCAAGGCAAAGCTACCTACGCCAATGGCGACGTCTACGAAGGCACTTTCTTAAAGGGCAAACGTCAGGGACAGGGGACGATAACCTATGCGTCGACTGGGGACGAAGCTTCCGGCGAATGGGTTGATGGAGAGCTGAGCGAGTAGGCTAGGCTTCAACGCGCAAATTTGTGCGCGAACGGGAAAATCACTAAGCTCCTCAAATAAATACAAGCTTTTAGTCCCGATCCTGATTTGGATCGCAATAATTTAGTCGAGGCAACTCGACAAAATCCTGTGGAAGTTTCCAATGAAAGTTCTTTTCACCTGCAACAATGTCATCAGCCATTTCAAACCGTTGCTTCCGTTTGCTAGGTCCCTAAAGTCGCGAGGCTTTGAAGTTCGATTTGCCACGAACGAGCCATTGGCTGAGGAGATCGAGAATGCGGGTTTTGGGCATGTTTTACTGGATTACCCTTCTGATCAGGTAAAAGAAGAGGCCCAAAAAATGTTTGTAGGAGTGGCCCCAAAGGACATGGGCAAGCTCTACATGGCTGAGGTGTTCTTTGGCATTTTCGCGAAAACTGCGGCGCCCGCGTTGATCGAAAAACTTGGCGAATGGCGGCCGGATCTGATCGTGCGTGAAACCACAGAATTTGCCGGTCTTGTCGCTGCGCAAAAGCTGGGAATTCGACATGTAAGACTTGAAATCGTCAACGGCGAGTCCGAGGAATCAATCACAACGAACTACCAAAAACAGTTCGATTCTTTGCGTGCGTCCGTATCGCTACCGCCTGCGGGGGCAGGATATCTAAAGGACGAAATGGCCTTTTCGGCGCATCCGCAAATGCTGGACGACACCCCAAGGGTCAATTCCCAATCGCCAGTGCGTTTTTTGGCCGAACCAATCGTTCTGTCAGACGCTGAGGTGAATAATGAATGGCTACCACAAGCCGATTGGCCCTTGGTTTATGCAACATTCGGCACCGTTGCCGGCAATTCTGAGGGCTCCAACGGTATTTACCAAACGGCGGTTGATGCGTTTTCTGAGATCCCGGCCAACTTCCTTTTGACCACTGGAAAAGATGCGCCCGAAGGATTGATTTCATCGGTTCCGCCAAATGTCGTTGTCCGCCCCTTTGTGCCCCAATGGGATGTCTTGCCCCACGCCAAATTGATGGTGAACCACGGGGGGTCTGGCACTGTTATTGCCGGATTAGGCTCGGGCGTGCTGATGGTCATCACACCAATGTTTGCAGATCAGCCCGACAATGCACGGTGTCTGGCCTCAGTCAATCTTGGCCTTTCGGTTGCGGACCCCGACGTTGCTTCCTTGCGCGCCGCCGCAATCAAAGCACTAGCCGACGAAGGTATGCGAGAACGCGCCCAAATTGCTGCGAAAGAGGTTGTCAAAATGCCATCTGTTGATGAGGCGGTTGACATAATGCTGCGTGGGTGAATGTGGCATTTGAAACGTTACTTTCAGATTTCCGCACAAACCCCTTCCCCTTCGCCTCTAAACCCGTATATTCACGCCCCATGAGCACCAAGATTCATAGCCTTCGTTCTGCACCGCTTCCAGCGGCGCTTCTTCGTGCCCTACTCCTAAGCCGCCTCTGAGCGTGCCGTTCTGGCGCGACCGCTCAGAGGGTATCTGCTTCGCGCCAAAGGCTTAGACAAAACATCAAGAGAACAAGATTATGAATGTACCAACCGATAAAAATCGCGTGTTGATTTTTGACACGACCCTGCGCGACGGCGAGCAGAGCCCGGGCGCGACTATGACCCATGACGAGAAGCTGGAGATCGCTGGCTTACTTGATGAAATGGGTGTCGACATCATCGAAGCGGGATTTCCGATAGCGTCCGAAGGCGATTTCGCCGCCGTGACCGAGATTGCAAAGAACGCTAAGAATTCGACAATCTGTGGACTTGCACGGGCAAACTTCAAGGATATCGACCGGTGTTATGAAGCTGTGAAGCACGCGGTCTCGCCTCGTATCCATACCTTCATTGGCACCTCGCCTCTGCACCGTGCGATCCCTGATCTGACGATGGATCAGATGGCCGAACGTATCCACGAAACCGTCACTCATGCGCGCAACCTTTGCGAAAACGTGCAGTGGTCGCCGATGGATGCGACGCGGACGGAATGGGATTACCTGTGCCGCGTGATCGAGATTGCGATCAAGGCGGGTGCGACGACGATCAACATCCCCGACACCGTTGGCTACACCGCCCCGCGCGAAAGTGCAGACTTGATCAAACGTCTGATCGAAACCGTACCGGGTGCGGATGACGTCGTTTTTGCGACCCACTGCCACAATGACCTTGGCATGGCGACAGCGAACTCGCTGGCTGCTGTCGAAGGTGGCGCGCGTCAGATCGAATGCACAATCAACGGTCTGGGTGAGCGGGCGGGTAACACCGCGTTGGAAGAAGTCGTCATGGCGATGAAAACCCGCAACGACATCATGCCGTTCAACACCAAGATCGACACGACCAAGATCATGCATATCTCGCGCCGCGTCGCGACGGTGTCGGGCTTCAACGTGCAGTTCAACAAGGCCATCGTCGGCAAGAACGCCTTTGCCCATGAAAGCGGTATTCACCAAGATGGTATGCTGAAGAACCGCGAGAACTTTGAGATCATGCTGCCCGAGGATATCGGGCTGTCTGGGACGTCGCTGCCGCTTGGTAAACACTCGGGCCGTGCCGCGCTGCGCGATAAGTTGGAGCATCTGGGCTATGAGGTTGGCGACAACCAATTGAAAGACGTCTTCGTGCGTTTCAAAGAACTGGCCGACCGCAAGAAAGAGGTCATGGACGACGATCTGATCGTTCTGATGCGCTCATCCGAGGATGCCGAGAACGATTTCCTTAAGCTGGAAACCCTGCGGATTGTCTGCGGCACTGGCGGCCCAGCGGATGCGACTTTGGTGATGAACGTGGGTGGCGAAAGCAAAACCGCGATCTGTCAGGGCGACGGTCCGGTGGACGCGGCGTTCAAGGCGATCCGGCAGTTGCATCCGAACACCGCGCATCTGTCGCTCTATCAGGTGCAGGCCGTGACTGAGGGCACTGATGCTCAGGCGACGGTTTCGGTGCGTCTGGAAGAGGACGGCAACATCGCGACGGGTCAGTCGGCGGATACGGACACGGTGGTCGCCTCGGCGCGGGCTTATCTGCATGCACTGAACAGGCTGAAAGTGCGGCGTGACAAATCGGGACCGGATACGGACAAGCGAGAAATTTCGTATGCTGATCCAAGCTAGAATTTTAAAAATGGGGCCTCCGCAGTGGGGCCCTATTTGATTTTAAACATCAAAGTCACTTCTTTTGCGGGAAACAATTATGAACGTCGAATGGCAACGGGCAGCAGCCTATGTTCTTCTTCTTGATGACACAGATCGCATCTTGCTGACGCAATTCGAATTGGCAGGTCACAGAAAAACTGGATCTTGGACCTTGCCCGGCGGAGGCATGGAATGGGGCGAGCAAGCCTCGGATACAGCCGCGCGTGATGGGAACCTTTTCTGAATGGATTGAAGGCAAGAACGCCCTGTCCGGAAAATCGGGTCACTCGTTCAAACTGTTGTTTGAGGCACAAAACCCTGCCGGCGAACTCAAGCGAGACTTCAGTGATGACGATACGACTGTTGACGCCGCGTGGTTCACGCTTGGCGAGGTACAGTCTCTTCGGCGGGTGCCTGTGGTGGACTTCGCTCTTTCACTAACTTCCTAAAATGCGGAACTCGCCGATTTTTCCGGTGGGTGCGTGACGGCAAAAACACGCTGATTAGTGCCGCATGGCCCTTTCACAATTTAAGCCCCGCCCCTATAAGAATGACCGGTTCACACCGCTTGTTGAACCAACGGGGATTCGGAGTACACGCGCGGATGGCATTTTTCGGTGATATCGGGGGATTGTTCTCTCAGGACATGGCAATTGACCTGGGGACCGCGAACACGCTCGTCTATGTCAAAGGACGTGGCGTGATCCTGTCTGAGCCCTCTGTTGTGGCCTATCACGTTAAAGACGGCGCGAAGAAAGTGCTGGCTGTTGGTGAAGATGCAAAGCTGATGCTGGGCCGGACACCGGGTAGCATCGAGGCGATCCGTCCGATGCGCGAAGGGGTGATCGCAGACTTTGATGTGGCCGAAGAGATGATCAAGCACTTCATCCGCAAGGTTCATAAGCGCACGACATTCTCAAAACCTAAAATCATCGTCTGTGTGCCGCATGGCGCGACCCCAGTTGAAAAACGGGCGATCCGTCAGTCGGTTCTGGGTGCAGGTGCGCGTAAGGCTGGATTGATCGCCGAACCCATCGCTGCTGCGATTGGCGCGGGAATGCCGATCACTGATCCGACCGGTAACATGGTTGTCGATATCGGCGGTGGTACGACCGAAGTTGCGGTTCTGTCGCTCGGCGACATCGTTTATGCGCGTTCGGTGCGTGTCGGTGGTGACCGCATGGACGAGGCAATCATCAGCTATCTGCGCCGTCAGCAAAACCTGTTGGTTGGCGAAGCAACGTCAGAGCGCATCAAAACCTCCATCGGGACAGCCCGTATGCCCGATGACGGGCGTGGGGCGTCAATGTTGATCCGCGGACGTGATCTTTTGAACGGTGTTCCGAAAGAAATCGAAATCAGCCAGGCGCAAGTGGCCGAGGCATTGCACGAGCCTGTTCAGCAGATTTGCGAAGCGGTAATGACGGCGCTAGAGGCGACGCCTCCTGACCTGGCGGCCGACATCGTGGATCGTGGCGTAATGCTAACTGGAGGCGGTGCGTTGCTCGGTGATCTTGATCTGGCGTTGCGTGAACAGACCGGCCTTGCGATCTCGGTTGCGGACGAGTCGTTGAATTGTGTTGCGTTGGGCACCGGTAAAGCGCTTGAATACGAAAAGCAGCTTCGCCACGTCATCGACTACGATAGCTGATCCACTCGCCTTCCAAAGCGGAGGTTTATTTGGCGCAAGAGCGTACAAACAGCGAAGACTATTTCCTGCCGATCCGCCGTCTGCTGATCGGCATCTTGGTATTTTGTCTAATACTATTGACGATCGTGTGGAGGATAGATTCCCCGCGCGTTGAACGCTTTCGCATGGCTGTGATTGATCGCGTTGTTCCGAATATGGAATGGGCGATGGCGCCAGTCACTGCGACGATGAATATCGTTCGGGATTTCCAAAGCTACCAACGCATTTATGAGCAGAACCAAGAATTGCGGCGTGAATTGCAACAGATGAAGGCATGGAAAGAAGCCGCCCTGCAGTTGGAACTTAAAAACGCGCGGTTGCTGGATCTGAATAATGTACGGCTTGACCCTGATCTGACCTATGTGACTGGCGTTGTGTTGACTGACAGTGGATCGCCTTTCCGCAAATCGGTCTTGCTGAATATTGGTGAGCGGGATGGTCTGCGCGACGGGTTGGCCGCGATGGATGGGATCGGGCTTGTCGGGCGAGTTTCCGGCTTGGGTCAGGAAACATCGCGTGTTTTGCTATTGACCGACAACAACAGTCGCCTGCCGATCACAATCCAACCTTCGGGACAGACGGCGATACTGTTCGGAGATAACTCTCCTTGGCCCGTCATCGAATTTCTTGAAAAGCCAGAGCTTGTACGCCCGGGTGATCGCGTGGTCACATCAGGGGACGGAGGCGTATTTCCCGCCGATCTATTGGTTGGTCAATTGGAAGAAAGTCGCGAAGGTCGCTACCAAGTGCGATTAGCCGCTGATTTTGAGCGTTTGGCGTTTTTGCGCATTCTAAGAAGTGCACCATCAGAAGACATTGGCGACTTTGGCGACATCATCATTTTCGACGAGACGGCAGGGCCAGATGGCTGAGAAAACCGGTTTGCACTTGTGGTCGATGCGCCTTCTCTATGTGGTTTTGTGTGGGCTGGTGGTGATGTTCCATTTGTTACCGCTGGGACAGATCGGCGCGATCACGTTTTCGCCGGATATCATTTTGTGCATCACGCTGGCTTGGGTCGTTCGACGCCCTGACTATGCGCCGATTTTTTTGATTGCTGGCGTCGCCCTATTGGCGGAGCTGCTTTTGATGCGGGCCCCCGGGCTTTGGGCGGCATTGACGGTTTTACTGGCGGATTCGATCACCAAACAGAGAAATAAAATGCGCTCGACCGGTTTCGGGGTTGAGTGGTTTCGTGTGACGGTCGGAATCGCGGCGATCTTTATCCTCGAGCGGATCGCCAATGGGGTCTTATTTCTGGAAACGCCGCCTTTGGGTGCCAGTATCGCGCAGTTTTTGGCAACCGTGGTGGCTTATCCAATTATCGTTGGCATAACCTCTGGCATCATCCGTATTCGCAAACCTGAGCTGATCGAAACAACCACCGGAGGGCGTCGCGCATGAGGCGTCCGGAAAAGGAACTGGAAGCGGCCAACAAGCGTATTTCGCGTCGGGGGCTTTTGCTGGGGGCAAGCCAAGTCGTATTTGCCGGCGCTTTGGCGGCAAGGATGCGGTATTTGCAGGTTGAAGAAGCTGACAAGTATCATCTGTTGGCCGAAGAAAACCGCATCAACATCCGCTTGATTCCGCCGTCGCGTGGGCAAATCTTTGATCGGGACGGTACGCCGCTGGCGTTAAACGAACCAAGCTATCGGATTGTTATCGTCCCCGAAGACAGCGACGATATTCACGCCACAATTGCGCGATTGTCTACACTGATTGAACTGGACGCAGAAGACCTGAACCGCGCGCTGATCGAGATTGAGCGCAGCCCGCCTTTTCTGCCGATCACGCTTGCTGATCGTGTCGAATGGGATGCGGTTGCCAAAGTCGCGGCCAATTCGTTGGCGCTACCCGGGGTGACACCAGACGTGGGGCTGTCGCGGAGATATCCGCTGGGCGAAGATTTCGCCCATGTGGTCGGATACGTTGGTCCGATTTCAGACTTCGATCTGGAACGCATCGAAGACCCTGACCAATTGCTACGCATTCCGCGCTTTCAGATTGGCAAGCTAGGGGTTGAAAGCAAATTGGAAGACACGCTTCGCGGCAAAGCTGGCACAAAGAGCGTCGAGGTAAACGCCGTCGGACGCGTGATGCGCGAACTTGACCGGCGCGAAGGCGATAGCGGCGCAGATTTGCAACTAACGCTGGACCACAAGCTGCAAAACTACATTCGCGCGCGGTTGGGCAATGAAAGCGCCAGCGTTGTTGTGATGGATATTGAAAACGGTGATATCCGCGCAATCGTTTCGACCCCCGATTTTGATCCGAACCTGTTTGTACGTGGGATTTCAGTCGCGGATTATTCAGCGCTGCGGGAAAACGAAAAACGACCGCTCGCGTCAAAAGCGGTGCAAGATTCCTATCCGCCCGGATCGACGTTCAAAATGGTTGCCGCATTGGCGGGTCTAGAGTCTGGCATCATTGAACCCAACGAAACCGTCTATTGCCCGGGCTACATGGAAATCAGTGACCGCAACTTCACCTGTTGGAAAAAGGTCGGGCACGGGTCGATGGACCTGAACACCTCCCTCCGCGAGAGCTGCGATGTTTTCTACTACGATTTGGCATTGAAGGTCGGTATCGAAAAGATAACCGAGATGGCAAACCGGCTTGGATTGGGCGAACGTCATTCAGTTCCTATGTCCGCTGTGGCAAGCGGGCTGACGCCGACAAAGGAATGGAAGCTGATCTACCGCGATGCCGAGTGGGTCATCGGGGATTCCGCCAACGCTGCAATTGGACAAGGATACGTTCTGGCGACCCCACTACAGTTGGCCGTGATGACGGCGCGACTGGCATCTGGTAAATCGGTTGAACCACGCTTGGTCAAAAGGATCGACGGTGTCGAGCAGCCAAGTGGTTCGGGCGAAGACCTTGGAATATCGGCCGATAACTTACGCCAAATCCGGCGGGGGATGTTCGCCGTTTCAAACCACCGCAAAGGAACGGCCTATTCATCGCGGATCGCAGATCCTGAGGTCAGGATGGCTGGCAAAACCGGAACGGCACAGGTCCGAAGCTCGATCGTCGACAATGAAGAAGTCCCGTGGGAACAGCGCGACCACGCTTTGTTCGTGAATTTCGCACCTTACGAGAACCCCAAATACGCGGTTGCCGTTGTTGTGGAACATGGTGGCGGCGGGTCCAGCACGGCGGCACCGATTGCGCGGGACGTTACACTTCAAGCGCTGTTCGAAGGCACTCCTCCTCTGGATGCCTATCCAGAAAAAGACCGGTTCATCATCAAAGAACGTCAGGATTCGATTGAACGACAGCAGAACCCTCTTCCGGTTGGCGACAGCAGGGGGCAGGCATGAGTTATTTAGAATACCGCGTTCAATCCGTTCCTACTGGGTGGCGCAAAGTGTTTCATCTGCATTGGCCGCTGACGCTTGTGATAATCGCAACATCCTGCGTCGGCTTTCTGATGCTCTATTCCGTTGCAGGCGGCAGCTTCAGCCCATGGGCCGAAGCGCAAATGCAGCGTTTCGGGTTGGGGCTAGCGATCATGTTCATCGTCGCGATGGTCCCTATTTGGTTTTGGCGAAACATGTCTGCGCTTGCGTATTTCTTTTCGCTCGTTTTGCTGCTGTTTGTTCAGTTCTACGGTGTAACAGGGATGGGTGCGCAGCGCTGGATCGACCTTGGGTTTATGCGATTACAGCCGTCCGAGGTCGCCAAGGTTGCGCTGGTTATGGTGCTGGCATCTTATTATGATTCCCTGCCGGTCAAACGCACGTCCAAGCCATTATGGGTGCTTGCACCGGTGATCATAACGATCATCCCGACCCTTATGGTATTGCGGCAACCGGATCTTGGAACAGCGATTTTGCTTATGATCACGGGCGGGGCTGTAATGTTCGCAGCGGGGGTTCATTGGACCTATTTCGCTTCGGTTGCAGCTGCTGGGGCAGGCGCAATATTTGCCGTATTCCAATCGCGCGGAACGACATGGCAATTGTTGCAAGACTACCAGTACCGCCGAATTGATACGTTCCTTGATCCGGCAAGCGACCCTTTGGGGGCCGGATATCACATCACCCAATCAAAGATCGCCTTAGGCTCTGGCGGCTGGACAGGGCGGGGATTCATGCAGGGAACCCAGACTCGGTTGAACTTTTTGCCCGAAAAGCACACGGACTTTATTTTCACGACATTGGCCGAAGAATTCGGCTTTTTGGGCGGTAGTGCCTTGCTGCTTCTTTATGTGCTTATCGTGCTGTTCTGCTTGTTTGCGGCTATGCGGATGAAAGACCGGTTTTCGTCACTTCTGGTGATTGGCATCACCATGACGTTCTTCCTTTTCTTCGCTGTTAATATGTCCATGGTGATGGGGCTTGCGCCTGTCGTGGGGGTGCCCCTGCCGCTTGTCAGTTATGGCGGGTCTGCGATGCTGGTGCTGATGGGGGCGTTCGGATTAGTTCAAAGTGCACACGTGCACAGACCGCGAGGGACAACATGACGATTAATGTTCAGTTTTCGGCTCTGACCGAGCGTTGGGATCAATACGAACCACCTTTGCGCAAGGCGTTTGCGGACTTGGGTTTGGATGTTGATTTGCGCACAGAATTCCCGCCAGAAGACGTGGATTACCTGATCTACGCGCCGAATTCATCGGTGAGCGATTTTGGTCCTTATGTGAACTGCAAAGCGGTCCTGAACCTCTGGGCTGGGGTTGATCAGATCGTTGGCAACCCGACGTTGGACAAACCACTGACGCGGATGGTGGATTATGGGCTGTCGCAGGGGATGATCGAATGGGTGACGGGGCATGTACTGCGCCACCACCTTGGGATTGATAAATACATTCATGGTCAGGATGGCGAATGGCGTCTTGGCGCGCCTCCGATGTCACGAGATCGGAGTGTTGTGTTATTCGGCTTTGGCGCTTTGGGGCAGGCTTGTGGCGAAGCGCTTGCAAACTTGGATTTCAAGGTCAGCGGGTGGAGTAATTCACCCAAATCGCACGATCAAATTGCCACCTATCACGGCAAGGATGGCTTTGCCGACGCGCTTTCTGGTGCTGAGATTGCTGTATTACTGCTGCCATCGACGCCTGATACCGAAAGCATGTTTGACGCTGAAGCATTTACCAAAATGCCCAAGGGGGCGGTTGTGATCAACCCGGGTCGTGGAACATTAATCAATAATGCTGATCTGATCGCCGCACTAGATAGCGGTCAATTGGATCACGCGACGCTGGACGTTTTTCGCGTAGAGCCTTTGCCCGCAGATGATCCGTTCTGGTCGCACCCAAAGGTCACTGTCACCCCGCATATCGCATCAGAAACCCGCGCTTCGACGGCGGCCGAGGTGATTGCAGAAAACGTCCGCAGGGGTGAAGCGGGCGAACCCTATCTGCATTTGGTGGATATGAAGAAGGGCTATTAACACCTAGCGCAGTTTCGGCGGATTTTCGGGATCAGACCCTGGGGCTTTTTGCACGTATTCCGTCGTTGGCGCTGGCTGAGGTAAATCGAAACGCAAGCCAGCCTTTGCAAGCTTACCCGCAATCGGATCGCTTGAGGCAAAAAACGCGACATCCAGCGCCGCGGCTTCTAGCCCCGAGAATGTCAGCGCTTCGTTGACCGCCTTTGCGATTGCGCCCTGCGCATCCGCCAAAGCATCAATGACACCCAGAAGGTGCCCCATCACGCCGTTTTCGTAGCTAACCCCAACCAGATAGGCGCTATCAGCCAAGCCCGTCGCCGTGGCCAGCTTTTCTGACAGGGCGGTAATCAGCACATCGGGCACCTTGGGGGTGGAAAATTCTTCCGGCATTGCCTCGTGCATTTCAGGCGCGGCAGAGACTGTATCGGACAGCCAAGCAACCGCTTCTGGGTCAATGATGTTGGACGACGGCGCGACTTCGGGATTCAGTGCGATGCCAATCCCCTGCCCCGCAAGCATTCCTGCAATCACACGGCCAGACAAGGCAACATAGGGTGCGGGTTTTCCAACAAACGTGGCCAAACGATCTTCACGATCAAAGGCCAAAACGAAACTAGCATCTGCAAGCTCGAACAATTCGGGCTTTATGGTTTCGCCCAAGGCTTGTTCAGTCAGTAGAAGAAACAATTCACTATCTGCAAGCCGTTCGAAATACTTCAAGCGCTTTTCAACATCGTCAGGCGCGGCTTCCATCGCGATGTGGGCCAGATCGAGAGCGGTTTGTTCAGACATTTAGAACCTCGTTCACGCGCGCCCTCAGAACAGGCAGAAGATCCTGCTCAAACCAAGGGTTGCGCTTTAGCCATCCCGTATTCCTCCAAGACGGATGAGGCAAGGGGAACACCGTGGGCGCATGGTCGCGCCACGCTTGGACCTGATCGGTCACTGACAGTTTTGATCCAAGATGCCACTTGTGTGCATATCCCCCAACAAGCAGGGTCAGTTTAACTTTGCCAAGGTGGCGTCGCACGTCATTGTGCCAAGTCTTCGCACAAATTGGCGGCGGTGGCAGGTCAGCCCCCTTGCGGTAACCCGGAAAGCAAAAAGCCATCGGGGCGATAGAGATCTTGGATTGGTCGTAGAACTGTTCAGGGGTGACCCCCATCCATTCGCGCAAACGATCACCGGAAGGATCATCAAACGGTTTACCCGAATTATGGACGCGCATTCCCGGTGCCTGACCCGCGATTAGTATGCGTGAGTCGCGTCGAAACCAGACCACAGGACGCGGTAGGTGCGCGGTTTCGGTCGCTTGAAACCGGTCTTTGCACAGGACACAGGCACGTATTTTGTTGGGCAATTCGTCAGTCATTCCCTAATTTTGTTGAGTATTTTTGCGACCACAAGAGATATTTCGATAATTATGAAAATATCCTTGCGCATCTCTATTTATTTCGATAATTCTCGAAATATGAAAATACTTACTGATGATACCCTGAGCATTGCTCAAACCGCCTCGGCATTTGCTGCGCTTGGCTCTGAACAACGGCTGTCCGTTCTTCGCACTCTGGTGCGTGCGGGCGATGACGGTCTGAGTATCGGAGAGCTAGGAGAGCGCACAGGTGTAACCGGATCAACACTAACGCACCACGTAAAACTGCTTGTTCAGGCTGGCTTGGTCGATCAGGTCAAAACCGGTCGGGTCATACGTTGTGCTATTGACTACGACCGTGTTCGCGAGCTTTCGAAGTACCTGTTGGACGAATGCTGCGCAGATTCCTTTAATCCGAATAATATCGAGCACGACCATGACTGATATCCCATTCAACGACCCAATTGCTTTGTGGAAACGCGCCGATAAAGCGTGGCTATCGCTTGTTGCGATCCTGATCGGGATTGCAGTTTTTGATCCATCTGCATTCCTACCGACACTAGATTTCAGTACGGGCGCGCTGATCAGCACGGCCCCGTTCATCGGGTTCGCCGTATTGGCGATTGGCTATCTGAAAGCGACAGGGGCCGAGAACCTGTTGGCCAAAGCATTTGTCGGGCGGGAAGTTCAGATGATCTTATTTGCCGCCGTATTGGGCGGCCTATCCCCGTTTTGTTCCTGCGAGGTCATTCCGTTCATTGCAGCCCTGCTTGCTGTGGGTGCTCCGCTGAGCGCGGTTATGGCCTTTTGGTTGGCGTCACCGCTTATGGACCCTGCGATGTTCCTGATCACATCGGGGACGCTGGGGTACGAGTTTGCGATTGGTAAAACGCTGGCGGCTGTTGGTATCGGGATCATGGGCGGATCGTTGACGATGCTGTTTGCGAAAACCCCTGTTTTCGTCAACCCACTGAAGGAAAAGCCAGCTGTTGGCGGTTGCTGCTGTGTGCAAAAACCTTTTTCGGACAAGCCTGTTTGGAACTTTTGGGGGAATTCAGACCGTCGGGCGATCTTCAAGGAAGCCACGCTTGAAAACGCTGTGTTCCTGCTGAAATGGTTGGCCTTGGCCTATGTTATCGAAGCCATGATGCTGCGCTATATCCCTGCCGAATGGATAGCGGGCGTATTGGGCGGGTCGGGCGTCGGCACAATCTTCCTGGGCGCACTTGTCGGGGCCCCCGCCTATCTGAACGGCTACGCGGCTGTCCCTCTGGTAGACGCGCTTTTGGAACAGGGCATGGCACAGGGTGCAGCGATGAGCTTTATGATCGCAGGAGGCGTCAGCTGTATCCCCGCAGCAATCGCCGTTTGGGCGCTGGTAAAGCCCCGCGTCTTCGCCGCCTACTTAGGTTTTGCAGTAATCGGAGCCACTCTGGCGGGTCTGATTTGGCAATCTGTCGCCTAACTACACAAAAATGATTAAAATTGACGCATGGCGCACCTTTTCGCCGTGCGTCGTTGCTCTATATTCAGGCTTAGGGTAACCACGCGCCAAATGCGAACGAGGGGAATAAAATGTATCGCGTCTGGAATTTTCTAGCCAATTATTCATTGCTTCTAATCTCGGGCGCGTTGATCGCGCTTGTTTGGGCCAATATTGAGCCTCATTCGTATCACCACCTTGTTGAATACCCCCTGTGGTTCAACGATTGGTTTGGTCTGGACTATTCCTATTGGAAGAAAGCCTACGGCCACGGATACGAGGCTTTTGGAACTCATGACACAGCCAAGGTTCTTTCGTTCCACTATCTTGTGAACGACGGCCTGATGGCCTTGTTCTTTGCCATCGCCGCGAAAGAGGTTTGGGAAGCAATCATCCTTAAAAACGGATCGCTACGCGGTAAAAAAGCGGCAACGCCTTTGTTTGCAACGGCTGGTGGGATGTTTGGGCCCATTGCAGTCTATCTTGGGCTAGCAATGTTCTTGGGGTCTGACACCTATAATGCAGTGGCTAATGGTTGGGCGATCCCAACGGCGACAGACATCGCGTTTTCGTATCTTGTCGGTCGCATGGTCTTTGGTGCTGGCCACCCTGCTGTGCGCTTCTTGCTATTGCTTGCCATTGCAGACGATGCGGCTGGCCTGATTATTCTGGCAATTTTCTACCCGTCGGGCGAGCTTGCACCGGAATGGCTGCTGGTATCCTTGGCTGCGGCCATTTTCGTCTATGTCGCGTTCAACTGGCTTCCACGCTTTTTGGACCGCGGTGACCAGATGCGTCCAACCTCGACCCGCGTACGGAAGTATCTAAGCTTTTGGCCCTACGCGGTCGCTGGTATGATTAGCTGGTACGCGTTCATGAAATCTGGCCTGCATCCGGCGCTTGGGCTACTTCCAATCGTTCCGGCGATCCCCCACGCTGATCGGGCTTTCGGTATCTTTTCGGAAGCAGAAAGCCATCTGCATGACCTTTTGAACGTCATGGAGCACGCGCTAAAGCACCCTGTTGAGATTGTCTTGTTCTTCTTTGGCTTGCTAAACGCAGGCGTTGAATTTGGCGCAATCGGCGATGCGACATGGCTGGTTCTTGCCGGTCTGATCATTGGTAAACCTGTGGGTATTTTGATCTTTGGCTGGCTAGCCGCTGGCCCACTTCGGCTGGGAATGCCGCAAGGTATGCGCATTATCGACTTGGTGGTTATCGGCTTTGTTGCGGCTATCGGCTTTACGGTTTCGCTATTTGTTGCGTCGGTCGCGTTTGACGCCGGACCCGTTCAGGATGCAGCTAAGATGGGCGCGCTATTCAGCTTTGGTGCTGCAGCTCTCGCTATAATCGGCGGCAAGGTTCTAAAGGTCGTCAAACAAGATTTTTGATCTCATATCCATAAGCATAGGGGCCGGCGCGGAAACGTACCGGCCCTATTCTATTGATTGATCGCAATTGAGCGACAATGGCTATAAACTGGCCACATTGATGCCTAAATCGCCTAATACTCAAAATTAAGACGACCCGGGTTAGATTGGGTTTGTTAGATGTTAACTCGGGTTTGTGATGCTTGAATTCAGCAACGTCAGTAAGTCCTTCTGGACCGGAACGCAGCGCAAGGTGATCCTTGATCGTGCGTCATTCCGTGTTGAGCTTGGACATTCCGTCGGAATTCTGGCGCCAAACGGTACGGGTAAAACGACACTGATCAACATGATGGCAGGCTTGGAAAAACCCGACGAAGGCGAAATTCGCCGTGATTGCAGGATTTTTTTCCCCTTGGCTTCATGGGCGGTGTGATTGGCAAGCTTTCTGCAATGGAAAACTCTCGCTACATCGCGCGGCTTTACGGGCTTGATCCAGACTATGTCGAAGCGTTATGCCGTTGGCTTTGCGGACTTGAAGAATACTTTGATCAACCGCTTGGTACGTATAGCTCGGGGATGAAATCCCGCTTTACGTTTGCCCTTTTGCTTGCGCTTGAATTTGACATCTACCTGATCGACGAAGGCATGCCATCCAGCACCGACGTCGAATTTAACAGAAAAGCAGGAGAAATCTTGCGCGAACGGCTATGAACGACCACTATCGTGATCGTGTCACATCAGCCGGAAACACTTGAGAAATACTGTCGATCTGCTGGCGTTCTGATGAACGGCCAGTTGCATATGTTCGACACGTTGGAAGAGGCGAGGCAGCTCTATGACTACCAAACCAAAGGCTAAAAAGTTCCGTATCCGGCGGTCGTCCCCTTTGGTCGAGGCGAACCCAGAAGCGAGTCTTGAGACGCACCCTGATCGTGCGCCCAGTGCTGCGGACTTCCGGTCAGCAAAAGAATCGCACATGCGCCAACAACAAGCGACAGAAGGCCAAAGCCCTGTCGGTGCTGAAATCGACGCTATCCGCAAAGAAGGTTTAACCGGTCGACAGCTACGCCTAGCGCGCCGTATGGCCCAGAAACACGGGTTGCCTGCAACTTCGGATTTTGATGCTGTCCGTTTGCTGCGGGCAAAAGGTCTGGACCCGTTCCAGCGCACGGACATGCTTGAACTGATGGTCGATAACCAGAACGGCGATCAAAGACCTATGCCTGCTGGTTTGCCTCAGACCACAGCAACAACACCTAACCTGCCGTCCACACATCTTGACCCGACTGCGGGCAGGATTTCTGAAGTTGCGAGAATTCAAAAAGACATTGCCCGCCGCCGCCGTCGCAAGCTGGCGCTGCTTTGGTCACGTTTGACCGCGTTTATTCTGGTCCCGACCATTATTCTCGGTTTCTATTTCTTCAACATCGCAACACCGATGTTCGCTACGAATTCCGAATTCGTCATTCAGCAGTCAGAAGGTCAATCCACCGGCGGGTTTGGCGGCTTCTTGCCGTCGCAGTTCAACACCAATCAGGACGCGATTTCGGTGCAAAGCTATATGCAATCGCTGGAAGCAATGATCCGTCTTGATGCCGATGTCGGCTTTAAGGAGCATTTCCAACAGGATTGGATCGACCCTATCCAGCGGCTTGAACCTGACGCCACCAATCAGGATGCCTACAAGCTGTTCAAGAAGCTCGTTCTGATCGGATACGACCCCTCTGAAGGGCTGATGAAGATGGAAGTTATTGCCGCTGATCCGATGGTGTCCCAGCGGTTCTCGAAAGCTCTGATCGGCTACGCCGAAGAACGCGTCGACAATCTGACCAAGCGCAAACGCGAAGACCAGTTAAGCGAAGCACGCAAGAACCTGACCGAGGCGGAACAAAACCGCCGTGATGCACAGGTTGCTCTTGTGACGCTACAACAGGAAGCAGCAGTTGCTGATCCACAGGCTGTCCTGAGCGCACTTCGCGGTCAGATCAGCCAGCGTGAAATCGAACTTCAGGAAAAGCAGCTTCAGCTTGATTCACTACTAGACAACGCCCAGCCTAATGCAGCGAAGGTTGCAGGTGTCCGCGCTGATATCGGCCGTCTCGAAGCAGCAATCGCGGATCTGAATAACCGCATGATCGCGCAAACCTCGGGCGAAGACAGCCTGACGTCGCTTTCTGCCCGCGTGCGACTGGCCGAGGCTGATCTCGCGACCCGGGACCTGATGCTTCAATCCGCACTGCAGAACATGGAAACCGCAATGCTAGAGGCTGGCCGCCAAACACGGTATCTGTCGCGCAGCGTTGACCCGATCGCACCCGATGCAGCGACCTATCCACGGAAGTTTGAAAACACGCTACTCACACTTTTGATCTTTTCGGGCATCTACCTGATGATTTCGCTGACGGCGTCGACCCTTCGTGAACAAGTGTCGTCCTAATATTTTAGCAACTAAAGCCAATTAACGAGGTTCTGATTATGAAACCAAACTCAACTGTCTCTGTGAACACGTGGGAATTTCTCCGCGACCCGATGATTGCACCCACAGGTTTTCGCGAATATGACGCCCGATGGCAGTATCCGGAGCAGATCAATCTACCTGGCATGACAGCCCTGGGTTTGGGCATCGGCACGCAAATGCACCGCCATGGTTTGGAACCGGTGATTGCCGTTGGCAACGACTACCGCGACTATTCCCTATCGATCAAAAACGCTCTGATCGTTGGTCTGATGCAGGCTGGTATCAAGGTCAAAGATATCGGCCCTGCCCTGTCTCCGATGGCATATTTCAGCCAGTTCCATCTTGATGTTCCAGCCGTTGCAATGATTACCGCCAGCCACAACCCGAACGGTTGGACAGGCGTGAAAATGGGCTTTGAACGTCCTCTGACACATGGCCCAGACGAAATGTCTGAATTGCGCGATATCGTGCTGAACGACGAAAGTGTTTCGCGCGACGGCGGCGGATACGAATTCGTCGATGGCGTTCGCGAAGCCTATATTCAGGATCTCGTCGGCGACTTCAAAATGTCTCGCCCGCTTAAGGTCGTTTGCGCCACCGGCAACGGATCAGCATCTGCGTTTGCGCCCGAAATCTTCGAACGTATGGGGGTCGAGGTTGTGCCACTTCACACCGAGCTCGACTATACATTCCCCAACTACAACCCAAACCCCGAAGCGATGGAAATGCTGCACGACATGTCGAGCGCAGTTAAAGCGTCCGGTGCCGATATGGCGCTTGGTTTTGATGGCGATGGTGATCGCTGCGGCGTTGTTGACGACGAAGGTGAAGAGATTTTCGCGGACAAAGTCGGCGTCATCATGGCGCGGGATTGGTCTAACATCTATCCAAACGCCACCTTCGTTGCGGACGTGAAATCAACCGGCCTGTTTGCGTCAGACCCTGTGTTGAAAGAGAACGGGGTGACAGCGGATTACTGGAAAACCGGCCACAGCCATATGAAACGCCGCGTGAAAGAAATTGACGCGCTGGCGGGTTTCGAAAAGTCAGGGCACTACTTTTTGGCCGAACCGATTGGCCGTGGATACGACTGCGGAATGCGCGTTGCTGTTGAAATTTGCAAACTGATGGATCGCAACCCCGATATGTCGATGTCGGACCTGCGCAGAGCGCTGCCCAAAACCTATTCAAGCCCGACCATGTCGCCCTATTGCTCGGACACAGAAAAATACGACGTTCTGGACCGCATCGTTGCCAAGCTTGAAAAGCTTGCGGCTGACGGTGGAACCGTTGCTGGCCGTAAGATTGATCAGATCGTCACCGTAAACGGTGCGCGGGTCATTCTGGTCAACGGCGGCTGGGGTCTGGTGCGCGCATCGTCAAACACACCAAACCTTGTCGTTGTGGTCGAAAGCCCCGACAGCGACGAAGAGCTACGTGCAATCTTCGCCGAAATTGATGCGGTCATCCGCACCGAACCAGCCGTGGGCGATTACGACCAGACGCTTTAAGCGATCAAGCCGCGACCTTTCAAAAGAACGTCTGCCTCCGGCAGGCGTCCTCTGAACGCGGTATAAAGCTCTTCTCCATCACGCGAACCGCCAGCTGACAAAATGTTGACCTCAAGGCTTTTGGCCAACGCAGGATCAAACGCATCATCGACTTCGGTGAACGCTTCAAAAGCATCGGCGTCCATCACCTCGGACCACATGTAGCTATAATATCCACTCGCGTAGCCGTCACCGGCGAACACATGCGCGAAATGTGGTGTCGCATGACGCATCCCGATGGCATGGGGCATCCCCATCTTTGCCAGAACCTCGGCCTGCGTTTCCATCGCGTCTTCGGGCGCTCCACCTTCGTGAAAAGCCAGATCGACCATGGCTGAAGCAACAAATTCTGCCGTTTGGAAGCCGGTGTTGAAATTCGCCGCCCCGAGAACATTTTGCAGCATTTCCTGAGACATAGGCTGTCCGGTTTCAGCATGCGTCGCGAACTTTTCAAGCACTTCTGGAACTTCAAGCCAATGCTCATAAAGCTGGCTTGGCAATTCAACAAAATCGCGAGCTACGTTCGTCCCTGCAATCGAAGAATAGGTCACGTTGGACAACATTTGGTGCAAGGCGTGCCCGAATTCATGAAACAGGGTTCGCGCATCGTCATAGGACAACAGCGCAGGTTCGCCGTCAGCAGGCTTGGCGAAATTGCAGACGTTGAAGACAATCGGAGTCTGCGCGTTGGGGCGCTTGGCTTGGGTGCGAAGGGCACTGCACCAAGCACCAGACCGCTTTGACGGACGCGCAAAGTAATCGCCAATGAACAGCGCAACATGCTGACCATTTCGTTTCGCTTCAAACACACGACAATCATCATGATAGAGCGGCAGATCGAGTTCTTGGAACTCAAGACCAAACAGTTTGGTCGCGCAATCGAACGCCGCTTCGATCATCCGGTCTAGTTGGAAGAACGGCTTTAGCGCAGCTTCGTCCAGATAATGTTCCGCCTGACGGCGTTTTTCAGCAAAGTAGTGCCAATCCCAAGGCTCTAACCGACCATTGATACCGTCTGCGTGCATCATGCGTTCAAGAACCGCCGCATCAGAAATCGCGCGCGCTTTTGTTGGCTCCCATACGGTTTCCAACAGATCACGAACGTTGTCCGCAGTTTTGGCCATTTCGGTTTCAAGCTTATAAGCCGCGAAATCCGAATACCCGAGCAGTTCTGCCCGTTCTTGCCTAAGCTTCAGGATCTCGGTCGCGATGTTCCGATTGTCCGTTTCACCGCCGTTTGCCCCGCGCGCAGCCCAAGCATTATATGCAATTTCGCGCAAATCGCGGCGTGACGAATACTGTAAGAACGGCGTTACCAAAGACCGTGATAGGGTGACAATCGGGCCGTCTTTGCCCGCGGTTTGACCCGCAGCGGTGGCCGCACTTATCAGCCAATCTGGCAATCCCGCCTGATCATCTTTGGGTAGGTCCATCGACCATTCGGCCTCGTCCTTCAGCATGTTTTGGGTAAAGTCGGTCGAAAGCACCGCAAGCTGGCTTTTAATTTCGGCCATCCGATCCGCATCCGCACCTTCAAGCCCTGCGCCAGCCCGAACGAAACCACGGTTTGTCAGCTTTAACACGCGCCTTTGCTGATCGTCCAAATCAAGTGAATCAACCTGTTCCCACAACGAAATAATCCGCTTGAACAACGCCTTGTTGGCATAAATCGCAGAGCTGTGCGCCGAAAGTTTTGGCGACCATTCGCGCTCAAGTTCTTGGCGTGCAGGGTTGGTGTCTGCGCCCATGAGATTGAACAAAACGGACAGCGCCTTGTCCAAGTCTTCACCGGCGCCTTCCAATGCTTCGATAGTATTTTCAAAACTTGCAGCGTCAGGGTTGCCCGCAATTGCGTCAATTTCTGCGTTGTGCCGCGCCATAGCTTCTTCGATCGCAGGCGAAAAGTGTTCGTCCTTGATTTGGTCATAGGGGGCGATGCCAAAGGGAGCTGTCCAGTCCTGCAAAAGCGGGTTCGTCATAGAAATTCCTCCGAGATTTGCGCCACGCTACGGGGTTTTAGTGCTGGCTGCAAACAGGACAATTATCCCGTTTTTTAAGGGCGATTTTGCGGGTCTCGCCATAAAGCGCGTCGTAGAAAAACATCTCGCCTTTCAACGCTTGACCTGCGCCTGTGATCAGCTTCAACGCCTCTTGCGCCATCATTGATCCGATGACACCGGGAAGGGCTGCCGAAACACCTGCTTCTGCACAGCTTGGGGCAAGGCCCTGCGCCGGGGCCTCGGGGAAGATGCATTGATAACAGGGGGTGCCATTCGCTGGATCAAAGACGCTTAACTGGCCTTCCCACTGTGATAAGGCGCCTGAAACCAATGGCTTACTTAGTTTCGCAGCAATCCGGTTGGACAAATAGCGCGTTTCGAAATTGTCGGTCCCATCGAGGATGATATCAAAGTCGGCGAACAGCTTTTCAGCATCTTCTTCGACTAATCGGCGATGATAGGGCAAGACCGAGACATTCGGATTTTGCGCTTCGACCGCTTCTTTGGCCGAAAAAACCTTGGGCATCCCGATGCGTGCATCGGTATGTATCACCTGTCGCTGCAGGTTCGAATTCTCGACGATGTCGTCATCAATAACACCGATTGTCCCAGCACCCATCGCCCCAAGATATTGCAACGCAGGCGCGCCAAGCCCCCCTGCCCCGATCACCAGAACCTTGGATTCCTTCAGGGCCTTTTGTCCGGATCCGCCGATTTCACGCAGCATGATATGGCGGGCGTAGCGGTCCAGTTCGGAATTTGTGAAAAGGGGTTTGTCCATCGGGGTCGTGTCTTCTGATTGGGGCGTTGCAGCGGATTTGAGCCGCTTTAACACAGATAGGTAGGCCAGCACGATAAGCGCAAGGCCAAAGACAATCCCCCAACCGGCCACGCTTCCCCCGATTGCAGTTCGAACTGGATTACCGTCGGGCAACACCAGATGGGTCAACACAATCAGCGCCACCAATCCCAAAAGCAGGGCAATACGAAGCGACTTTGGAAACCCAGCGATATGCCCAACAGCATAGACAAGCAAAGCTAGTCCAAGGACAAGAAGCACTAACTTTGACCTGTCGAGCCAAAGCCGCCATCGCCGCGGGTTGTGTCATCAAGGGTTTCACCCAATTCGAACATCGCCTGAATAACCGGCGCAACGATCATCTGCGCAACGCGGTCGCCATGAGAAATTGTGAACGGTTCTTGCCCTGCATTCATTAGGATCACTCCCAGCGGTCCACGATAATCGCTGTCGATAGTGCCCGGTGAATTGGGCACCGTGATGCCGTGCTTTAGCGCAAGGCCAGAACGGGGGCGTATTTGGGCCTCGTAGCCTTGCGGGATCGCCATGCGTAGACCCGTTGGAACCAAGGTCCGTTCGCCGGGGCCAAGCACTATATCCTTCGGGCCACCAAAATTCGCGCGAATATCTGCACCCGCCGCACCAGAGCTTTCATAGCTTGGCAAACCAAGATCGCGATCTGCGCCTTCGTCCCAGACAAACCGAACTGTCACCATCACTTGCCACCCAGCGCGTCAGCTATTTTCAGGGCCAAACGCTCGGCCGTTTCCGTTTTCGACATGCGTGGCCATTCCTCAGCATCAGCTTGCGTGATCAACGTCACGGCGTTTTCTGAGCCACCCATTATGCCAGTCGAAGGAGACACGTCATTCGCAACTATCCAGTCACAGCCTTTGCGCTTACGTTTGGCCGTTGCGTTCGCGACGACGTCGTCGGTTTCGGCTGCAAACCCCACCACCAAATCCGGCCGACCCGCGCCCATTTGCGCAACCGTCGCCAGAATGTCGGGATTTTCGGCAAACTCCAAGACTGGCAATTTGCCATTGTCTTTCTTGATCTTGCTGCCCGACGCACTGGCGACCCGCCAATCCGCAACAGCAGCTGCAAACACAGCAGCGTCCGTAGGCATGCTGTCCTGAACAGCGGCCAGCATTTCGTTGGCGGATTGAACCGCAACGATTTCCGCCCCAACCGGCATTGGGGCGTCAGCAGGTCCCGTCACGAACGTCACAGTGGCCCCAAGCTTCGTCAGAGCGTTGGCAATAGCCGTCCCCTGCGCACCCGACGACCGGTTCGCGATATAGCGCACGGGATCAATCGGTTCATGGGTTGGACCCGATGTCACCAGAATGCGTTTACCTTTCAGCGGCCCATCGGAAAAATGCGTGTCGATGGCATCCAAAATCTCCTGCGGTTCGGACATTCGGCCCATGCCATATTCCCCACAGGCCATGTCGCCTTCGTTCGGGCCAACGACCGAAACTCCGTCAGCGCGCAGCGTTGCAAGGTTTCGCTGGGTCGACGGGTGTTCCCACATGCGCACGTTCATGGCAGGGGCGACCATCACGGACGTGTCCGTTGCCAGTAACAAAGTCGTCGCCAGATCATCAGCCCGCCCTTGTGCGATCTTGGCCATGATGTCAGCAGATGCTGGGGCCACAACAACAAGATCAGCAACCCGAGACAGCTGGATGTGACCCATTTCCGCTTCGTCTGTTAAATCGAACAGGTCGGTATAGGCCTTCTCTCCGGCAAGAGCAGATACCGACAGGGGTGTCACAAATTCCTGCGCGGCTTTGGTCAAAACCGGTGTGACATCCGCCCCTTGCTTTTTGAGCAGGCGGATAAGTTCCAGACATTTATACGCAGCTATCCCACCTGAAATAATTAGCAGGACGCGTTTGGAAGACAGCATGAGCGGGCCTTTCGCTTTGTTGACCCATACCTATTTGCCGAGAGCGACAAACTCAATGCCCCGAATTTTACCGTTTAACCAATCTTAAACCACAACCCGACTAGCGTTTCGCAAGGAGGTTTCGGGATGGTCACACGATCCTACACAGTTGCATTCGAAGGGATCGAAGCTCGACTGGTCGAGGTTCAATGCGCCGTCGCGCCCGCCAGCCGCCGCTTGCCAGCTTCCATGAAGTCCTTCGACCATTTGTAATA
>CAYZAY010000019.1:0-34225 GCA_964476515.1 uncultured Rhodobacterales bacterium
AGAAGATGTAAACGCCAATCAGTTCCCATCGGGTACTGAAATGCAGCCGCGTGAACGGTTAATGGCGGTTCAAAAACGGCTCGAAAGCATCGAAGGTGTGACTGCGCTACTTTATATCCAGACCTGCGCTGCTGAAAAACGTCGTCGTCGCAAGCGGGGTAACTTTCCTGACCCAGATAAGCGCGTGTTCATCAATACCGATATTTGTGAAGGCTGTGGGGACTGTGGAATTCAGTCGAACTGTGTGGCGATTTCACCGGTAGAGACCGAACTGGGACGCAAGCGAGAGATTGATCAGTCAGCCTGTAACAAGGACTTTAGTTGTCTTAGCGGATTCTGTCCGTCTTTTGTAACGCTAGAGGGCGCCGTTTTGCGCAAAGAAAGCGCAAAGGATTTTGACCTACCGGACATGCCGATGCCTGAGCTACCAGAGATCAAAGGCACGCATAACGTGGTGATCACCGGCGTTGGTGGAACCGGCGTTGTGACGATTGGGGCCGTGTTGGCACAGGCTGCGCAGTTGGATGGCAAAGGCGCGGGAATGATGGAAATGGCCGGTCTGGCGCAAAAAGGCGGCGCGGTCATGGTACATTGCCGATTGGCTGAAAAACCGTCTGACATTAGTGCTATACGGGTCGCAACGGGTGAATGCGATGCATTGATCGGTGGGGACCTAGTGGTGTCTGCTGGATCAAAGACGCTTGGTTTGACCTCGACCGGTCGCACGGGCGGTGTTGTGAATTCGCATGATATTGTAACGGGCGATTTCACCCGCGATACAGAGTTCCGCGTGCCATCTGATCGGCTGGAACTGGCGTTGGAAGCTCGGCTTCGCGACAAGCTGAGAATGTTTGATGCCACAGAGCTGGCGCGGGTTGTTCTTGGCGATAGCATCTTTTCGAACATGCTTGTGTTCGGGGCTGCGTGGCAACAGGGGCTAATCCCTATCAGTCACGAGTCGCTAACAGCCGCAATACGTTTGAACGGTGCCGCTGTTGACAGAAACCTAAGGGCGTTTGAGATCGGGCGCTGGGCAGTTCTTCATCCTGAGGAAGCTGAAACCCACCTTAGACCGGTTCTTGAATTGCCTAAGACCTTGGATCAGAAGATTGATTTCCGGGCCGATCATCTGAAAGCCTATCAAAGTGGTCTGTTGGCCCGTAAGTATCGCAAGTTACTAGCTAAATTCGAAGATGAAGCGCTGAAGGAAGCGGTCGCCAAGGGCTATCATAAGCTGCTCGCGTATAAGGACGAATACGAAGTCGGTCGGATGCATCGCGAAACACGCCAAAACGCGAAAGCGGCGTTTGACGGTAATTTCAAAATGACATTCCACATGGCGCCACCGATGTTTTCAAAGGATGGGCCGGATGGTCGACCTGTGAAACGGGAATACGGTCAGTGGTTTGGCGGTGTGATGTCCCTGATGGCGCGGCTCAAGGTGTTGCGGGGCACGATGTTTGATCCCTTCGGGCGTAGTGAAGAGCGCAAAATGGAGCGGGCTATGATTGCGCAGTATGAACGGGACATGGACCTTGTTTTGCCAATCGTCACTGACGCAAACAAAGAAGCCGTTTTGGAGCTGGCGCTTCTACCAACCAAGATCCGCGGCTTTGGTCCGGTTAAGTTGGATAACGCATCAAAAGCCGAAAAGCGTCGCGAAGAACTGTTGGCGATTATCCGGTCGGATCGAGAGGTTTCTCAGCACGCGGCTGAATGATCGCGTGTTGATTGGCAATAATGCTGGATAGAACGAAACCGCTGCGCTAAGTGAACCCTTCGAGCAGGGGACGATATATGCCATCGCAAAGAGAAATCGTGCGCGAAATCAGCTACGCACATTCGGCTAATAGCCGCGGTGGGCGGACCTTGATCCGTGTTATGGAAAACGTCACAGGCCGTATTGCGTTGATCAAACGCGCAGCGGGCTATGAGCGTGAAGTGGGCAGCGGCCGCGACTTTTGGGAAGTGATGGTCGAACGCTATGGTCTTAGTTTGGATATTGTTGGCGGCGATTTAGCAAATATTCCGCGCAACGGACCTTTGATTGTTATATCCAATCATCCCTACGGCATCCTTGATGGGCTGATGATGGGGTACATCCTTTCAAAGCTACGCGGCGATTTTCGCATTCTGGCAAATTCGGTTTTTCGCAAGGCCGAGGATTTGAACCGAGTTGTTTTGCCGATCAGTTTTGATGAAACCAAAGAAGCGGTCCGCGAAAACCTTGCTACACGGAAAGAGGCGTTGCGGTATCTCAATGACGGTGGGGCCATCGGGATATTTCCTGGTGGGACGGTTTCGACGTCATTACGACCATTTTCCCAACCGATGGACCCTAGCTGGCGTAGTTTTACGGCACGGATGATCGGGAAATCTAATGCAACGGTTGTTTCGATTTATTTTGACGGTCAAACATCGCGTTTGTTTCAGATAGCTAGCCGTTTGCATAACCATTTGCGGATGGGCCTGTTGATCAAAGAGTTCAAAAAACGTGTGGATACGCCGGTGCGAATTGTCGTTGGTGAGCCCATTGCACGCGAAGAACTTGAAAAGCGGTCACATGACGCACGAGAACTGATGGAATTCCTTCGCGAATCCACGTATGCTTTATCACCTAAGCCCCTGAAAAACATGGAGAACGGTTTCGAGTTTGAGAGCCGTTAGAAAAACTAGATGGCAGTAGGCGTTTTTGATTCCGGATTGGGTGGTTTGACCGTGCTGAATGCGGTGACCCAAAAGCTTCCAGATGTTCCGTTTGTCTATTTTGGTGACAACGCGCATGCGCCTTACGGGGTGCGCGATGCGGATGATGTTTATGATCTGACCACCAAAGCCACCGAACGGCTTTGGGAAGCAGGCTGCGATTTGGTGATCCTTGCGTGTAACACCGCGTCAGCGGCGGCTTTGCGGCGGATGCAGGAAAGCTGGTTGCCCAAGGATAAACGCGCGCTGGGTGTTTTTGTGCCGCTGATTGAATCTCTGACCGAGCGACAGTGGGGCGACAATAGCCCTCCGCGAGAGGTTGGCGTGAAGCATGTAGCACTGTTTGCAACCCCTGCGACCGTTTCAAGTAGGGCTTTTCAGCGCGAATTGGCGTTCCGCGCGATTGGGGTTGATGTTGAAGCACAATCCTGTGGTGGTCTTGTTGATGCGATTGAAGATGGCGACATGATCCTAGCCGAAGCATTGGTAAAGTCGCACACGGATGCTTTGCTTAGAAAGATGCCAAACCCAGATGCGGCGATCTTGGGCTGTACGCATTATCCGCTAATGGAAAACGAGTTTCGGGAAGCGCTTGGCAAGGACGTCAAAGTGTTTTCGCAGGCTAATTTGGTTGCAGACAGTTTGGCCGATTATCTAGAACGACATCCAACGATGATCGGATCAGGCACGGAAAGTACGTTCCTTACAACGGGTGATCCGGCAAAGGTGTCTGTTCACGCGACGAATTTCCTGAAGCGAAAGATCACTTTTGAGTCAGCATTCTAAGGTGCTCATATCGCATTGAATAATTTGAATGCAATGGTTAGGTCTTGGGTGTTGCGAACAGAGGTCCGGCGATGAAGTCTCTTAAAAAGAAGCGTAGAATTCAGGTTATTATTGCTGCGTTTGTTGCGCTGGCTTTGGCTACAGGGTTGATCGGTTACGCGATGCAGGATGGCATCAACTTTTTCCGCTCGCCGTCTCAGGTTATTGCTGAACCACCAAAGCCAACCGAAGTTTTCCGCATCGGCGGGTTGGTCGAAGACGGGTCGCTGGTTCGTGGTCAGGGAGAGGTTATTAGCTTTTCCGTCACGGATGGTGGGGCGACGATTCCTGTGAACTACACCGGCGTTCTTCCCGATCTGTTTGAAGAAAATCAGGGTATGGTTGGTACTGGAAAATACATTAACGGTGTCTTTGAAGCTACTGAAATACTTGCGAAACACGACGAAAGCTACATGCCAAAGGAAGTCGTTGATGCGCTCAAAGAACAGGGCGTGTACGTCGAACCTTCGACTGAGTAAGTACGCAGGTCTAGGACCTTATTAACATTTTAATCAGCATCTTTTCCGTGACTTGCAGCGGAGGAGTTCCACATGCCGACCGTCCGAGAAATTGCCCGTGAGATTATCCACCGAGAAGGTGGATTTGTAGACGATCCCGATGATCCAGGTGGGGCAACAAAACATGGCGTGACAATCCACACGATGCGGCGGTTGGGGCTGGACCTTGACCAAGACGGCGATGTGGACCGGCAGGATGTTCAGCAGATATCGGTCGCTTTGGCTTAAGAGATATTCATCCGCGACTATTTTGAAAAACCTCGGATCAGTGATTTGCCCGAGGTTCTGCGAGCATCCGTATTTGACATGCAGGTTAATGCAGGGTCGCAGGCCGTAAAAATCCTACAGCGGCTTGTATCAGCGATGGGGCATTTGTGTACGGCTGACGGGGCTATTGGACCCAAGACCATTGCGGCGGTTCAGGCTGCCTACAAGGACGCTTCGGGATACCTTGCCGATGCATACGGGATTGAACGGCGGAACTATTACTTTTCGTTGGCAGACCGTAGGCCATCTGCCCGAAAATATTGTCGGTCGCGCAGGGGCGGTAAAGGTGGATGGATCAGGCGGGCCGAGGAATTTATCGCGCCGAAATACCATCTCTCAACCAAAGAGTTTCGGGAAAGGATCGCCAAATGGGCGTAGTCGGAGATGTTTTGGGCTCGGTCTTTGGGGCCGGTCGCAATGTTGTTGCAGAAACAGCCGAGGTGTTCCGTGTGAATGCAGAAGCCCAAGCGCAGCGGGACGCGACGATGTCTCATGCGGCTTTGGCCCAGTTCGCTGCGGAATTCGGTGGGGCGCGGCAGGGGTGGTTTGATCAGTTTGTCGATGGATTGAACCGCCTGCCGCGTCCGGTGATGGCGTTTGGCGTGATCGCTCTGTTTGTTTCTGCGGCTGTGGATCCGGTTTGGTTTGGTGCACGTATGGAAGGTGTTGCCCACGTGCCAGAACCACTTTGGTGGCTGCTTGGGGCAATCGTCAGCTTTTACTTTGGTGCGCGTCATCAGGCCAAAGGAATGGAGTTCCGCAGGTCGGTCGCTGAAACTGTCGCGCGTGTTGCGCAGGAGGCGTCTGTGTCTGATGGCAATCAGGCGTTAGATGACTGGAGAACACACGCGACAAAGTGATCGAATAGGTAAGTGAAATACGATTGGACGCAGGGGTAAGACATCTTATAATCGAGAAATGATAGTTGAACTCGGTCACTTTGCCCTCATCCTTGCCCTTTGCGTTGCGATTGTGCAGGCCATTATTCCCTTGATAGGTGCGCACAAACGTTGGGCTGGTTGGATGGCTGTGGCCGAACCCGCCGCGACTGCTCAGTTCTTGCTAACCGCGTTTGCGTTTGGTGCGCTGACATATGCGTTTGTAACATCGGACTTTTCACTGCGATTGGTGGTGATGAATTCCCATACCGCCAAGCCGATGCTGTACAAAGTATCCGGCGTTTGGGGGAACCACGAAGGCTCTATGTTGTTGTGGGTTCTGATCGTAACGCTGTTCGGCGCGATGGCGGCTTGGTTCGGAGGCAATCTTCCACCGACGATGAAAGCGCGGGTATTGGCGGTACAATCGTCAATCGCGGTCGCGTTTCTTGGGTTCATTCTTTACACATCCAACCCTTTCGTGCGTTTGTCACGACCGCCGTTTGACGGGCAGGACCTGAACCCGTTGCTTCAAGATCCGGGTTTGACATTTCACCCGCCGTTTTTGTACCTCGGGTACGTTGGCCTGAGCATGGCATTTTCCTTTGCCGTGGCCGCGCTGATCGAGGGACGCGTAGACGCGGCGTGGGGGCGTTGGGTGCGCCCTTGGACCCTTGCAGCGTGGGTTTTCCTAAACATCGGCATCGGGCTAGGCAGCTGGTGGGCTTATTATGAGCTTGGCTGGGGTGGCTTCTGGTTCTGGGATCCGGTCGAAAACGCTTCCTTTATGCCATGGCTTTTGGGCGCGGCTTTGCTGCATTCAGCCGTTGTCGTTGAAAAGCGAGAGAGCCTGAAAAGCTGGACGATCCTATTGGCGATCCTCGCATTCGGGTTTTCGCTAATCGGAACATTCATTGTGCGCTCAGGCGTGCTGACATCGGTTCATGCGTTTGCGACGGACCCTGAGCGAGGCGTCGTGATCTTGTTCATCCTTGCTTTCTTTGTAGGCGGGGCGCTGACACTGTTTGCAGCGCGCGCGAATGCGATGCAGTCTAAGGGTGTGTTTGGCATGGTCAGCCGCGAGAGCGGATTGATTTTGAACAACGTATTGCTGGCTGTCGCTTGCTTCGTGGTGTTCATCGGCACCATCTGGCCCTTGGTCGCCGAGATGTTCTGGGACCGAAAGCTGTCGGTCGGTGCACCGTTCTTTAATCAGGCTTTCACGCCGTTCATGATTGCTTTGGGGATCGTGTTGCCTATCGGGGCGATGTTGCCTTGGAAGCGGGCCAACCTGTCCAAGGCGATTAGACAGTTGATACCGGCATTGGTGTTGGCGGTGGCGCTAGGGTTGCTGGCTTACGTCTGGCAGACCGGGCGTAGCTTGTTGGGCCCTGTTGGGCTGTTCTTGGGCGCGTGGCTTGTGTTTGGCGCGGCGACTGATCTTTGGTCGCGGACCGGACGTTCTGGACAGCGTCTGGGGCGGTTGATGCGGCTGCCTCGGGCTGACTGGGGCAAAGCTGTGGCCCACGCAGGTTTTGGGATCACGTTGTTTGGTATCGCAGGTCTGATGGCGTGGGAGCTTGAAGATATCTCGGTCGTCAAACTGGGCGAAAGCGTTGAGGTCGGGGATTACTCGATCATGCTGACGAATGTCGAACGTGTGCCCGGGCCGAACTACATGTCCACGATGGCTACTGTCGAGGTGCGCAACGAAGGTCGTATGGTCGGCACGTTGCACCCTGAAAAGCGGGTTTATCCAGTTCAGGCGATGCCGACGACGGAGGCGGCTATTGATAACGGCATATTCAGTGATGTGTACGTGGTAATTGGTGATGCCCAGCAAGATGGCGGATGGGCGCTGCGTAGCCATATCAAACCCTTGGCTAACTGGATTTGGGCTGGGACCATCATTATGGCGCTTGGCGGGTTGCTAAGCCTTTCGGATCGTCGGTATCGCGTCGCTGTTGGGGCGCGTAAATCTTCACCTAAAGGGGTGCCTGCTGAATGAAACGGCTTGCGTTGATCTTTTGCCTGCTGGCTGCGCCACTATGGGCCGTTGAACCGCACGAGATGCTTGACGATCCGGTGTTAGAGGCCCGCGCACAGGTGCTGGACGAGATGCTGCGTTGTGTGAAGTGTCAGTCCGAAGCGCTCGCGTCTTCGAACGCCGATTGGGCAGCAGATGCGCGGGTTTTACTGCGCCAACTTCTGACGGACGGATATACGGATCAGGAAGTTCTGGACTTTTTCGTTGTGCGCTACGGGGAATACGTTCTGATGGAGCCGCAGAAAGGTGGGTCCAACGCGTTACTTTGGTATGCGGGCCCGATCATGCTGTTGCTTGGTTTGGGCATCGGCTGGGGCTTTCTGCGCCGCCGGTCCTCAACTGCAGCAACTGAGGCCGCTCTCGATGGCTTGAGCGACGAAGAAAAAGAGCGCCTCGCTGAAATAATCAACGATTGACGCAGGGTTCCCCTTGGCCCGTTGGAAAGCATCCTTACATCATGCGCAAGATTAACAGGAGCGCACCCCCGTGATTTACCAAACGATTGCCTATCAGATTTCCGACAACATTGCCCTTTTGACGTTGAACCGTCCTGATGTGATGAATGCCATGAACGCACAGATGCGGGCAGAGGTTCTTCACGCAGTGAAAGCCGCCGGAAAAGAAGCGCGGGTGCTTGTGATCACCGGTGCCGGAAAAGCGTTCTGTTCCGGTCAGGACCTTGGGGACGGGGGCAATGCGGCCAATATCGACCTCGAAAGGGTTCTGCGGGACGAATACGTGCCGATGATCCGTGCGATCAGCGATAGTTCTATCCCGACAATTGCAGCCGTGAACGGCGCTGCGGCTGGGGCAGGGGCGAACCTTGCGCTGGCGTGTGATGTGGTGATCGCGACTGAAAGGGCGGTGTTCCTACAAGCGTTCACGCGTATCGGTCTTATACCTGACGCTGGCGGGACATATTTTCTGCCACGTCAGATCGGATCACCCCGCGCTATGGGGGCGTCTTTGTTTGCCGAACCAGTCCCAGCCAAAAAGGCAGAAGAATGGGGAATGATCTGGGAAGCTATTGCGGACGACGAATTCAACGCGCATTGGCAAAAGCGGGCAGCGCAGCTGGCGTCAGGTCCAACGGTTGCCTATCAACACGTCAAAGAAGCGCTGTCGGCATCGCAAGGAAATACGCTGGAAGAGCAGCTATTGGTAGAAGCGCAATTGCAAGGGGCCTGCGGGAAAACCCGAGATTTCACCGAAGGGGTGATGGCGTTTCTGGACAAGCGAAAAGCCGAATACGAAGGGCGTTAAAAGCAAAAGGCAGGGTTGAAACCCTGCCTTGTTTTTTAGAATAAGTTGAATTCGAAGTCCGGGTTTTCGGATTTATCCGGGTCTTCTTCATCTTCGTCTTCAGGGGGAATATCCCCTAGGATATATTGATCAGGGCAATCTTCTTCTTCACCAACCGATGTAAGTCGAACGGCAAATGCCTGATCTTCAAAATCCTCAAAGGTCAGGGCCTGACTGTCATGGCTTAGGGTAAAGCTGGTCGATTGAATGTCGTGTTTACTAATACCGTTTGTTCCAATTTCAACACCGCCATCAAATTTGCCGGCTTCGTTGATAACTTCGCCTTTTACGTTCACTCCGCCGCCCAAGTTATCAACATTGTCAGCATCAAAATCGGAATCTGTTACGTTGTCTCCGGTCACAGATAGACCGTCGACAAGCGTGTCATCATTCATACTGAAGAAAAGACCACGGAGATCACCAATCTGACCGTCACCAAGGACTTCAAGATCGACTTGCATGTCACCGTTTTCCAACTCGGTCAAAGTGACTTGAACGTTTGCATCACCTTGGATGACAAAGGACTTGTCGGAATCTTCTACAACAGGTTCTTCATCTCCGACATATTCCCAACCTCCTTCGCCGTCCGGATGCCAGTCACCATAGATGTAGTCATTCATTTCATGCTCAGCGTCGGCGTTTTCATTGTGGGTCAGAACCGTGCCGTCACTGCTTTCGGTGTCGACGACGACCGCAAAACTTTCGATATCAAGATCGTCGAGCGTTAAGGGGCGATCTTCGCTCCAGAATGTGAAACAGGCGGTCTGTGTATCACCTTCGACTCCGCTTTCACCGGAACCGAATTCAATGCGCGCGTCGTAATCTCCCACAAGCTCCGTTCCATCAGAGAGAGAGTTTATACCATCGTCGATATACTCAGTTGAAGAAAAATGCGGACTCCACGTGCTAACGTTGCCAACAAGGTTGGAATCGGTGAAGTTAAAAAACACGGCATCTAGATCAGCCCCATCCAAGGATGTGACTTTTACAAATAAATTGCCGTTATCGCTAATGATCTTAAAGTGGACTTGAGGATCGCAGCCCGTGACAAACTCGACGGACTCCTTCTCCGGATTTGGGAGAACTTCACCAGACATGACTCGTTAACCTTTTTACAGACGCAATAGCGCCATACCAGGGACACATTACCACAATGGGAGGCATTTAAGTCAACTTGCGCGGGCTAACTCTTTGGTGCAAAAACTGTTTCTTAAACGTATACAAAGCAAACGCCCGACATCGTGGATGCCGGGCGTTTCCAATTACGCAACAAATATTATCATTATGATAGATTATCTATTTTCGATATCGGTGTAATCTCTTAACGTTTCGCCCTTGTACAGCTGGCGAGGACGACCGATTTTCATCTGTGGGTCCGAAATCATTTCTTTCCACTGCGAAATCCAGCCAACGGTACGTGATAGAGCAAAAATAGGTGTGAACATCGAAGTCGGGAAACCCATCGCTTCCAAAATGATGCCCGAATAGAAATCGACGTTCGGGAACAGCTTCTTTTCAACAAAGTATGGATCGTTCAGAGCAACCTGTTCAAGTTCTTTAGCAACTTGAAGTAGTGGATTGTCGTCAACACCAAGCAATTCCAACACTTCGTCAGCCGATTGTTTCAGAACTGTGGCGCGTGGGTCGGTGTTTTTATAAACACGGTGACCAAAGCCCATCAGGCGGAACGGATCGTCTTTGTCCTTTGCACGGGCGATGAATTCTGGGATGCGATCGACAGTGCCGATCTCTTTCAGCATCTCAAGGCACGCTTGGTTTGCACCACCGTGGGCAGGGCCCCAAAGGCATGCAATTCCAGCCGCGATACATGCGAACGGGTTTGCACCCGAAGACGATGCTAGGCGAACAGTCGAGGTCGATGCGTTTTGTTCGTGATCCGCGTGCAATGTGAAGATCCGATCCATCGCGCGCGACAAAATAGGGTTCACTTCATAGTCTTCAGCAGGGACAGCAAAGCACATACGAAGGAAATTTGACGCGTAATCAAGATCATTTCGTGGGTAAACGAAAGGCTGACCGATGGTGTATTTATATGCCATTGCGGCAATTGTTGGCATTTTTGCGATCAAACGAATCGACGCAACTTCGCGCTGCCAAGGATCAGAAATGTCGGTTGAATCGTGGTAGAACGCAGACATTGCTCCAATAACACCGGTCATAATTGCCATTGGGTGCGCATCACGGCGGAAGCCACGGAAGAAGTTAATCATCTGCTCGTGGACCATTGTGTGGTTGGTCACACGGCTTTCGAAATCTTCAAGCTCTTCTGGCGAAGGAAGATTACCGTAAAGCAGCAGATAGCAAACTTCGAGATAGTGCGATTTGCCAGCCAATTGGTCGATTGGGTAGCCGCGGTGCCAAAGTTCGCCTTTGCCGCCATCAATATAGGTAATGGTGCTGTCGCAGCTCGCAGTCGAGGTGAATCCCGGGTCGTACGTAAAGACGCCAGCCTGAGCGTATAGCTTGCGAATGTCGAGAACATCCGGACCCGCAGTCGGTGAGAAGATCGGCAGGTCATAATCCTTACCGTCAATTGAAAGCTTCGCCGAGCGTTGTGTATCAGCCATTGTCATCCTCCTTGGCGTGACCAACGGCGGATCCGTTGATCTGTGTTTGTACGACCGAGTAGAGAGGTTTACTCTCTCGTGGCGGCCGCCTCTGAAAGCCGGGCAGTGGTTTCTTCCTTGCCCAGCACAAGCATCATGTCGAACACACTTGGGGTCGCCGAGCGCCCAGCAAGTGCTGCACGCATAGGACCGGCAAGCTTGCCGAATTTGATCTCGTTTGCCTCAGCGACCTTGATCGCAATAGCCTCGAGATTATCCCGATCCCAGCTAGCATTTTGCAGGTGCGGCGTCAATTCATTCAGTATACCACGGGATACATTATCTAGATTTTTCGCAGCTTTCTCATCAACCTGAACTGGGCGTTCTGCAAGAATAAACTGAGCTTTATCAATAAGTTCAGGGTATGTTTTGGCGCGTTCCTTCAGGCAATACATACCTGCGGCAAATAGCTCGGATATTTTATCGCTGAAAGCAGGACGATCCGTGATTGCAAAAAATTGCACCAATTCTTGCAGCAGTGCAGCATCGTCGGATGCAGCAATGTGCTGGCCGGAAAAATTTTCCAGCTTTTTAAAGTCAAATCGTGCTGGGGATTTGCCAATCCCGCCAAAATCGAACCAGTCTTGCGCCTGTGCGTCCGTGAAGAATTCGTCGTCACCATGGCTCCAACCCAAACGCGCTAGGTAATTACGCATGCCTGACGCCGGATACCCCATTACTTGATATTCTTCGACACCCAGTGCGCCGTGTCGTTTGGAGAGTTTTTTTCCATCAGGTCCGTGAATCAGTGGAATATGCGCCCAGACAGGGACATCCCAGCCCATCGCGGTATAGATCATCATCTGGCGCGCAGCATTGTTGAGGTGATCATCACCACGGATGACATGCGTCACAGCCATATCGTGATCATCCACAACAACAGCCAGCATATAGACCGGTGTTCCGTCGGAACGCAGAAGGACCATATCGTCGAGCTGCTTGTTGTTGATGGTCACATCGCCCTGAACCTGATCCTTGATGACGGTTTCACCGTCCTGAGGGGCTTTGATGCGCACAACAAAAGGAGCGTCCGGGAGGGTTGACGCATCCGCATCCCGCCAAGGTGACCGGAATAGGGTGGATTTGCCCTCGGCCTTTGCGGCGTCACGGAAAGCTTGGATTTCGTCTTGTGTTGAAAAGCACTTATACGCCTTGCCTTCGGACAGAAGCTGCAAAGCAACTTCGCGATGGCGATCAGCACTGTCGAATTGGCTGACAACTTCTCCGTCGTGGTCAAGCCCAAGCCATTCCATGCCCTTCAAGATTGCGTCGGTCGCTTCAGGGGTCGAACGTTCGCGATCGGTATCTTCGATGCGCAATAGAAACTTGCCCCCGCGACCGCGGGCATAAAGCCAATTGAACAGGGCGGTACGTGCGCCTCCGATATGGAGGTAGCCAGTAGGAGAGGGTGCAAAGCGCGTGACAACGGCGTCAGACATCAGGTCTTTACCTTTCGGAAACCAGAAATAGATAGATTTGCGCCTGTCTAGCTGTCCGTCTGGGTGAGGACAAGTGCCGCGCATTTTTGCTTTCGTATCTGGTTTGATCCTGTCCCAACAAGGGGCGCTTTTCCCGTGGTTGCCAGTTTTCTTTGCGACCGGCATTGGGGTGTTCTTTAACCTGAAATTTGAGCCTGAAGTGTTGGTTTATTGCATGGTGGGTCTAGGGGCGGTGGCGCTTGTGTTGGCTTGCCGAAACGATCTTGTGTCTCGGGCCGTTGGCGTTTCAATCCTTGCCCTTTCGATCGGGTTCGTTCTGGCGTCGTGGCGAACGCACTATATTGCCGAGCCGGTTCTTGGCTATCGTTACTATGGCCCTGTTGAGGGTCGCATCGTGGCCATCGACAAAAGCGCTTCTGATGCGGTGCGACTGACGTTGGACCGTGTGGTTTTGTACAACACGTCTCCTTCACGAACGCCGGCCCGTGTCAGGGTAGCGCTGCACGGGGATCAGGCCCATTTCACGCCTTTGCCCGGGGAAACGATTGTTCTGGCTGCGCACCTTAGCCCGCCTTCTGGTCCAGTCGAGCCTAGGGGCTTTGATTTCCAGCGTCACGCTTGGTTCCAAAAGCTGGGAGCGGTCGGCTATACGCGCAGTCCGGTTCTGACGCTGGATCCGTCAAAGCGCGGGTTAGGGGTGTTTCGTCTTAGGCACTGGATTTCCCAACGGATAATCGAGGCTCTGCCCGATAAGCGCGGCGCGTTCGTTGTGGCCATCGTAACCGGAGATCGATCAGGCATATCCCAAAACAGTCTGGACAGTTTGCGGGCCTCGAACCTTGCGCACTTACTGGCGATTTCTGGGTTGCATATGGGCATGTTGACGGGCTTTGTTTTCGCGACCGTAAGAGGCGGGTTGGCGTTAATCCCCCGCGTGTCTTTGCGCGTGCCTGCTAAAAAGATATCGGCCCTAATCGCCGTTGCTGTGGCAAGCATGTACTTGGCGTTGTCGGGCGGGGCGATATCCACCGAACGGGCGTTTGTGATGGTTGCCGTTGCTTTGGTTGCCATACTTTTGGGACGCAGGGCGATAAGCTTGCGGGCAGTGTCTGTGGCCGCAACGATCGTATTGATGCGCACGCCCGAAGCATTGTTAAGCCCTGGGTTTCATATGTCCTTTGCCGCGACAGCCGCTTTGGTTGGCGTGTTCACAACTATAAGGGACCAAGAGCTTAACCTTGGCCCAAAGTGGTTAAGACCGGTCACTGCTGTGGTGATCTCATCCGCTGTGGCCGGTTTGGCAATGGCGCCGTTTGGGGCGGCGCATTTCAACCAGATTTCCCAATACGGGTTGCTGGCCAATGTTCTGTCGGTTCCCGTGATGGGGACAGTTGTTGTTCCCGGGGCTGTTTTTGCGGCGGTGCTGGCGCCATTCGGTGGGGCTTGGATAGGGTTGGAGATTGCAGCGACTGGGCTGGGGTGGATATTGTTCGTGTCCGATTGGGTGTCCGGCTTTGCTGGTGCGGTGAAAATGGTGCCCCAACCGTCGTCCGGTTTTCTTCCCTTGGTCGCGATAGGGGGCCTTTGGCTTGTGCTGGGGCGGGGGCGGATGCGTGGGCTAGGAGTGCTTGGGGTACTAGGGGCGGTCTGGCTGTTGATGAACAGCGAACGGCCCTATGCGCTGGTTGCCGATACTGGTGGATTGGTGGGCGTGATGACGGACAGGTGCAGGGCGTTGTCCAAAGCTAAGGGCAGCGGCTTTGTCGCCAGCGTCTGGTTGGAAAATGACGGTGATCCAGCCACGCAAACTGCAGCGCATCAGCGATGGGATGGCCAGATCCTACACCTCACAGGAAAAAAGACCGTTGCCGCGTCGATCAGTTGCCAAGGGGCGAAGATTATTGTGGTGAATGCAGAACCCACGTCTGAGCTTCCCTGCATCGTCATATCGCCAGCGTCCTTGCGTGAGACTGGAAGCCTTGCGATTACGCAAAGCGGGGAAATCCTAAGCAGTAAGGACGTTCACGGTGCGCGAATCTGGCATCCGTGGACCAAAGATTAGTAGTTGCGGATCAAACCGACCAAGCGGCCCTGCACCTTAACCTGATCTTCGGGGAAAACGCGTGTTTCAAAAGCCGGATTAGCAGCTTCCAAAGCAATGGTAGACCCCTGACGGCGGAACCGCTTTAGCGTGGCTTCGTGATCTTCGACTAGTGCTACGACAATATCGCCGTTGTCAGCGGTTTCGGCTTCGCGGATAATCACAACATCGCCGTCGTTAATGCCCGCCTCGATCATTGATTCACCTTTGACTTCAAGGGCGTAGTGTTTGCCAGCACCATGAAGCATAGAGCCTGGAACAGCTATGTGGTTGGATACCTGACTGATAGCTTCGATAGGAACGCCAGCGGCAATCCGGCCCATGACCGGAAGGTTCGCAACGTCGTTCGAGATGTCAGTGTTGGCCGCGGCTGGATGCGCATCGCCTTCGATGACGCGCGGCGTAAAGCCTGCAGGTTTTGATCCAAGGCTTTCAGGAAGCTTGATCACCTCAATCGCGCGGGCCTTGTGGGGAAGGCGGCGGATAAAGCCGCGTTCTTCAAGCGCTGTGATCAGGCGGTGAATGCCCGATTTCGAGCGAAGATCCAGATGTTCCTTCATCTCGTCAAAGCTTGGCGGCACACCATCACGGTGCATGCGCTTGTTAATGAAATCCAGCAGATCCAGTTGTTTTTTGGTCAGCATGAGAAGACCCCTTACCCGAAAGTGTTCCCTTTTGTTCTATTGCTGTTCTTGTTTTGTGTCAACAATCTTCGAGATGTTGAGTTTATTTACGCTTAAAGTGGCAAATATTGAATCTGCGCACCCGCTGGTCTTGCCGGATCATTGCTGGGACGGATTAACAAAGCGTTAGCATCGGCGAGGATAGTTAACAGTGAACTGTCCTGACGACCAAAGGCGGTAAGTTGTCCGCCATCTATTCTAGCCCTCATATAATGTTCGCGTGGACCGTTCGGGCCAATTGCCTCGGCCAGTGTCGCGCTAATCGCTTGGCGTTTCTTCGCGGGTAAACCCTGCATCGCGCGAATGACGGGCAGAAGGAACACCTGACCGCAAACCATCGCCGACACCGGATTGCCGGGAAGGCCGACCATCATCGCATCCCCCATAGGGCCCGCCATTAACGGTTTGCCTGGACGCATCGCTATTTTGTAAAAGCTTTGCTCCATTCCAAGCCGCTTGGCCACAGGGCCAACAAGATCATGATCCCCGACCGATGCCCCCCCGATTGTGACGATCATGTCAGCGTCGGCTGCCAGCGAAAACATATGCTCAAGCGAGGCGTCTGTGTCTTTGGCGATTGGCAAAATGCGCACGTTTGCCCCATGTGCTTCAAGAAGCGCTTTCAGGCCAAATGTATTGGAAGCGATTATCTGATCCGGCCCCGGGTCTTCTCCGGGCATAACCAGTTCATTGCCGGTTGAGATCAAAGCCACATCAGGTTTCTTTGAAACTGTGATCTCGGGAATGTTCATCGCTGCCAGCAGTGCAACGTCGTTGGCGGACAGTAAACGCGGGGCCGCCAGTTTTTGACCAACCCTGAAATCGCCACCAGCCGGGCGGATATTTGAGCCGTGGTGATCGCCAGTGATCGTGATCTGATCGCCTTGGCGGGTCACGTCTTCCTGAATGACAACGGTGTCACAAAGTGAAGGAACTGGCGCGCCGGTGAAAATTCGAACCGCTTGGTGCTTTTCGATTTGTCCGCTGAACGCCGCGCCTGCGGCTGCTTCGCCAATGACAGTGTAACTTTGGTTCTGTGATACGGGGCCAATGACCGCGTAACCATCCATGGCCGAAGCTGGAAACGGAGGTTGATCCCGCATGGCGACGGCATCTTCCAAGAGCACACGATTTACCGCTTTGGTCAGCGAAACGCGTTCCGTTCCGACCTGATTGGCTAGGTCGAACAGATGGAAAAGCGCGTCGTCTACGGTTATCATGTTGCCTCGTAACGCCCTGATTTACCGCCGTCTTTTAGCGTGACGCGAATGCCGCCGATCTCCATGGCTTTGTCGACGGCTTTGGACATGTCGTAGACCGTCAATGCAGTGACCGAGACGGCCGTAAGAGCTTCCATCTCAACGCCTGTTTGGCCAGATGTCTTCACAGTTGCTGAAAGCCGCAAACCCGGTAGATCGGGATCAAGGACCAATTCGACCGCAACTTTGGTGATGGGAAGGGGATGGCACAGAGGGATCAGATCAGACGTTTTCTTGGCCGCCATGATGCCCGCCAGACGGGCCACGCCGATGACGTCGCCCTTTTTAGCTTTGCCTTCTGCGATGATTTCATAGGTCGCTTGGGCTATCTTGATCCAGCCTTCGGCGGTCGCAATGCGGTCGGTGACGTCTTTGTCAGAGACATCAACCATGTGGGCATTGCCGTCAGAATCGAAGTGACTAAGGCCAGACATCATGCAGCCCCTTTGATTGGATTTGCCAGAAGTTCACGCGTTGCCGATGCGACATCATCTTTGCGCATCAAGCTTTCGCCGATCAGGAAGGTGCGTGCGCCGTGTTGCGCCATTTCGGCCAGATCGTCAGGCGTAAACAAACCACTTTCCGAGATCAATAGACGGTCGGCAGGCACCATTTTCGCCAGCTCTTTGGTGGTCTCAAGCGAAGTTTCGAACGTTTTGAGATTGCGGTTGTTTACCCCGATGAGCGGAGATTTCAGCTTTAGGCCGCGTTCGAGTTCTTCCGCGTCGTGGCTTTCGATAAGAACGTCCATTCCCCAGCCAAACGCTGCATCTTCAAGCTCTTGCGCTTGGACGTCGGTGACGCTGGCCATAATAATCAGGATGCAATCGGCCCCAAGGGCACGGGCTTCGGCGACTTGATAGGTGTCGTACATAAAGTCCTTGCGCAGGGCAGGTAGCGACGTCGCAGCGCGAGCTTCGACAAGAAAGGATTTTGCGCCTTGAAAGCTTGGGGTGTCGGTTAGGACAGACAGACAGGTCGCCCCACCATCTTCGTAGGCTTTTGCAAGGGTCTCGGGGTGGAAATCTTCGCGGATGAGACCTTTGGAGGGCGAGGCTTTTTTAACCTCGGCGATCAGGCCATAGCCGGTTTGTGATGCGGCTTTCAGCGCGTCGGCAAAACCACGAGTTGGGCTGGCCTCTTTCGCGGCGGCTTCCACGTCCGATAGCGCGACAGCTTTTTTATCGGCTTCGATTTCTTCAAGCTTGTAGGCTTTGATGCGGTCAAGGGCGGTTTGGGTCATGTCGCGTGTTTAACCAATCATGGCTTTGCGGGAAAGGGGTGGATTGGGGCGCTGCCCCAAACCCCGAGGTATTTTTTGGCAAGATGAAGGATTAGGCGTTGGTGACTTTGGCCAGTGCTTCGATCTTGGCTTTGGCGGCTCCGCTATCAATGCTTTCGGCGGCCATGTCGCGGGCTTCTTTCAGGTCGTCAGATTTGCCTGAAACCACGATCGAAGCGGCAGAGTTGAGAAGAACAGCATCGCGGTAGGCGGATTTTTCGCCATCAAGTAATGCGCGGAAGGCATCTGCGTTGTCTTCGGGCGTGCCGCCAATGATGGCTTCAAACGGGTGAACAGGAAGGCCGGCGTCTTCGGGGTGGAGTTCGATTTCCTTGACCGCGCCGTCTTCTTCAAGTGCTGCGACCCAGCTGACGCCGGTGATGGTTAGTTCGTCCGTGCCATCAGACCCGTGAACCAGCCATGCGCGTTCGCTGCCGAGCTGGCCGAGCGTTTCGGCCATTGGGCGGATCAGGTCGCGCGAAAACGCGCCGGTGAGTTGGCGTTTGACACCTGCCGGGTTTGTGAGCGGGCCGAGGATGTTGAACAATGTGCGACAGCCAAGTTCCTGACGGACCGGCATGACGTATTTGACAGCGGGGTGGTGCATAGGGGCCATCATGAAGGCGATACCGCATTCGTCGAGGGCTTTCTGGACGACATCAGGGCCGACCATGACATTGATGCCCATTTGAGTTTGCACATCCGCCGTACCCGATTTTGAGCTTAGGTTTTTGTTGCCGTGTTTGGCGACAAAAACACCTGCACCTGCGGTTACGAATGCCGTTGCGGTTGAGATGTTGAGCGTGTGCTTACCGTCTCCGCCAGTGCCAACGATGTCCATCGCGCCAGCGGGTGCTTTCACAGGAAGGCATTTGGCGCGCATGACGGCGGCAGCAGCGGCGTATTCGTCAACGGTTTCGCCGCGGGTGCGCATCGCCATCAATAGGCCACCTATCTGGGCGGGTGTGGCTTGACCTTCAAAGAGGGTCTGAAAAGCGGCTTCGGCCTGATCTTTTGTCAAAGGGCCTTCGGCAGCCGCATTAATAATTGGTTTCAACGCGTCGCTCATGCTGGCACCTTCATTTCGTTGAGGAAGTTTTGAAGCAGGGCGTGACCGTGTTGGCTTGCTATGGATTCAGGGTGAAATTGAACGCCGTGTATCGGAAGCTCTTTGTGTTGAAGTCCCATGATAGTGCCATCTTCCAGCTCTGCCGTAACTTCTAGTGTGTCGGGCAGGGTGTTGCGGTCAACAATCAGCGAATGGTAGCGCGTGGCTTCAAACGGGGTTGGAAGGCCTGCGAAAAGACCTTTGCCGGTGTGATGCATCATGCCCATTTTGCCATGTACGATTTCATCACAACGAACGACATTTCCACCGAATGCCTGACCGATTGTCTGGTGACCAAGGCAAACGCCCATAAGCGGGGTTTTCGTTTCTGCTGCGGCCGTTGTTACTGCTAGGCAAATGCCAGCTTGATCAGGGTCGCAAGGGCCTGGGGAAAGAAGGATACCCGAGGGGTTCATGGCCATGGCTTCTTGCAAATTCAGGGCATCGTTGCGTTTTACAACGACATCCGCACCCAGTTCACCCAGATAGTGAACAAGATTATAGGTGAAACTGTCGTAATTATCGATCAAGAGTAGCATGATTGTGTCCGAATTCTGGGCTTCGCCATCGTTTTTAGTCGAGGTATACATGCTCAGGGTTGCGCCGGACCGTCAAGAGGGCGCATTATGCTGAAAAACAAGAAACGCAGTCAGGAGCGATCGGGTGGCACGCGGACTTATTTTCGGGATCATTTGGGGTGGTTTATTGACCGCGCTGTTCTTAGCGGTCGTTTCACTTCTTGCGCCTATGCCGGTTGTAGAAGCTGAAATCGAGCAACCTGTTCAGCCTGTTCAATCTACGCCGGGTGTAATGCCCACAGAAGATCCAATTCCTACGCCGGAAATGTCTTCGCCCAGCATCGAAGATTCGCCGAGTATGGGCGAAACTACGTCGGCAATTATGCCGTCGCATGGCGAGGCGGAATCAAATCTTGACACCGTCAGCGAAACAAATGAAAGCGTGCCGGATGTGTCTTCAGGGGACCAACCAAGTGTTGCGTCCCAGACCGAGGCGCTATCTGCACCTGCCACCGAAGACAGCCCAAGCGTTTCATCAGAAACGGCAGAGCCGGTGATGCCAGAAGTTAGCGAAGAAACGGAAACGCTCCAAGCATCGACGTCTGTCGTTGAGGTGCTTGATGTTGCGCAGGACAATCAGACCTTTGAACCAGACGCGCCGATGACCGAGGATACCTCGATCGTCACGGATAGATTACCAACGATTGCCCCAACTGAGGAAGAAACTGCGGTGGAAGAGCCTGCGGTTGCAGAGGAAGATGACCGTCCGTTGATGGCGATTGTGCTGATTGATACGGGTGAATTCAATATCGGGCCGGAAGCTTTGGCGAGTTTCCCATACCCGATTTCTTTTGCGATAGATCCTTTGCGTGGCGACGCAATAGAAGCTTCCGACAAGTATTCGTCCAAGGGATACGAAGTACTGCTGACCGCTGATCTTCCCGAAGGCGGAGATGCATCGTTGGCCGAGCTTGTGCTAGTTCCAACGCTTGAAAGCTTTGAAAATGTTGTCGGTCTTTTGGAAGGCACGGACGGCGGGTTACAAGGCAACATGGCGCTGGCCGAAGGTGTTTTGAACATGATCGAAGGATCGGACTACGGTCTGGTCTTGCGTGCCAAGGGGCTGAACGCTGCCCAGCAACAGGCAGAAGGTCGTGATTTGCCGGTTGAAACTGTGTTCCGCGATTTTGACATTGCAGGGCAAAAAGCAACTGTGATCCGCCGCTTCCTTGATCAGGCTGCCTTTAAAGCGCGTCAGGAAGGGTCTGTGATTATGGTCGGCAGGCTTCGTCCGGCAACGATTTCGGCGCTGTTGCTTTGGGGCCTGCAGGATCGGGCGGCAAGCGTACGTCTTGCGCCGATTTCGGACGTTCTAGAACAATAGAAAGCTTAGTTCGATGAACTATCAAAGCGGGCTGCTTGTTCGGCCGCGGCGCGTAGCGCTTTGGATTTGTTCACGGTTTCCATGAATTCAGCCTCAGGGTCGCTATCATAGACAACGCCGCCACCCGCTTGGACGTAAAGCTTTTCGTCTTTCAGAACGGCTGTGCGCAACGCGATGCACATATCCATGTCGCCACCGGCGCTGAAATAGCCGACACCACCACCATAGACACCACGTTTTTCGGGTTCCAGTTCGTCGATGATTTCCATCGCGCGCACTTTGGGGGCGCCTGAAACTGTACCAGCGGGTAGGCCGGAAAGAAGTGCCGACAGCGCGTCTTGATCGTCTGCCAGTTCGCCTACGACGTTGGACACGATGTGCATAACGTGGCTGTAGCGTTCGATGATGAATTCTTCTGTTGGACGCACGGTGCCGACTTTGGAAACCTTGCCCGTATCGTTGCGGCCGAGATCCAAAAGCATCAAGTGCTCGGCCAACTCTTTTTGATCGGCAAGCAGATCGTCTTCCAGTGCTTTGTCTTCAGCAGGCGTTTTGCCGCGCGGACGCGTGCCGGCAATCGGGCGGATGGTGACTTCGTTGCCAAAGACCCGCACCAGGATTTCCGGACTGGCCCCGATCACCTGAAAGCCGCCAAAGTTGAAGTAGAACATGAACGGCGACGGGTTCGTCCGGCGCAAGGCGCGATAAAGCGAAAGCGGAGGATGCGGGAACTGTTGGGTCCATCGCTGTGATGGAACCACTTGAAAGATGTCACCGGCTTTGATGTATTCTTTGGCCTTATCGACGGCGTCTAAATAGCCCTGATGGCTAAAGTTCGAAACAGGCTCTGGCAGATCGGTTTCATTGCCAAATTCGCGGTTTTCGGCGGGAAGCGGTCTTTCGATGTCGCGCAACGCGTCCATAACGCGTTCGGCCGTTTGCGCGTATGCTGCGCGGGCTGATAGACCTTCGGCGACCCAAGCGGTTGAAACGATTGTCACTTCGCCTTTGACGCCATCCAGAACGGCAACGACACTTGGGCGGATAAGCAGGGCGTCAGGCAATCCCAAGGGGTCAGGGTTCACATTGGGCAGATGTTCGACCAGACGGATCATGTCGTAGCCAAGATATCCGAACAAACCCGAAGACGCCTGTGGCAGGTCATCAGGAATATCGACTTTGCTATCTTCGATAAGGGTCCGAAGCGCGGTCAGGGGATCTTCTGACAAATCTTCGTACCCGTCGGGGTCAAATCGCGCGTGACGATTGATTTGCGCTTGTTCACCGTGACAACGCCACAGTACATCAGGTTTCATTCCAATGATCGAATAGCGCCCGCGAACCTCTCCTCCGGTGACGGATTCAAGGACGAAGCTGTCTTTTTGACCAGCCGTCAATCGCATCATCAGCGACACAGGCGTGTCCAAATCAGCCGCTAGGCGGGTGTATACAACCTGATTTTTTCCGGCGTTATAGCCCTGTTCAAATTCTTCGAATGATGGTGTCAGCACCACTGGTCTTCTCTCTACTGGAAATTGGCGTGAACGGCGTTGATCGCCTGTTGGTTAATCTCGATTTCTGTCCGAAGGCGAACCGCGTTGGCGAAGGACTGAAAGACGTCCTGATCCAAGGCCGAGGTGTTTTGCTGTTCGATGGCGGTGATGAGAGATTTGCTTTCGTCGGTCGACAGATCAGCTTTGTGGACTGCATCCAGACGAACGACATAGACCGCAGTCGCGCTTTCGATAACGGTTGCTTCGCCAGTGTTGGAAAGCTCAAACGCTTGCACGCTAACGTCTGTTGGAATGCCCTCAGGACGCGCTCTGCGACCCAGAGAAGTTTCGACGTTTGCCGTCAGGCCAGAGGTTTCGAATTCGCCGCCACTAGCAAGTGTCGATACGATTGCCTCTGCTTCGGTCGCCAGTGCAGCAAGCTGCTGTTGTGCTGCCCAACCTTCGGCTGCTTGAATACGGACGTTTTCAAGGTCTTCTGGTTTTGCTGCGTCAATGGCATCTAGGCGCATGGCAAAAACACCACCATCGGCAAGGTTTGCAATTGTTGGGAAGTCGCTGGTGGTGAGCAGAGCAGCTTCGTTGCGGAACGCCGCGTATCCGGCGATGCCGTCAAAGACGGCCGCATGGTAGCCTATCTGACCAATTTGCATTTCTGTATCAGCGGCTAGTTCTTCCAGCGTTGCGCCTGCGGCCAATAGGTCTTCCAGATCGGTGACTTGTGCATCAATCACGCGACGGGCACGATCAAATGCCAGTTCGTCACGCAGTAGCGGAAGCGCTTCTTCAAAGCTGGTTGATTGAGCCGTCAGAACCGCATTGATCCGGAACAAAGCTGCGCCCAGATCCGATTGGACCGGACCAACCACGCCAAGACCTTCGTACGCGAAGACTGCGTCGCCTGCCGAACCAAGTTCGACCTTGCCCACATCGCCAAGATCAACATCGATTAGCTCTAACCCGCGCTCTGCAACCAGATCTTCAAACGTGGTTTCGCCAGCGGCCAAACGGTCAGCCGCTTGCTGTGCCGAAGCCGTATCAGAATAAACGAGACGCTCGAGCAAACGGCGTTCCGGAGTGTTGAATTCGGCTTCGCGGCGGGAATAGGCGTCACGCAGGTTTTGTTCATCCAGTTCAACCGTGTCGATCAACATGTCCGGTGTCATCCAGACATAGGTGATCTGGCGGGTTTCAGGCAATGTGAACGAATCTATGTTTGTGTCGTAATACGCTTGAAGGTCCGCATCGTTAGGCGCGCGAATTGGCACATCAAGATCGCTTACTGTCAGTTCGGCCCACGTGATGTCGCGTTGTTCGGTTAAATAAGCGGCAAAGGCTTCTGAATAAGCGGGATTGGTGTGAAGATTGCCCAGCAGCGAAGTTTGTAGCAGAGAACTGGAGATTTCGTCACGCAGTTGGGCTTCGTATTCGCGCTCGTTCAGGCCAGCGTTTTCAAGTGCCATCTTGTAAGATTCTCGGTCAAATGTTCCGTCGATACCTTGGAAACTTGGGACCTCTAAAAGCTGTTCGCGCAAAATTTCATCGCCGACTGAAATACCCAAGCGGGCTGCTTCGGAATCTAACAAGCGGGACGACACGACCCGCGAAAGGACCTGTTGATCAACGCCAAACAATTGGGCCTGACCAAGCGAAATCGGCTGACCGGTTTGCGCTTCAAGAGAGCGAAGTTCGTTTTGCAACGCGCGGGCATAGGTGTTTATCGAGAGGTCCTTATCGCCGACCGTCCCGATCGAGCGTACAGTGCCGCCGAGATTAGTTGAGCCAAAGCCGATCAGACCAACGATGATCATCGACAGCAGTATCCAAACAAAAATCTTGGAACCCACTTTTCTAGCCATGCCCGAACCCTTTTTCCCCTGTTTCAGAAATCGTGTCTACGCGCTGACGGGATAGGGGGCAAGCTAGAAGCTGAAATCCGCTAGACGCTTGCCCAATTCTTTGATCCCGTCCGCGCCAAGATTGGCAAAAGCGACACGAAACTGGGTGTTGGAACCATTTTGCCCATCGGGGCGGAACATTGACGCGGGAAGCATTAAGACACCGGTTTCGCGCAATAGATGCTGGGCGGCGTTTTCGTGATTTGCGGCTTTTGGATGCTCTACATACGCAAAGTAAGCGCCGCTGGACAAAAGAGACCAGCCTTGCCCCGCAAGGTCGTCGAAAACCTGTCGAACGACTTGCCCGCGATTGAGGATTTTTTGGCGTTCATCCTCTAGCCATTGGTCAAGGTTTTGAAGCCCCCAAACAGCCGCTGCCTGACCGATGCCGGATGGGCAGATCGTGGCTGTATCCAGAAACTTGGTGACTTCGGTCAGAAGGGCGACCGATGCTGCAATCGCGCCCAGCCGGTGACCGGAAAGGTGAAAGGATTTCGAGAAAGAATAAAGGTGGATCAGACCGTCCGGCCAATCGGGATCAGTGAACAGATCGTGGGCTTTGTCGTTGCTCACACGAAAATCGCGATAGGTTTCGTCAAGGATCAGCGGAATACCGTGCTCACGGGCGAGAAGATAGAACGCTTCGATCCGTTTTGGGGGGTACTCCAATCCGGTCGGGTTGTTTGGCGATATGAGGACAATAGCGCGGGTACGATTGGTAATCAGGGCCCGTGCTTTTTCTGGGTTGGGTAACAGGTCAGGACCAGCATCCAGAGGCGTTGCCGATACACCGATCATGTCCAACCACATTTTATGATTGAAATACCAAGGGGTTGGCAGAATGACTTCGTCCCCTTCGGACGTCAGCGCCGCCGTGACTGCCGCAAAAGCTTGATTGCAGCCCGACGTAATCGCGATTTGTTCAGGTCGAATGGTTCCGTCATAAAGCGCGCTGGTTTTGGCGGCCAAAGCTTCGCGTAAATCTGGATGGCCCAGTACCGGCCCGTACAAATGCACATCAGTGCGGTTCACAACGGCCCTGGCAATTGCTTCGCGCATTTGCTTAGGGGGTGGCGACGAAGGGGCGGCCTGTGAGAAATCCCATAGAGGAAGGTGATCGGGCAGGGGCGTGGCATTTGCCCAAGCTTTGGATTCGACTATCGGCGGGGCAAAGGTTGTTTTGGTTCTGGATAGGGTCATGGGCACGCCTCAATCAAAAAAGGGGGCATTCTGCCCCCAACGCCTAGCCGGCGTTTCCCCCTGAGGATATTTTGCGACAAAAGATGATCAGTCGGTTCCCCGATACGGTTCAACATATTGCAGAGCCATATCCCACGGGAAGAAAATCCAAGTGTCTTGGCTGACTGCAGTGATGTAGGTATCGGCCTGTTTTTCGCCCTCTGGCTTTGCATAAACGCATGCGAAATGGGCCTTGGGATAAAGCGAGCGGACCAGCTCTAGCGTTTTGCCGCTGTCAACAAGATCATCAACTACAAGAATTCCAGTGCCGTCGCCCATCATCTCTTTATCAGGTGACTTCAAAACTTCTGCTTCGCGTCGCTCGTCAGCCTTGCCGCCACCAGAATGATAGGATTTTACAGAAATCGTATCGACGGTGCGAATGTCGAGTTCGCGTGCAACGATCATACCTGGGGCCATGCCGCCACGGGTGATAGCTACCACAGCTTTCCAAGTTCCATCACCGGGTCCGTGACCGTCAAGACGCCAAGCAAGGGCGCGTGCATCGCGGTGAAGTTGATCCCAGCTGACGTGAAATCCTTTTTCGTGAGGTAAACGATCCATAATTAACCTTTCGACATGTCTGGCGCATCGACGGCTTTCATGCCAACGACGTGATAGCCTGCATCAACGTGATGTGTTTCTCCGGTTACACCGGACCCAAGATCAGAGAGAAGATAAAGGGCCGATTTGCCAACATCATCAATGGTCACGTTACGGCGCAGAGGCGAGTTGTATTCGTTCCATTTCATAATGTAGCGGAAATCGCCGATACCCGATGCAGCGAGGGTTTTGATCGGACCTGCAGAAATGGCGTTTACACGAATTCCGTCTTTGCCCAGATCTTCGGCCAGATATCGCACCGACGCTTCAAGGGCAGCCTTGGCGACGCCCATGACATTATAATGCGGCATAATACGCTCGGCACCGTAATAGGTCATTGTTATCGCGCTACCGCCATCCGTCATCATTTTTTCGGCGCGTTGCATGACCGCAGTGAAGCTGAAAACCGAGATATCCATCGTCATGTTAAAGTTACCGCGTGTCGTATCGACGTAGCGGCCGCGCAGTTCGCCCTTGTCGGAAAATCCGATTGCGTGGACGATAAAATCCAGCTTTCCCCATTTTTTTTCAAGTAAATCGAACAATGTGTCAATCGAGCCTTCATCGCTGACATCACAGGGAAGGACGATGTCGCTTCCAAGTTGTGCAGCGAGCGGATCAACCCGTTTCTTGAGTGCGTCGCCCTGATAGGAAAACGCAAGTTCGGCACCGGCGTCCGCACATGCTTTGGCAATACCCCACGCAATGGATTTATCGTTCGCAAGCCCCATTATCAGGCCGCGTTTGTCCTGCATGAGTTGTGTTGACATCCTATTCCCCTGCACCATTAGAATTCATCTTACATTTCTTTAGGCGATTGGCATTTTGCCTTCAAGCCTTTGGGCGGGTAACAGACCCATAGTGGGTCATTAGATGAGGTGAAAAAATGTCGGACCGTAGTGGACTTTTTGCTGGCGACGATCCGTTTGAAATTGCCCGCCGTTGGTTGGCTGATGCCCAAGAGGCTGAGCCAAACGATCCAAACGCAATGGCGCTTTCGACGGTCGACAAGGATGGCTTACCCAACGCACGCATGGTGCTTTTGAAATCAATCGATGCGGACAGCTTTATTTTTTACACGAACTACACAAGTGCGAAGGCGCAGGAGATCGACCAAAACGGTAAGGCGGCCTTTGTGATGCATTGGAAGTCACTTCGGCGCCAAATTCGGGTGCGTGGTACTGTTGTCCGTGAAGATGGCGCAGCGGCTGACGAATATTATGCATCACGGTCTTTGAAGAGCCGGTTAGGGGCGTGGGCTTCTAAACAATCACAACCGCTATCTTCTCGTGCTTCGCTTATGGCTGAAGTGGCAAAAGTCACTGCAACTCACGGTTCGTCACCCGATAGACCTCCATTTTGGGGAGGTTATCGAATAACACCAGTTGAAATCGAGTTTTGGGCAGATGGTGCATTTAGGCTTCATGATCGATTTCGGTGGACAAAAAACAATCAAAATTCGAGCTGGGATGTTTTGCGTTTAAGCCCCTAATAACGTTAATGAAATGCTACGCAGTTCGCGCAACGTGAATGAAAAAGCCAATTTTAAACATAGATTTACCCTTGCATCGTCCCCAAACGTTTGTGATGGATCCCGTTGGGATGAGTATAGTGGAATATTGATTTGGCAACCGATGAGGGCCTTAACCGAATATCCGGACGAGTGAAGTGGTTTGATCCAGCCAAAGGCTTTGGATTTGTTGTCGCGGAAAACGGCGGACCGGATATATTGCTGCATGCAAATGTGCTGCGGAACTTTGGACAAAGTTCCGTTGCGGATGGCGTTGGCATAGAGCTCGCTGTGCAAGAAACATCGAAAGGTGTTCAAGCAACGTTGGTTTTGGATATCTGGATGGATGGAGCGACACAAACGCCGCCTCTCGAAGATTTCACAGATTTTCCTGCAGAAGAAATCATGGCAGCGCCGTTGATGCCTGCACGGGTAAAGTGGTTCGATAAGGTCAAGGGCTTTGGTTTTGCCAATTCCTATGGGTCTTCGGATGATATTTTTATCCATTTCGAAGTGTTGCGTCGATCCGGTCTTGCCAATTTGATGCCGGGAGAGGCAATCTCATTAAGAGTAATTGACGGCCGCCGTGGAAAAATGGCGGCTGAAGTCTGCGCCTGGGAGGCTGGACAAACTTCGGAGTAGTGTTGTGTTGCGATTGTTGTGCATCCTTGTGGCGGTTTTATGGGCTCAGTCCAGTATCGCAGGGGGGTGTTCGAACGATCGCGTTCAGCTTCACGGAGATTGGGGCTACGCCGAATTCGATGTAGAAATTGCCGATACTGGTGAACTACGGGCGCGTGGATTGATGCATCGTCAGTCAATGCCGCTTCGAAACGGTATGCTATTCGTATTTACACGACCTCAGACAACAGCATTTTGGATGCGAAACACGTTGATACCTCTGGATATGTTGTTTGCCACAGAAGACGGTGTTGTACACCGTCTTCATGAAAATGCGATACCGCTTGACGAAACGCTTATACTGGGCGGAAGCGACATCAAGTTTGTGCTTGAGATCAACGGAGGTCTTAGCAGCCGTTATGGGATCAACGAAGGGACGCTGTTGCGCCACCCATCTATAGACCCAAAGATTGCCGCGTGGCCCTGTAAGTAGAAATTTCGCCAAGCACGCATTTTCCTCTTTTCATTCGACCAAACCGACATTAGACAGCGCCTCAGTCGGGGCGTAGCGCAGCCTGGTAGCGCACCTGTTTTGGGTACAGGGGGTCGCAAGTTCGAATCTTGCCGTCCCGACCACTTTTCACCTTAGATACTGTAAATGCGGCTTCAATTAAGTCGGATAATGATTCTAGAGATGAATCAACCAATTGTGGGCATTTCCCCAAAGTGTCTGTTTTTCAACTATATGTAGTGTTGCATAATGGTGTGTATGGTTGAGGATCGACTTTTGCCAAATAATAATTGGTTCCCAACGATCATCTAAATTGCAGCAGAAAAAGTGTTCGAGATAAAGGTTTTGAAGATACTGCCCTTTAACTTGGTGACCTAAACCCAAGAAAAAAAAGCAAATTGTGCAGGTGGATAATTGCGGCCCCAAGGGGCGGGAATCGGGCGGACTTGCAATCCCTTTTACCCTAGGAAATGGTCAAGGATTTTTTGTTAAAAAATCGCTAATATTTTCGTTGACCCTGTATGCCCAAATACGCCACCTTGTGCAGGCCGATGGGGTAACCACTAAATATAGTGGAGCGCCGCGGCGAATAGGGACAACCACTATCGAGCAACCAAAAATGTTGTGACGTCCGGACATGTTGTGTTCGGGGCCCGTACCTTTTCGCCAATTTGTCGGCAAAACCGCAACGACGGTTCAAAAATGAAACGCTGGGTAATGAGGCAGCCAAATGAAGATTGATAGGAAATTCACGAAGTCCGGCAAAGACGCATATGCAGAGCTGGAATTTGTGACGACTTCGTCTGAGATTCGTAATCCGGACGGTTCGATTGTCTTTAAGCTTGATGATGTTGAGGTCCCGGCCAGTTGGAGCCAGGTAGCATCCGACGTCATCGCTCAAAAGTATTTCCGCAAGGCTGGCGTGCCTGCCGCTTTGAAAAAGGTAAAGGAAAAGGGCGTGCCAGAATTTCTTTGGCGCTCGGTTCCTGCAAACGACGATACCCCGAAATCCGGTGAAACAAGCGCGAAGCAGGTGTTTGACCGCTTAGCCGGCGCTTGGACCTATTGGGGCTGGAAGGGCGGCTATTTCTCGTCCGAGGGCGACGCTCGCGCATATTTCGATGAAATGCGCCACATGCTGGCGACACAGCGCGCTGCACCAAATTCACCACAGTGGTTTAACACGGGTCTGCATTGGGCATATGGCATCGATGGACCTGCGCAGGGCCACTACTATGTGGATCACAAGACAGCCAAGCTGACGAAATCCAAGTCTAGCTACGAGCACCCACAGCCGCACGCTTGCTTCATTCAGTCGGTCTCGGATGATCTGGTCGGCGAAGGCGGCATCATGGACCTGTGGGTCCGTGAAGCACGCTTGTTCAAATATGGCTCGGGCACGGGCACGAACTTTTCGTCGCTACGTGCGGATGGCGAGGCACTGTCCGGTGGCGGTAAATCATCCGGCCTTATGGGCTTTCTGAAAATCGGTGACCGCGCCGCTGGTGCGATCAAGTCGGGCGGCACAACCCGTCGTGCGGCCAAGATGGTGATCGTTGATGCGGACCACCCTGACGTTCAGGAATACATCAACTGGAAAGTCAAAGAAGAGCAGAAAGTGGCGTCCATCGTTGCGGGCTCAAAAATGCACGAAGAAAAGCTGAACGCGATCTTTGGTGCTATCAAAGCTTGGGATGGGTCCAGCGAAGATTCGGTAGACCCAAAGAAGAACCCTCAGCTGAAAGACGCAATCCGCGGCGCGAAAAAGGTCGCGATCCCAGAGACTTACGTCAAGCGTGTGCTGGACTATGCGAAGCAGGGTTATGGCTCGATTGAGTTTCCAACCTATGACACCGATTGGGATAGCGAAGCCTACGCATCCGTTTCTGGTCAGAACTCGAACAACTCGGTTCGTGTTACGGATGCCTTCCTTGAAGCCGTCAAGAATGACAGCGATTGGGAACTGATCCGCCGCACCGATGGATCGGTCGCCAAGACAATTAAAGCGCGTGATCTGTGGGAAGACATCGGCCACGCTGCTTGGGCCTGTGCTGATCCGGGTATCCAGTACCATGACACAGTGAACGCGTGGCACACTTGCCCAGAAGACGGCGAAATCCGTGGATCCAACCCGTGCTCGGAATACATGTTCCTTGATGACACGGCGTGTAACCTTGCGTCGATGAACCTTCTGACCTTCCTCAAGGATGGTGAGTTTCAGGTCGAAGATTACATGCATGTGTCGCGTCTTTGGACGCTGACGCTGGAAATCTCGGTCATGATGGCACAGTTCCCGTCCAAGGAAATTGCTCAGCTGTCTTACGACTTCCGCACACTGGGTCTTGGGTATGCCAACATCGGCGGTCTGCTGATGAATATGGGGCACGGCTACGACAGTGACGAGGGCAGGGCGCTAACAGGTGCACTGACCGCGATCATGACGGGCGTTGCCTACGCGACTTCAGCCGAGATTGCATCGGAACTGGGTGCGTTCCCAAGCTACGATCGCAATGCAAAGCATATGCTGCGTGTAATCCGCAACCACCGCAACGCGGCTTACGGCAACACTGATGGGTATGAGGATCTACCGATCAAGCCTGTGGCGCTGGATCACGCGAACTGTCCTGATCAACATCTTGTTTCCATTGCGAAATCATCATGGGATCGCGCACTTGAACTGGGCGAAAAGCACGGTTTCCGCAACGCCCAAACCAGCGTCATTGCCCCAACCGGCACCATTGGTCTGGTGATGGATTGCGATACCACAGGTATCGAGCCTGACTTTGCGCTGGTGAAATTCAAGAAACTCGCCGGTGGTGGATACTTCAAAATCATCAACCGTTCGGTTCCGGCAGCGCTCGAAAAACAGGGCTACGGTCCGGCACAGATTGAAGAGATCATCTCGTACGCTGTTGGTCACGGTACGCTTGGAAATGCGCCGGGTATCAACCACACTGCGTTGCTTGGGCATGGGTTTACCCAGACCGAAATCGACAAGGTTGAAGCAGCACTTGGCACCGCGTTCGATATTCGTTTCGTGTTCAACCAGTGGACATTGGGCGAAGCGTTCTGCACTCAGGTACTGGGTATCCCAGCGGCCAAATTGAATGATCCGACCTTTGATCTGCTTCGTCACCTTGGCTTTAGCCGCTCTGACATTGACGCAGCAAACGACCACGTTTGTGGAACGATGACGCTGGAAGGTGCTCCGCATCTTAAAGAAGAGCACTACCACATCTTTGATTGTGCCAACGCATGCGGCAAAAAAGGCAAACGTTTCCTGTCGGTTAACAGTCATATCACCATGATGGCCGCGGCGCAGCCGTTTATCTCGGGTGCGATTTCTAAAACCATCAACATGCCAAACGATTCGACCATCGAAGATTGCCAGAAAGCGTACGAGCTAAGCTGGACATTGGGCATCAAAGCCAACGCGCTTTATCGTGACGGATCAAAACTGTCCCAACCTTTGGCGTCAGCCTTGGTTGAGGATGATGAGGACGCACTAGAGACTCTGGAAACCGGATCGACACAGGAAAAAGCGGCTGTTCTAGCTGAAAAGATCGTCGAGAAGGTGATTGTTAAGGAAATCATCCGCAATCACCGCGAAAAGATGCCTGAGCGCCGCAAAGGCTATACGCAAAAGGCGATTGTTGGTGGCCACAAGGTTTATCTGCGCACGGGTGAGTACGAAGACGGCAACTTGGGTGAAATCTTCATCGATATGCACAAGGAAGGCGCTGGCTTCCGCGCGATGATGAATAACTTCGCGATCGCTGTGTCGGTTGGTCTTCAGTATGGCGTGCCGCTGGAAGAATTCGTTGACGCGTTCACCTTTACCAAATTCGAACCGGCCGGCATGGTTCAGGGCAACGACAGCGTGAAGAACGCGACGTCGATCCTTGACTACATCTTCCGCGAATTGGCGATTTCCTATCTTGATCGAACCGATCTGGCGCACGTGAAGCCAGAAGGCGCAAGCTTTGATGACCTTGGTCGTGGTGAAGAAGAAGGCAAGTCCAACGTAGGTACTGTCAGTGAAAATGCGGCGTCTAAGTCGTTGGAAATGCTAAAACAAGTCAGCTCATCTGGCTACTTGCGCAAGCGGGTCCCTCAGGAACTGGTGGTGCTTCAAGGTGGTCAGACGATGGGCGCGGTCGCACTTGATAATGCGGTGGATGCTCAGGCAGCACTCCAGACCTTGGTTCCGGAAACCAAGGTTGCGCCTGAAACGGCGTTGTCGACCGGAACTGTCACAATGGATGCAAGGACAAAGGCGAAGATGCAGGGCTATGAGGGCGATCCTTGTGGTGACTGTGGAAACTACACGCTGGTGCGCAACGGCACCTGCATGAAATGCAATACCTGCGGAGGAACCTCAGGTTGTTCCTAAGGGTCACTGGGGCGGGTGCGCTCGCCCCTGACGCGGATCAGGCCGCAGGCAAAAAATATATCATCGAGCGGTAATTAACGATGAGCCTGATAAGCGAGACTGGAGCGCCCCTCACGGCGCTCCATTTTTCTTTAAAGGACGGTTTTTCTAAACGAGGCGCCTGACGGCGCCGCATGATACCGCTTGCCCATGCTGGGCAAGCAGATTTGGATATTTTTGGACAAAAAAAGCAGTAGGTCAGGCTTCGCGGCCTGCTTTCCGCAGCTCGTCACGAAGGCCAATAGCTGCGGGGTCGCCAATATCCAGTGCAAAGATAAACGCGTGCGTCATGTAGAAATATTTGGCAGTTTCCGATTTCGCTTCATTGGCGGCTTGCGCGTAAAGCGAAACGAGCGCGGTTTTGTCACCGCGCTCGTGGGCATTCAGTAGCTCTTGGTCGAGCGATACGCTCATTCAGCGGCCTGTTTTGATGCACGGTGGTTATCGACCTGTGTGGCGCACCATTCGTGGAAGCAATGCGTTGGATTATCCATAACAGGCGAAAATTTGCCCCCGTCAAACCCAATAGCGTGGCGACCACGTTGCATGCCTTCGACGACGAACACGTCTTCGACGAACACTTCTTTCCACTGGCTTGCGTTTTTTTCGCGAAGGGCGACGTCAGTTTCAGGGGTCGAGTAGTACAGATGCACGTGTTCAGAAGTCTTTCCCTCACCATGCGGGATTAGGATAATTGCGAACGCATGATCGCGGTGCACACCAAGTAGCACGTTGGGGTAGCAAGCGATGTATTCAGCCGCGGTATCCCATTTGTCCGATAGGCCGTCGAAATCAGGGAAGATGGCATCATTGTCGCCTTTGAGCTGGCGATAAACCAACGTGCCCTGCCCAGAATGGTGCCCGGGTTTTTCGATATGGTAGTGGTCTTCCAGACGGGAATAGCTATTCAAACCCGGGTGCACCCAAGGCAGGTGATAGCTTTCGCAGTAGTTTTC
>CAYZAY010000020.1:0-33111 GCA_964476515.1 uncultured Rhodobacterales bacterium
AACGAAAGGCCGCCTAAATGAACTGAGAGACCGGAACGCAAACGCGACAAGTCCATCTTGTCGAGCGTTCTTAAACAGTCCGTACTTCGTTATACCATCGCGTGATGTCAGAAAGGTCAGGTTCAATCTTTGCCGCGAAATCGCCGGCAAAGTTTTGAAACGCGGTTTCCAGCGTCCGGTTCACCCCAAGCAAGACCGGCACATCCTGATCTAGCGCTTTGACCAAAGCATCGCGAAAGCCCTGACCGTCGCGCTCTTGTTTGCCGAATTTATTCAGGATCAGCAGGTCGCGATCATCATCCAAGCTTTTAAGAACAATGTGCGCGGCAGTCTCAAGCCCTTCGGCATCCAATGCACATCCTGTTGCATGAGGACCAAGGTTTTGCGAAATGCCGACCTCTTCACCTGATCCCAGAATACTAAGGATCATTCTGGATCGCACCGAGTTGCTTGTTGCTGAATTGATCTGAACCGCGCCCGCTAGGCGAAGCTGTTGGGCATCAAAATGACGGGCAGCGGCTTCGATAAGCTCGTCGCCTGTACCTTGTTCACTGGGGATGAAATATCCGATCATTTGATTTAGGTGCTTCCTGCCTTGCGCGTCCAGCCAGTCAATTCCATATTGGCCGCCACACAGGAACCCTAACTTATGCCGAAATTCAACCCCATCTTACCTAATCCGGACGACGCACACCTGACGCGACCTGTTCAAGGCAAGGATCACCTTGATAACCTGATTGACGTCAACGTCGTTGAGGAACGGCCGCTGACGATCTATCTGAACCGCCAAGAGATCGTCACAGCCATGACCATTGGGGATCACCCAGAACTGTTGGCGCTGGGGTTTTTGCGCAATCAGGGAATGTTGCTGAACGATGATAAGGTTACCGGTGTCGACTTTGACGAAGAACTGGAAACCGTGGTTGTAAGAACCGAGCGGCAAACGAGCTATGAAGACAAGCTGGTCAAGAAGACCCGCACCTCTGGATGCGCCGTTGGCACTGTGTTTGGCGATATGATGGAAGGTCTTGACGGAATCGAGCTACCCGAGACGACCGTTAAAACGTCCGACCTCTATGCACTCGCTAAAGAGATCAACACAATGCCGTCGCTATATCTAAAGGCTGGCGCAATTCACGGGTCGGTCCTGTGCCAAGGGCAAGATGTGTTGGCCTATATGGAAGACGTCGGGCGTCACAACGCGGTTGATAAACTGGCCGGACTGATGTTTCGCGACAAGATCGAAGCAGGCGACAAGCTACTTTATACGACGGGTCGCCTGACCTCGGAAATGGTGATCAAAACGGCTCAGATGGGTATTCCTGTGCTTGTATCGCGATCTGGCTTCACCGCGTGGGGTGTCGAGATCGCAAAACAGGTTGGCTTAACGCTGGTCGGGCGTATGCGGGGTCAGAGGTTCGTTTGCCTGTCGGGACATGACCGACTTGTCCGTGATGCTGACCCGAAAGGCGTGGATGACGAACCGAAGAAATCCAGACGAAAGGCATCGCATGACTGATAAACTGGTCGGTTTGATCCTTGCCGGGGGTCTCGCAACCCGTATGGGGGGCGGCGATAAGTGCCTAAAGGAACTGGCAAGCGGAGTGTCGTTGTTAGATATCGCGATTAACGGTCTCAAAGATCAGGTTGATGCCATCGCGCTAAACGCAAATGGCGACCCTTCTCGGTTTGATCGGTTGGGATTGCCGGTACTTGCCGATGGTGTTGAAGGATATGCTGGCCCGTTGGCTGGTGTTCTTGCAGGATTGGAATGGGCCGAGGGGCAGGGGGCCACACATGTTGTTTCGGTCGCCGGTGACACGCCATTCTTCCCAAACGATCTTGTAAGCAAGCTGCAATCGCAAATGGGTCCCGAAGGGTTAGCCATTGCAGCCAGTTACGATGAAACCGGCAAGCTTTGGCGTCAACCGACCTTTGGCATCTGGCCAGTTGCATTGAAAGACGCCCTACGGGAAGCACTTGTCATCCAAGGTATTCGCAAAATTGTTATCTGGACAGACACGCATCAAGCAGGGCAGGCCGTTTTTGAAAGCGCAAACGGTATTGATCCGTTCTTCAACGTGAACACGCCGGACGATCTGGAAGATGCGCGAAGGCTGGCAACACAGCGGGGACTGGTATGAAGGTTTTTGGCATCACTGGCTGGAAGAACGGCGGCAAGACCGGTTTGGTCGAACGCTTGGTCTCGGATATGACCGGTCGGGGGCTGGTCATTTCAACGATTAAACATGCCCACCACGTTGCTGACGTGGACCACGAAGGCACCGACACCTTTCGCCATCGCGCAGCTGGGGCAAAGCAGGTCATTCTGTCGTCCCCGATGCGCTGGGCAAAGATGAATGAACTAAGGGACGATGCCGAACCAGAGCTGTCCGCGCTTCTGGATCAGATCGACACCGCCGACATTGTGATTGTCGAAGGCTTCAAGTCCGCAAACCACCCAAAGATCGAGGCCTTTCGCGAAGCGAACGGCAAAACACCTCTCGCAAATCAAAACGGATCAATCGTTGCTGTGGCTGCCAAGGGTGCAGTTGACGTTGGCCTACCTATTCTTGATTTGGACAACACGCGCAGTATCACGGATTTCATTTTGGATTTTCTTGGACTTGGCGGGTCAGAGGACCAACCTAATAGGCTACGAAACGACTGTTTTGCACTTCCACCTGGTGTGGATTGGGTTCCTGTGGACGAAGCTTTGCAGCGACTGCGTAACAGTCTTCAGCCGATTGCTGGGGCCGAGAGGATTTCCGTCAAAAACGCCTCGGGTCGCATAATCGCTAGCGATGTAACAGCCAAGCGTTCGAACCCTCCTGCACCGAATTCGGCGGTGGACGGATACGGGTTTGCCCATCGTGTTTTGAATGAAGGTGAAAATAGATTGCCTCTGGCCATGGGGCGGGCTGCGGCGGGTGCGCCGTTTTCTGGGGCTGTTAAGATTGGCAGTGCCGTTCGCATTCTAACCGGCGCAATCGTTCCCGACGGAGTAGATACCGTTGTGTTGGAAGAAGACGTAAAGCTTGAAGGCGACAGCGTTTGCTTTGATGGCACGGTTAAGAAGGGCAGTAATACGCGTAAAGCCGGTGAAGACGTCAGTGCCGGTGAAACCATCGTGAACGCCGGCCGTTTTGTACGACCTGCGGACTTGGCGCTTTTGATAGCCGTTGGGGTGACTGACGTCGAGGTCTGCAAACCCCTTAGGGTGGGCGTGCTTTCAACCGGTGACGAGGTTTTGGCCCAACCTGATATTGATCAACCCGATCACAAGATATTTGACGCAAATCGCCCCATGCTTTTGTCCATGGCGCAGCGCTGGGGGTACACAGCGGTCGATTTGGGTGTCGCAAGGGATGACCCTGACGAAATCGAACATCGCCTTAATGCGTCTTTGGACAAGGTCGACGTGATCCTGACGTCTGGCGGGGCATCTGCAGGGGATGAAGACCACATTTCCAAATTGCTGCGCACCAAAGGGTCTCTGACCAGTTGGCGTATCGCGGTAAAACCCGGTCGACCCCTTGCCATGGCGATGTGGGGTGGGGTTCCGGTATTCGGTCTGCCGGGCAATCCTGTCGCTGCGTTTGTGTGTTCGCTGATCTTTGCGCGCCCCGCGCTATCGCTTCTGGCAGGTTCCGGTTGGCAAGAACCCCAAGGGTTCATGGTTCCCGCCGCGTTTTCAAAGTCGAAGAAAAACGGGCGACGCGAATTTCTGAGGGCACGCCTTAATGCCTCTGGTCATGCCGAAGTTTTTAAGTCCGAAGGATCTGGACGCATTTCAGGGTTAGTTTGGGCTGATGGGCTGGTTGAACTGCCCGACGAAGGCGCGGACATTCGCAAGGGTGATCTGGTCAGGTATATCCCGTATTCCAGCTTTGGGCTTTAGCCTTTGCAGACGAAATGGGCAGTGACATCGTCACTTTCTTCGCTTCCTAGATAAGAATGACCCGCTTCGTTGCAAAAGTGCGGAATGTCTATCAATGCGGCAGGATCGGTCGTTAAGACCTTAACGATAGTACCGCTTGCCAACGGCGCCATTCGCTTGCGGGTCCGCAGAACTGGAAGTGGGCAAAGTAGCCCTATCGCATCTATTTCTTCATCCCATTTCATGCCCCCGAAATAGGTGTATATTTGATGCTTGTCTATGCTCTGCTTGATAGATTATTTCTATTAAATGACGAAATATTGATATTGAATTTAAAATGGAACTCCTGCAGGAGGGACGGACGGTCTCAGTTTGGGCCATAAATATAAGGGTCTTGTAATGGCATTGGATAATCAGTCCGGCGTTTGGAAATCAGGTAAAGGTAAAGGCAGGCGGACGCCGAAAGGACGTCAGCTTGACGATCAAGCCTGGGCTGAAGTTAAAGAATTGTTGGGTGACGCGCCCAGAAAGCGCTATCTTCTGATCGAGTTTTTGCATTTGATTCAAGACGCTTACGGCCATCTTTCCGCCCCGCATATGCGCGCACTTGCCGAAGAGCTGCGCATTTCGATGGCAGAGATTTGGGAAGTTGCGACTTTTTACGCGCACTTCGATCCTATCCGAGAAGATGAGACTCCTCCGCCCGATCTGACCATTCGTGTTTGCGATTCTTTGTCATGTGAGCTGGCAGGTTCCGAAGCTTTGTTGGCCGCGCTGGAAGCAGGCCACGACCCGAAAAAAGTTCGTGTGGTACGCGCACCATGCATGGGTCGTTGCGATACAGCCCCAGTGGCCGAAGTCGGTCATCGCCATGTTGACAACGCGACCCCTGATTTGATTTCCGAAGTGATTGCTTCGGGTGATCTGCATGCAGTGATCCCTTCCTATCAGACCTTCGCGGCGTATTCAGAAACCGGTGGTTACGAAACGCTTAAAGATATCCGCGCGAACGGTGACCCTGAAGCCATTCAGGACAAGGTTCTTGAAAGTGGCCTTCGTGGTCTTGGCGGCGCTGGTTTCCCATCAGGCCGTAAATGGTCGTTTGTTCGCATGAACGAAGGCACCCGTTACTTGGCCGTAAACGGTGACGAGGGCGAGCCCGGAACCTTTAAAGACCGCTACTACCTTGAGCGCACACCACATCAGTTCCTAGAGGGCATGTTGATCGCCGCATGGGCGGTAGAGGCAGAAAAATGCTTCATTTACATGCGTGATGAATACCCCGCAGTTCTAAGCATCCTAACAACCGAGATTGCTGAACTGGAAAAGGCGGGCATCGTTGAAGCGGGTTACATTGATCTTCGTCGTGGTGCCGGCGCTTATATCTGCGGTGAAGAAAGCGCGATGATTGAATCGATCGAAGGCAAGCGCGGTATTCCACGTCATCGTCCTCCTTTCGTGGCGCAGGTTGGTGTGTTCAACAAACCAACGCTGGTTCACAACGTTGAAACCCTTCTTTGGGTCGCTCGTGTCTGTAAAGACGGTCCACAGGTTCTAAACTCGACCGAAAAGAATGGCCGTAAAGGATTGCGCAGCTATTCGGTATCTGGTCGGGTTAAGAACCCTGGTGTTCATTTGCTTCCGGCGGGTTCGACTATTGTTGACGTGATTGACGCTTGTGGCGGTATGCTCGACGGGCATGCGTTTAAGGCCTATCAGCCGGGTGGACCATCGTCCGGATTGCTGCCTGCGTCTATCAACGACGTGCCGCTCGACTTTGACACGCTCCAACCGCTTGGCACCTTCATTGGTTCGGCTGCGGTCGTGGTTCTGTCTGATCAGGACAGCGCGAAAGAAGCAGCCCTCAACATGCTTCGCTTCTTTGAAGACGAAAGCTGCGGACAATGTACGCCGTGCCGTGTTGGTTGTGAAAAAGCTGTTAAGTTGATGCAAGCTGACAACTGGAACCAAGACCTGTTGGAAGAACTTTGCGATGCCATGGGTGACGCGAGTATTTGTGGCTTGGGGCAGGCGGCTCCGAACCCGATAAGACTGACTATGCAACATTTCGCGGATGAGGTGTGAACCATGACTGATACAGTAAAATTCATCCTCGACGGTCAGGAAGTCGAAGCGCAAAAAGGCGATACCATTTGGGAAATCGCCAATGGTCGCGGGCTGAAGATCCCGCATCTTTGCCACAAACCAGCGCCGGGTTATCGCCCCGACGGCAACTGTCGCGCTTGTATGGTTGAGATCGAAGGCGAACGGACGCTGGCGGCGTCTTGTATTCGTGAACCAAGCGAAGGCATGGTTGTGACCACCAACAATGCGCGGGCAACCAACGCCCGTAAGATGGTAATGGAGCTACTCGTTGCTGACCAGCCTGATCAGGCGGTTGCACACGACAAATCCAGCCATCTTTGGGATATGGCTGCGGAAAGCGATGTCAGCGAAAGCCGTTTCCCAACGGCTGACGCCGACAGCATTCCACTACTTGATGACAGCCACGTTGCGATGAAGGTCAATCTGGATGCGTGTATCCAGTGTGGTCTCTGCGTACGTGCATGCCGCGAAGTTCAGGTGAACGACGTGATCGGCATGTCTGGCCGTGGTCACAATGCCTATCCGACATTCGACCTGAATGACCCCATGGGTTCGTCAACCTGTGTTGCCTGTGGCGAATGCGTTCAAGCGTGTCCAACTGGTGCGCTGATGCCAGCCGCAATCGTTGACGACGAACAGATCGGCGATACAGCGGATTACGACAGCGAAACTGAAACCGTCTGCCCATTCTGTGGTGTTGGCTGTAAGGTCAATCTCAAGGTCAAAGACGGCAAGGTTAAGTTTGTTGAGGGTCTCAACGGTCCTGCAAACGAAGGTCGTCTCTGCGTAAAGGGCCGGTTTGGTTTTGACTACATCCACCACCCCCATCGTTTGACGAAACCTCTGATCCGTCGCGACGATGCCCCTGCAAAGGGTCTGAACGTCGATCCGGGCAATCTGATGACCCACTTCCGTGAAGCAACGTGGGAAGAAGCGATGGAAAAAGCGGCAGGTGGTTTGGTTGATCTGCGTGAAAAGCATGGCGGCCGTTCGGTTGCTGGCTTTGGTTCGGCTAAATGTACCAACGAAGAGGCATATCTCTTCCAAAAGTTCATCCGTCAGGGCTTCCTCCACAACAACGTTGATCACTGCACCCGTCTTTGCCACGCATCTTCGGTTTCAGCCTTGATCGAAAACGTCGGTTCTGGCGCGGTGACCGCGACCTTTAACGAGATTGAAAACGCAGATGTGGCAATCGTGATCGGGTGTAACCCGATAGAAAACCACCCTGTTGCGGCGACATACTTCAAACAGTTCACCAAACGCGGTGGCCAGCTGATCGTTATGGATCCCCGTGGTGTTGGCCTGCGTCGGTTCTCGTCCGAGATGGTGCAATTCCGTCCGGGTGCTGACGTATCGATGCTGAACGCAATCATGAATGTGATCGTTGAAGAAGAGCTTTACGACCCTGAATACATCACGAAGTTCACCGAAAACTGGGAAGCAGAAAAAGAACATCTGAAGGGATTCACCCCTGAAGCAATGAGCAAAATCTGCGGTATTGAACCTGAACAACTGCGCCGCGTTGCGCATATATTTGCAAACGCAAAGGCGGGTATGATTTTCTGGGGTATGGGTGTGTCACAACATATCCACGGCACAGATAACTCTCGTTGTTTGATCTCGCTGGCCTTGATGACAGGTAATGTTGGTAAGCCGGGCGCGGGACTTCATCCGTTGCGTGGTCAGAACAACGTTCAGGGTGCGTCGGACGCGGGTCTGATCCCGATGTTCCTGCCTGATTATCAGTCGGTGACAGACGACGCGATCCGCAAAGCCTTTACCGACGTTTGGGGCACCGAGGACTTTTCTAACGAAAAGGGTCTGACAGTCACCGAGATCGTTGATCAGGTTTATGCGGAAAACATCAAAGGCATGTACATCCAAGGTGAAAACCCTGCGATGTCGGACCCTGATGTCGATCACGCCCGTGATGCATTCGCCAAGCTTGAACTGCTTGTGGTTCAGGACATCTTCCTGACCGAAACGGCGAACTTTGCTGACGTGATCTTGCCTGCTTCGGCTCTCTACGAAAAGAACGGCACAGTTTCCAATACTAACCGTCAGGTTCAGCGCGTTCGCCCAGCGGTTACACCTCCGGGTGAGGCGCGTGAAGATTGGGCAATTACCGTTGAGCTTGCGCAGCGTATCGGTCTGCCATGGTCCTATGACGACGTGAGCGAAGTATTCGCCGAGATGAAGTTGAACATGAAGTCGCTCAACAACATCACTTGGGAGCGTTTGAAAACCGAAACCATCACCTATCCATCACTGCACGAAACTGACCCTGGTCAGCCGATTGTGTTCGGTGACGGGTTCCCAAGGGCAGAAGGTCGTGCACGTTTCACGCCTGCCAGCGTCATCCCGCCGGATGAGGCACCTGATGCGGAATACCCGATGATCATGACCACCGGTCGCCAGCTTGAGCACTGGCACACAGGGTCGATGACCCGTCGTTCCAAAGTTTTGGATGCGGTCGAGCCTGAAGCAAACTGTTCGCTTCACCCTAAAACTTTGCGCCGATTGGGCGTTGAGCCGGGTGAATACGTAACGCTTGCGTCCCGCCGTGGTGAGATCACTATTATGGCGCGCGCGGATCGGGCGATTGCCGAAGATATGGTTTTTGTTCCGTTTGCCTATGTTGAAGCGGCAGCGAACGTTCTTACGAACCCAGCGATTGACCCTTACGGTAAGATCCCTGAGTTTAAGTTCGCGGCAGTTCGCATTGAAAAGGCAGAGAAATCTGTTGCGGCTGAATAACCGATGACAGGCTTTGGAGACAGTCTACAACTGGCCATGGGTCTCATCCTTTCAGGGGATGCGGACCTGTGGGCGATTGTGGTTTTGTCTCTGAAGGTGTCCTTAAGCGCGGTCGTGATCGCTGGCTTGATCGGCTTGCCGGTCGGGGCGTTTCTAGCGGTGACACGCTTTCGCGGACGCGGAGCGCTTATCGTTATGGTCAATGCCCTGATGGGGTTGCCACCAGTTGTCGTCGGCTTGGCTGTGTACATGATGCTTTCCGCATCAGGTCCATTTGGCGTTATGCAGCTTCTTTATACGCCAACAGCGATGATCATTGCGCAGGTTGTTCTGGTCTTTCCCATCGTCACAGCGCTATCGCGTCAGGTTGTCGAAGAACTCTACGCTGAATACCGCGAGCATTTGACATCGTTGGGTGTGCAAGGCGTCAAAGCCATTCCAACCTTGTTGTGGGACGGTCGCTTTGGCTTGGTCACAGCGTTACTAGCCGGCGTCGGGCGCGCAATTGCCGAGGTTGGCGCGGTCATGATTGTCGGAGGCAATATAAACCACGTGACGCGTGTCATGACGACGACAATTGCCTTGGAGACATCCAAGGGTGATCTTGGCATGGCCTTGGCGCTGGGTGTAATTTTGATTGTGTTGGCTATCGCCATCAACGCTACAATATCCGTCGCGGCACGGACTTCAGCGCGGTACGCCTATGCGTGATGTCGGGTATGAAATCCTCGGGCAGTGCCTGTCGCGCGTTTTGCCATTCGGTGAATTCGAACCGCCTGCTTTGACAATGCAGGACGTTAGGTTTCGTGCATCCAAATCTGTAGAGCTAAACGTTTCTGCACTGAACATATCAGGGCGGGGGATAAGTATTATCCTTGGTCCAAACGGCGCGGGAAAAAGCCTTCTTGTTCGCCTTATGCATGGGCTTGTTGCGCCCGACAACGGGACTGTCGCTTTCGACAACCAGCCCGTCATGGGCAAGGGGCGCGACAAGCAAGCGATGGTTTTTCAAAAGCCAATCCTTCTTCGTCGCTCGGTGGCGGCAAATCTTCGCTATGCCATCAAGTTTGCCAAGGTCGAAAAGAGTGAGCGCGAAGAGCGTCTGAAAGCGCTGATCGAACTTGCCGGTCTTGAAGGCAAAGAAAAGCAGCCCGCGCGGTCCCTTTCCGGTGGTGAAGAGCAATGTCTGGCTTTGGCTTGTGCCTTGGCGCGTCACCCAAAGATGCTGTTTTTGGACGAGCCGACCTCTAGCCTTGATCCAAATGCGACTCAGCGGATCGAGATGATTTTGCATCAAGCCGCAGTTATGGGCGTGCGGATTGTTATGGTCAGCCACGACTTGGCTCAGGCTGAACGGCTGGCGGACGAGGTTTTGTTTGTTCACCGGGGACAAGTGACCGAAAAACAGGCGGCACAGGATTTTTTCCAAGCACCGATTTCAGCACAAGCGCATGCATTTCTTTCTGGCAGACTGGTTCTGTGAGGACGTAAAATGCGTAGCTGGATTATAGCAATAGTTTTTGCCCTGTTCGGTCAAATTGGTCTGGCGAACGAGTTCATAATCCTCCAGTCAACAACATCGACCCAGAACTCGGGTCTGTTTGATGCGATACTTCCAGAATTCGAAGCTGCAACAGGGATTGGGGTGCGCGTCGTCGCCGTTGGCACCGGACAGGCCCTGCGCAATGCCCGAAATGGCGACGGAGATGTGCTTTTGGTTCACGCAAAACCTGCAGAAGAAGTCTTTGTCGCGGAAGGCTTTGGCTTGGCTCGTCATGATGTCATGTACAATGATTTTGTGATCGTGGGGCCTTCGTCAGATCCTGCACAAATTTTGGATGTTGGCACAATTGATGCTGCGCTAAGAGCTATTGCCGCAAGCGATAGCAGGTTTGCGTCGCGCGGTGATGACAGCGGAACACATAAAGCCGAGCTGAGGTTGTGGAGCGATGCAAATATAGATCCGTCCGCTGAAGCCGGAAAATGGTACATCGAAACCGGTTCGGGCATGGGGGCAACGCTGAATATTGCATCCGGCATGGGAGCATACGCGCTTACAGACAGAGCGACCTGGATTGCTTTTGAAAACAAAAGAAATCAGGAGTTGTTGTTCGAAGGGGACGAACGGCTATTCAATCAGTATGGTGTGATCGTCGTAAACCCTAAGCGTCATCCGCACGTGAAATCAGCGGCTGCGCTCAAGTTTGTCGATTGGTTGACGGGGCAGGCAGGCCAGAATGCCATCGCGTCGTATCAGCTTTCAGAGCAGCAATTATTCTTCCCAAACGCAGTCTTGAGCCCAGAATAGCGGCGATCAGGTGCAAAGCTGATCCAGATCAAAGGCCACATCTCGGATTCGCTTTATGGCAGATGTAGCTTTACCGGATTCCGAGGATTCTATGCGTATTACCAAACGATCCAACCTTGCCCTTCGCGTTCTGATGTTTTGCGGTGTGAACAGTGACCGCCTTGTGACTAAGCATGACATTGCAGGCAAATGTAACTCTTCTGAAAATCATTTGGGACAGGTCGTGAACCAATTGGCACAAGCGGGTTTTCTTGACACCGTACGTGGGCGCGGAGGCGGCATAAAGCTTGGTAGAGCAGCAGCGGATATTCGTATCGGCGAAGTGTTTCGCCTTTTGGAATCCAAAACGGTTGTGTCCGATTGCTTCGCCGACGTTGATAATACATGCCCGCTTATTTCGGCATGTCGGCTTAAGTCAGCGATATCGGCTGCAGTTGATGCATTCTATACCAAGCTGGACGAAGTTGCCTTGGAAGAGTTGATCCAAGATAACGACCGCTTGGAGGAAATTCTATGCCTCGATCTGCAAGAGGTCTGTGCGGCTGAGTGATTATTCGGCGGGCTGAAAACCAGAGATAAGCTGTTTAAGCCCGAACGCTGCGCCGAAGAAAATTGCGACGAATGTTACGGGCGCGGAATAGGTCAGCGTGCTAAATGCCGTGATACCTTGACCGACTGTGCAGCCCATAGCCAATACGGCGCCAACCCCCATCAGAGCAGCACCAAGGATTTGACGGCGTAGTTCGCGCGGGTCTTCACAAGCTTCCCAGCGGAAATGTCCTTTGATCAGGCTTCCGATAAACGCGCCAAGCCAAACGCCGGTTATTGATCCCACTGCAAACGTCAGGGTTCGGCCAGATGCGGTCATGACATACAGAATGGATTCTCCGACCGGAGCTGAAAAGCTGTGTGAAACAACGGGAAGGCCATCAAATCCACTCTGCGCAACCCACTGTGTGCCTGCCCAGCCAGAAATTATTGCAAGGCCAACTACTGTGCCCCAAACGAAGTACATGGGTTGGCCGCGGAAATTGGCCGAAGAAAGCATAAACCCAATGATAAGCAGTCCGATGACGATGCCGATTGTAGTAGGAGAAACCCCTGTAAAGTTTGAAATCAGATGTGCGTAACCTTGGGGGAGAGCCGACGTCGGTTCAATTTGGGGAAAGAAGAACACGCGAATGTAGGAAAATGGACCAGAAAGCACCGCGTAAGCAGAAACGCCCATTACAAGAACAATGACAAAGGCCCTAAGGTCTCCGCCGCCCAGGCGGGCCAAAGCACCAAAACCGCAATTGCCAGCAAGGGCCATGCCATACCCGAAAATCAGTCCGCCAAGTATGCTGGCAACGGGCATCCAAGCGATCGTATAGTAGAAGGATTGACCCAAATCGAGCATGCCGAGTTTTGTCAGCAAAAATGTTCCGGTAACCGCGATTCCGATTGCAGTGCCCCACATTCTTAGTCGTGTATCGTTCTGGGCATACAAATAGTCTTCGATGGAACCCATGGTACAAAACCGCCCAAGCCTTGCAGCAAGGCCAAGCAAAACGCCGCCAAAAAGGCCAATCAAAGCGACCAATATTGGTTCCGGTATTGAAATCATGATGTGTTCCCCAGTGATCCGATTAGATCAGGGGGGCATGGGACCACAGCTTTAACGCTGGGTCAATCCTCGCAGAACAGCTCGTAAACTGTTTCGAGAAGCTTTTTAGGTCGATCGTCAGCAAGGCGATAATAGATCGCTTTGCCTTCGCGACGCGGGATCACAAGACCCTCAAGACGCAAGCGTGATAGCTGCTGGGAAACCGCTGCCTGTCTAGCGGACAAAAGTTCTTCCAGCTCGGTTACCGATTTTTCACCGGTTACCAGATGGCAAAGAATGACCATCCGACCTTCGTGGCTAAGAGCCTTAAGGAAGTTGGACGCAGTTGTTGCGTTTGTTATCAGACGGTCCAATTCGGACTCGCTCATGTCTGGCTCAATTTTCGGCAGTGCCATAACTTTTTCCCCTCAGTTAGGCCGCTCGTAGATTGCGGCTGCAAAAGCACATATTTCCTGCACATGCAAGTAAAACAGACCTAGCTGGGCAGGTAAAAATCGGTCTCATTTTCAAGCATTTTCTCCAGTATTGCCCAAAAGAAATCTTCCCCCGGGTATCCTAAAATTCGTCCAATTTCTGTATTATTTTCGACAAGAATGAAGGTTGGTGTGTAAATAATCGGTGTCGCGTAGCCGTTTGCGAAAGGCGCAGGCTCAGATTTGTCTATGACAGTCAAAGGCGCGAACATTCCGGCCTCTGTATTAGGGTAAATTGGACCAATGGTTTTCTTCCATTCAATGCAATAAATGCATCCGGGTTCTTTGACCATTACTAGGTCTGCTGCGACTGCAGTTTTACAACTGATTGCAAGAAATCCTGCAATTGCTATTGTCGTGGCTTTTTTAATCATCGTGGACATTTCATCACTTTTTCTCCTACAATGTAATTTGAATATATGAATTATTCAAGGAATTGATTATGTTCGATATATCCTTCGCAGGTGCAGCATTGGCTGGACTGCTATCATTCTTTACGCCGTGTATCTTGCCTATGGTTCCATTTTATCTGTGCTACATGGCTGGCATTTCCATGTCGGAACTGAATGACGACGGGGAAATATCACCAGGCGCACAAAGTCGATTGATCCTGTCTTCAATTTTATTTGCGTTAGGCGTTACCACTGTATTCGTGCTCCTGGGCATGGGGGCCACCGCACTTGGACAGGTCTTCGCTCAGTGGAAGGGACCGCTGTCCTACCTGGCTTCAGGCATTCTTCTGGTGTTTGGTCTGCACTTCCTTGGCGTTATCCGGATCGGGTTGCTTTATCGCGAAGCGCGCCTTGAAAGCGGGTCGCAGCCGACGAATGCGTTTGGGGCGTATTTGATGGGGTTGGCATTCGGTTTCGGTTGGACGCCGTGTGTTGGCCCCGCATTGGCCGCGATTCTGATGATTGCGAGCGGTTTCGGAGATATCTGGAAGGGTGGGGCGCTGCTATTTGTTTACGGCGTATCCATGACATTCCCGTTCGTGGTTGCTGCTTTGGCTGCAAAGCCGTTCCTGAAATGGATGCAACGCAATCGCAAATATATGCAGTACGTCGAAAAGGTGATGGGCGTCATGCTGATTGTTTTTGCCATCCTGATTTTGACGGGCAGTGTGAACGTTATTGCGAACGCAATGATACGTTGGTTTCCATCCTTTAGTGGGGTCGGTTAAAAAGGTAATCCAAGATGAATAAACTTTTTCTGATGATCGCAGCCGTCTCCGTTGTGTTCACTACTGCAGGCAATTCAGCAGAGATGGGTGATGACGGCCTTCATAAAACTGATTGGATGAGGGAAACGTTTCTCGATCTTCGGGAAGATCTGGAGGAGGCAAATGCCGAAGGACTTCGGTTTGCCATCATCATTGAGCAGCGAGGCTGCATTTATTGCACTAGAATGCACGAAAACGTTTTTCCCGACCCGGTAATCGATTCGATAATCTCTGACGACTTCTTCGTCGTTCAATTGAACATGTTTGGGGATCTGGAAGTCACCGATTTTGATGGAGAAGTTCTTACCGAAAAAGAGATTATGTTTAAGTGGGGGGTGAACTTTACTCCGACCTTCATGTTCTTTCCAGAAACCGTCCAAGAGGGATTAGATGCACGGCAAGCAGCGGTTGCTCAAATGCCTGGTTCATTCGGTAAAACAACTACATTGGCCGTCTTTGAATGGGTTTTGATGGAAGGCTACGCAAACGGAGTATCCTTGCAGAAATACATCGGATCGAAGTTTTAGTAATGCTGCAGTCGCGAGGGTAAAATGCCGCACTGCAGTAAATTCAAAGATGTGAATAAGATGTTGATTTGTCGTTAGCTGCACCCTACGGTACACGCAGCTAACCTAGCCAAAACAGGTAGCAAATGGGAGGAATCATGAGGCTGACAACAATCACATTGGCCGCCACGCTCACCGTAGCCAGCGTAGCTACGGCAGGACCGGTCGCTCCAGGCGACGTTGTTTATGATGAGTATGGGGCCGTAGAAATGTCACTAAGCGGAGCCGCTGGCGACGCTGTAAATGGTGAAAAAATCATGGTCACGAAATCCAAGGGTAACTGCGTTGCCTGTCATGCGGTTTCAGTACTCAGTTATGCGCCGTTCCACGGTGAAGTCGGGCCACAGCTAGACTGGGTCGGTGACACTTGGAGCGAAGCAGAACTTCGTGGAATTTTGGCAAACGCCAAGAAAACCTTTGAAGGCTCGGTTATGCCGGCGTTCTACAAAATCGAAGGCTTTGTCCGTCCAGGTAAAGCTTACACCGGTAAAGCAGCAGACGGTCCTCTGACCCCACTGCTTAGTGCACAAGAAATCGAAGACGTTGTGGCGTTCCTGATGACGCTCAAAGAAGAGTAATCAGGACAGCATGACTTTTAAGGAGATGAATATGGAATTCTCAAGACGCGAAACGCTGGCGCTTGGGCTCGGAGCAGCGGTAGCAACCGTATTGCCTTTCCGTGCTCTGGCAAATGCGGATGAAGCGATTGGAGCCTTTACAGGCGGTGCAGATACAGGCGAAGGCGGCATCACTCTGACCGCTCCTGAAATTGCGGAGAACGGCAACACTGTTCCGATATCCGTTTCGGCGGCTGGCGCTACATCAATCATGGTATTGGCTGCGGGTAATCCAGTTCCTGCAGTTGCAACTTTCAACTTTGGACCACTCGCCGGATCGCAGGGCGCATCAACTCGTATCCGTTTGGCGGGAACTCAAGACGTAATCGCAATTGCTAAGATGGCGGATGGGAGCTTTGTTAAAGCTTCATCGACTGTAAAAGTCACCATCGGCGGCTGCGGCGGCTGATCAGAGGAGACATAAAAATGGCATCTGGTGTAAAACCCCGCGTAAAAGCTCCTAAAAAGGCAGCTGCAGGCGAAACCGTTACGATCAAGACACTGATCAGTCACAAAATGGAATCAGGTCAGCGTAAGAATAAGGATGGAAGTCCTATTCCACGATCGATCATCAATCGATTCACTTGTGATTTTAATGGTCAAAACGTGATTGATATTGAATTGGCTCCGGCGATTTCAACCAACCCATATTTCCAGTTTGACGCTACGATCCCAGATGCGGGTGACATGGTCTTTACCTGGTATGACGATGATGGTGACGTTTATACAACCACCAAATCTGTCGCGATTGGCTAACGCCGACTGAGCAGCCGCTCTGCCCCGCATTGGGGCAGCGCGAAGCCAAAGGGAGGAAATAAAAATGAAAATCAAAGCACTAACGGCGATTGCTGCAGTCCTTATGTCCGTGCCCGCATTTGTTGCGGCCGACGAGGACGCAGAGTTGATCGTTAATGGTGAGATCGAGATTGTCACCAAGACAGCTGCTCCAGCACACCTTGCTGGCGCGCTTGACGAAATCCTATCAGGCTGGCGTTTCCGTTCCGACGAAACCCAAGAGCTTCAGATGGATGACTTTGACAATCCGGGTATGATCTTTGTCGACCAAGCCGTGGATGATTGGGGAACCGTTGAAGGTAGCGAAGGAAAATCCTGCGCATCCTGTCACGATGACGTCGAAGAAAGCATGGCTGGTGTCCGCGCGGAATATCCGAAATGGAACGAACGTGCTGGCGAAGTTCGCACCATTGCCCAGATGGTCAATGAGTGTCGTACAGATCGCATGGGGGCTGAAGCACTTGGTTACACCAGCGCGAAAATGGCACGCATGGAGGCTCTGATCTCGGTTCAGTCACGCGGTATGCCAATGAACGTCGCCATCGACGGTCCAGCCGCCGCAATGTGGGAGCAGGGTAAGGATATGTTCTACTCTCGCACTGGTCAGCTGGAACTGTCGTGCGCTTCATGTCATGAAGAAAACTACGGAAATCGCATTCGTTCTGACCATCTCTCACAGGGTCAAACCAATGGCTTCCCCGTTTATCGTCTGAAGAATGCTAAGCTGACAACGCCCCATGGCCGCTTCAAGGGTTGTGTGCGTGATACTCGTGCTGAGACTTACAAGCCAGGTGGCGACGAATTTGTTGCCCTTGAGCTGTACGTAGCTTCACGTGGTAACGGTCTGTCGGTCGAAGGCGTTTCGGTCCGTAACTAAATAACAGTCTAGACCCGCATCCTATCACGGGTGCGGGTCTAATGTATTCCAACTCATTCATTAATGCGAATGTGTGATTAACTGAAAGGTAACGAAGATGATCTCGCGTCGCGATTTCCTGCAAACCACAATGGCCGCGTCCGCAATCGTAGGCGGATCTGGATTTGGTAACTGGGCGGCATTGGCCGCGAAACAGGGACTGACCCAAGATCAACTATTGAATTTCGATACCTTCGGTAATGTATCGCTTATTCACGTAACCGATATCCATGCGCAGCTTAAGCCAATCTATTTCCGAGAACCGGAAATAAACCTTGGTGTTGGTGCCGCGAAGGGCCAGATGCCTCACATCACTGGCGCTGACTATCGCCGCGCCTATGGCATCGATGATGGCAGCGCGTCCCATTATGCATTAACCTACAATGACTTCACTGCAATGGCCAAAAGCTACGGTCGTGTTGGTGGTCTTGATCGCGTATCTACCGTGATAAATTCGATCCGCGCAGATCGCCCTGACGCACTCCTCCTTGATGGCGGCGATACGTGGCACGGTTCCTACACCTGCTATCAGACCCAAGGTCAGGACATGGTCAACGTGATGAACGCGTTGAAGCCTGATGCTATGACATTCCACTGGGAGTTCACGCTGGGTTCGGACCGAGTGAACGAAATCGTGGAAGGCCTACCGTTCGCAGCGCTCGGACAGAATATTTTCGACGCTGAATGGGACGAACCCGCTGAACTGTTCAAGCCCTATAAGTTCTTTGAACGTGGCGGCGTAAAGATCGCCGTTATAGGCCAAGCCTTCCCCTATATGCCAATTGCAAACCCCGGTTGGATGTTCCCGGAATATTCGTTCGGTATTCGCGACGAGCGGATGCAAGAAATGGTAGATGAAGTCCGCGCTCAGGGCGCAGAGCTTGTTGTTCTGCTGTCGCACAACGGATTTGACGTTGATAAAAAGATGGCTGGTGAAGTAACAGGCCTTGATGTGATCCTATCGGGCCATACCCACGACGCACTTCCTGAGCCTGTTCAGGTTGGGCAAACCTTTATCATCGCTTCGGGGTCAAATGGGAAATTCGTCAGCCGTGTTGATCTTGATGTTCGCGATGGCCGCATGATGGGCATCCGTCACAAGCTGGTTCCGATATTCTCGGATGTTATTGCGCCTGACCCTGCCATCACCAAGCTGATAGACGAACAGCGCGCGCCTTATCAGGCAGAGCTTTCAAAGGTCGTTGGTCAGGCCGACGGACTTTTGTATCGGCGCGGAAATTTCAACGGCTCTTGGGACGATCTGATCTGTCAGGCGCTTATCGAAGAACGCGAGGCAGACATTTCAATGTCACCAGGTGTCCGCTGGGGTCCGTCGATCCTGCCAGGGCAGGACATCACGCGGGAAGACATTTTCAACGTGACCTCGATGACATACCCGAATGCATACCGCACTGAAATGACTGGAGAATTCATTCATATCATTCTTGAAGATGTGGCTGATAACCTGTTCAATGTTGACCCCTATTACCAGCAAGGCGGCGATATGGTCCGCGTTGGTGGCATGGGCTATAGCATCGACGTCAATAAACCTCAGGGTCAGAGGATCAGTAATATGACGCTGCTGAAGTCGGGCGAACAGATCGATCCTGCCAAGACCTACACTGTCGCGGGTTGGGCGAGTGTCAACGAAGGCACCGATGGCCCGCCGATCTGGGATGTGGTTGAAAATTACATAAGCCGAAAGGGCATCGTTGAGGTTAAAGAGAACACAAGCGTTCAAGTGACCGGCGCCTAATCAAAAATAACTCAAAATTTGGATTTATTTGTTTTGCCGTTTCGCGGCATCAATGAAGGAGACTGTGTATGTCTGAGAATATTAAGGGACCGATGACTTCGCGTCGTCAGTTTCTTGCAGGTGCCGCTTCGGTCGGAGCAGGTGCACTGACCGCTGGTGCGGCCAGTGCAGAAGGCGATCCGCTTATCACCGAGGTTCAAGACTGGGCTTCAGGACTAGGAGATGGCGTAGATGCCGTTCCTTACGGTATGCCAATTGAATTTGAATCGGATGTTGTTCGTCGAAACGTGCCGTGGTTGACCGCTGATCCCATAAGCTCGATCAACTTTACGCCGATCCATGCGTTGGATGGGACGATCACCCCACAGGGCTGTGCGTTTGAACGCCATCACTCGGGGGCCATCGAACTTCGCAAGCAAGACTATCGCTTGATGATCAATGGTCTGGTCGATACTCCGCTGGTCTTTACTTACGAAGATCTGGTTCGATTCCCTCGTGAAAACCACGTGTATTTCTGCGAATGCGCGGCGAATACGGGGATGGAATGGGCCGGAGCGCAGCTTAACGGTGTTCAGTTCACGCACGGTATGATCCACAACATGGAATATTCTGGCGTCCCGCTGAGAACTCTACTGCAAGAAGCAGGCCTCGATATTGCTGGCGATCTGAAAGATAAATGGGTTTATGTCGAAGGTGCTGATGCATCTTCGAATGGCCGTTCGATACCGATGGAAAAGGCACTGGATGATTGTCTGGTGGCATTCTCGGCCAACGGAGAGGCGCTTCGTAAAGAGCACGGGTATCCGGTTCGCTTGGTTGTTCCGGGTTGGGAAGGCAACATGTGGATCAAGTGGCTTCGTCGTATCGAAGTTATGGATGCACCCGTCGAGAGCCGAGAAGAATCGTCAAAGTATACCGACACTTTGGAAGACGGTACGAGCCGCAAGTGGACATGGGAAATGGACGCCAAATCGGTCGTTACAGGCCCCAGCCCTCAGGCGCCGATAAAGCATGGCCCTGGCCCGCTGGTTATTACCGGCCTTGCTTGGTCGGGTCGTGGTGCAATTAAGCGCGTTGATGTTTCGCTAGATGGCGGCATCAATTGGCACGAGGCGCGCCTTGCTGCGCCGGGCGAAAAGATGGCTCTGGCGCGCTTCTACCTAGATATCAATTGGGATGGCACAGAGATGTTTTTGCAGAGCCGCGCTATGGATGACACAGGCTATGTTCAGCCGACCAAAGATCAGCTGCGCGATGTGCGCGGCTTGAATTCGATTTATCACAACAACTGCATTCAGACCTGGTGGGTCAAGGCAGACGGGGAGGCAGAAAATGTCGAAGTCTCTTAATCTATACCTTGGTGCTGGCGCAGCGACTGCGGCAATGCTTGTACTCGCGGCCAACTTTGCGGATCGCAATATCGTTAAAGTGCCAACACACCCTAAAGTGATGACCGACGGTCCACTAAATGTTGAAACATCGCTTATTGCCGCCGCCAATGCAGCGCCCGAGCATGTGGGTGTCTTTGGGCTTGGTCGAACAGCGCTACCTGACGAAGTTTCAGCTTGGGACAAAGACATTCTGCCAAACGGGGTTGGATTACCAACCGGACAAGGCGATGTATTGACCGGAGAAGCGTTGTTTACCGATTATTGTGCCATTTGCCACGGTGATTTTGCCGAAGGCGTAGATAACTGGCCGAAACTGGCAGGTGGCGAAGATACCCTTGCGGACGAAGATCCATTGAAAACCGTTGGATCGTATTGGCCTTATCTATCAACGACGTTCGACTATGTTCGCCGGTCTATGCCATTTGGAAACGCTCAAAGCCTGACCGATGATGAAGTCTATGCAATCGTCGCATATATTCTGTATTCCAACTATTTGGTTGAAGAAGATTTCGTTCTGACAAGCGACAATTTCCTTTCGGTTGAGATGCCAAACGTCGATGGTTTCATCATCGACGATCGAGCAGAGACTGAATACTCAGTCTGGAGCGCAGAACCTTGCATGAGCGACTGTAAGGACAGTGTGGAAATCACGATGAGAGCAGCAGTTCTTGACGTAACGCCAGCCGAAACCAAAGCGCGTCAAATCCAAGATATGATTGACCGAACCAACCCGAATGCACGCAGTAGCTCAAATACAACCGCACCTGTGACCGCTGGTGGCACAACAGTGGTGTTTGCGACGAAGGAAGCGACACCTTCTTCAGAGCCTGCTTCGAGTGTCGATCCTGAGTTGGTTGCGAAGGGTGAGAAGGTCTTCAAAAAATGTAAGTCTTGTCACCAAGTCGGTGACGGTGCGAAGAACCGGACGGGTCCGCAGTTGAACGATCTCTTTGATCGTGCAGTCGGCGGCTTGGATGGCTTTAAGTACTCAAAAGCGCTGATATCCATGGGTGACGAAGGTGTTGTCTGGAACGATGAAACCCTTTCGGGATTCCTTGCCAATCCAAAGGCTTACGCAAAGGGTACCAAAATGTCCTTTGGAGGCCTGAAAAAGGACAGTGATGTTGCCGCAGTAACTGAATATTTACGAATTTTCTCGCAGTAAATGGCAAAAAAAAAAATTAGAGGCGACTTTATTAACATATTAGAATTTGTTGTGCTATAGTATTCATGATGCCGGTGATACTGAGATCGGCGTATGCGTTCAGGTGGGCAGCCATTGTGGGAGATGGAAATGCGCAAAGATATAACGTTGAAATACTTTGTTCTTGTGGTGCTTTTTGCCACTCTGTTTTCAATTCCCGCTACGGCAGAAGATATCGGGGACGCTGATAGAGGTTCTCGGGTATTCAAAAAGTGCCAAGCCTGCCACCAAGTTGGCGAAGATGCTAAGGATCGCGTTGGTCCTCATCTAAACGAAATTTTTGGTCGGACGGCCGCTTCTCATGAAGGATTCAAGTATTCCAAAGGTCTAAAGCGTGCAGCGGCCGAAGGGTTGGTATGGGATCTTGAGCATCTTGATGCGTATATTGAGAATCCTAAATCGCTTGTAAGCGGAACACGGATGAATTTCCGGGGTTTGCCCAGTGAAGAAGACCGCGCGAACGTATTAGCGTTTCTGCGTCAGTATTCTGATAGCCCTTCGAATATTCCCGAAGCCGAACCAACAGCATTGGCACCCGAAGTTGAACTTTCCGCAGATATTTTAGCGATCGTCGGCGACCGTGATTATGGTGAGTACCTCGCCAGTGAATGTTCGACTTGTCATCAACGCGACGGCAGCGACCAAGGCATCCCTTCAATTACGAATTGGCCTGCAGAAGACTTTGTCATCGCGATGCATGCGTACAAACGAAAACTCCGAGACAACCCCGTCATGCAAATGATGGCAGGGAACCTGTCGGATGAAGAGATCGCGGCGCTTGCCGTGTATTTTGAAGAGCTGGAATAATCCAGTCGAACGAAAAGAGCCGAAATAAATCGGTCGATTTATGGAACTTTAAGGAGGAACTAAAATGAAACTAAATAGACGTGCCTTTCTTGGAACAGGTGTAGTTGCTTCAGCAGCTTTATCTGCTCCGATGGTCATGGCCGCTGGTAAACCACGCGTTGTGGTCGTCGGCGGTGGCGCAGGTGGTGCAACCGCTGCGCGCTATATTGCAAAAGACTCAAAAGGTGAGATCGACGTTACTCTCGTCGAACCAAGCCGCAAGTATTATACGTGCTTCTTCTCGAACCTGTATCTTGGGGGGTTCCGCACGCTTTCTAGTATCGGTCACACATACGGTGCGCTGGCTTCAGAGTATGGCATCAACGTTGTTCACGATTGGGCCGTTGGTGTTGATCGCGACGCGAAAACTGTTTCGCTTGCGGGTGGGTCAACCCTTTCATACGATCGCTTGGTTCTTTCGCCAGGTATCGATTTTATCGACGGCGCAGTGCCTGGGTGGGATGTGACTTCGCAGAATGCTATGCCGCATGCCTACAAAGCGGGTAGCCAATCCGAACTTTTGAAAGCTCAGATTGAATCGATGCCACAGGGCGGTACATATTGCATGGTTGCGCCCCCCAATCCGTTCCGCTGCCCTCCTGGTCCTTACGAGCGTATCAGCATGGTTGCGCACGTTCTGAAAGAAAAGAACCCAACTGCTAAGATCCTGATTGCCGATCCTAAGCCAAAGTTCTCAAAACAGGGTCTGTTCGAAGAAGGCTGGGCGAACCACTATGATGGTATGATCGAACGCGTTGGTCCTGATTTCGGCGGCGACAATGTTCAGGTCGATCCGGGCGCGATGACAGTCACCATCGATGGCGAAGTCAATAAAGTTGATGTTTGTAACGTGATCCCGGCAATGAAAGCCGGACGGATCTGCGAAATTGCAGGCGTAAACGATGGCAACTGGGCTCCGGTTAGTGCGCACGGTATGCAGAGCAAAATTGACGAGAATATTCACATTCTTGGCGATGCATCAGCGCAGGGCGATATGCCCAAGTCCGGTTTCTCGGCAAACAGCCAGGCTAAAGTTGCCGCAATGGCGATCCGTGGTGCACTGACGGGTTCAAAGGTCTTCCCAGCGAAGTTCTCGAACACCTGCTGGTCGCTGATCGACGACAACGACGGCATCAAAGTTGGCGCTTCTTACGAAGCAACTGACGAAAAGATCGCCAAAACTTCCGGCTTTATTAGTGCGACCGGTGAAGATGCCGATCTGCGTAAAGCAACCTATGAAGAGTCTGTTGGATGGTACGCTGGTATAACCGCGGACATGTTCGGCTAAAACAACTTAGGGTCGCCCCAAACGGGGCGACCCATACTACACGCTGCTAAAATAACGCGGTGCAGCAATTATCCCGAAAATCAGTAACCTTATCGACAATGTTTTGCTGTTAGCTCGGCAATTACATTGTCTTGATGCCGTCTGGCCCTTGCAGCCCCCAAGTCGCGCTACTAAGACTCTGTAGGACAGAATTGAAAACCGGCGCAGCGAAACAGGCAGGGCGAATTATGCAAGATCCATATGACACATATATGAATACTCTGGTGCCAATGGTGGTTGAACAAACCAGCCGTGGCGAACGGGCTTATGACATTTTTTCACGCCTGCTGAAGGAACGCATCATCTTCGTCAATGGACCCGTTCACGACGGTATGTCGACATTGATCGTGGCACAGCTTCTGCACCTTGAAGCCGAGAACCCGAAGAAAGAAATCAGCATGTACATCAACAGCCCCGGTGGCGTGGTGACATCTGGTTTGTCGATCTACGACACGATGCAGTACATCCGTCCAAAGGTTTCGACACTTGTTATCGGACAGGCCGCTTCAATGGGCTCGCTTTTGCTGACAGCTGGCGAACAGGGTATGCGTCATTCGCTGCCAAACAGCCGGATCATGGTGCACCAGCCATCCGGCGGCTATCAGGGACAGGCGACGGACATCATGATCCACGCCGAAGAAACCCTTAAGCTTAAGAAACGTTTGAATGAAATCTACGTCAAGCACACCGGCCGCAAACTAAAAGAAGTTGAAGCAGCGCTTGAGCGTGACAACTTCATGTCTCCCGAAGACGCCAAAGAATGGGGTTTGATCGACGAAATCGTCGAACCGCGGGATAAGTCGGCTGAAGACGACGCATAATTCTGAATGCCCTCACTAATTTCGGGGGCATTTTCGCATTGTGGACCATGGGTCACTGTCCTAAGCTGACTGTCAAACAGGCTTTTGGGTCGGTGACTCAATCAAAGGCGGGCATTGCCCGAAAGGATACTGGATGTCGAATAGCTCGGGTTCGGACAGCAAAAACACCCTCTACTGCAGCTTCTGCGGCAAAAGTCAGCACGAAGTCCGAAAACTGATCGCTGGTCCAACCGTGTTCATCTGTGATGAATGCGTTGAACTTTGCATGGACATCATCCGCGAAGAAACCAAATCTGCCGGCCTGAAAACAAGCGACGGTGTACCAACGCCAAAAGAGATTTGCGAAGTTCTGGATGACTACGTTATCGGTCAGGCTACTGCGAAAAAGGTTCTCTCGGTTGCGGTGCATAACCACTACAAGCGTCTAGAGCATGCGCAGAAAACCGGCGACATTGAGCTGGCAAAATCCAACATCATGCTGATCGGCCCAACCGGTTGCGGTAAAACGCTCTTGGCACAAACATTGGCGCGTATCCTAGATGTTCCGTTCACTATGGCCGACGCGACGACGCTGACCGAAGCTGGTTATGTCGGTGAAGACGTTGAAAATATCATCCTTAAGCTACTGCAGTCTTCGGAATACAACGTCGAACGCGCACAGCGCGGTATTGTTTATATCGACGAAGTCGACAAAATTACGCGCAAGTCTGAAAATCCTTCGATCACCCGCGACGTATCGGGTGAGGGTGTTCAGCAAGCGCTACTAAAACTGATGGAAGGCACGGTAGCGTCCGTTCCACCACAGGGTGGTCGTAAGCACCCACAACAGGAATTCCTGCAAGTCGACACAACGAACATTCTATTTATCTGTGGCGGCGCTTTCGCGGGTTTGGACAAGATCATCGCTCAGCGCGGTAAAGGTTCTGCAATGGGCTTTGGCGCTGATGTACGCGACAACGATGACCGAGGTGTGGGCGAGCTGTTTAAAGAGCTTGAGCCGGAAGATCTATTGAAGTTCGGACTAATCCCTGAATTCGTTGGCCGTCTACCCGTTATCGCGACGCTGGAAGATCTGGACGAAGACGCCTTGGTTACTATTCTTACTCAGCCAAAGAACGCGCTGATCAAACAGTACCAAAAACTGTTTGAGCTTGAGAATACCGAACTGGACTTCACCGAAGACGCGCTTCACGCAATTGCACGTCGCGCCATCGAAAGAAAAACCGGTGCCCGTGGCCTAAGATCGATTCTCGAAGATATTCTTCTCGACACAATGTTTGATCTTCCTGGCATGGATGAAGTCACCGAAGTTGTGGTGAACGAAGAAGTTGTGACCTCTGATGTGGCACCGCTGATGATCTACGGCGAAACCCAGCAAGAGGGCGCGTCGGCTTAATCTTTCGCATCTAGTTTTGAGAAAAGGCGGGCGATTGTCCGCCTTTTGTCGTTGTGCCGAGTCTGGACCTTAGGCGCAGAATGGTTCATATGAGAGATGAAATTTTCGGAGGCACCGATGGGCATTCTCAGAACCGTATTGCGCGCAGTCACTTGGTGGCATGGTCAAACCCTTAACACCCAGTTTTACACTTGGCGTAAAGGAGTGAAGGTGGGCGAAGATGACCAAGGAAACAGCTATTACACCAATCGCGATGGAAGCCGACGCTGGGTGATTTTCAACGGTGATGTTGAAGCAAGCAGCATTAGCGCTGACTGGCACGGGTGGCTACACGGCACTTGGGAAGAACCCCCCACGGATCGCCCTCTGGCCCACAAAGATTGGGAAAAACCACATCAGGAAAACATGACCGGATCGGCCTTGGCTTATGCTCCTGCGGGATCCATGCGACAGGTGCAACCTGCAGATCGCCGCGATTACGAGGCATGGTCGCCGGAATAAGGCGCTCAGGATGACTGAAAAAAGATCAGAGATATTTGTTGGCGCCGTGGTTCTAGCGGTCGCGGTCGGGTTTCTGATTTATCTGCTTCAGTCGACGGGATTTGGTGTTGGTGGTGACCGCTATAGCATCACCGCTTCGTTCCGCTCTGCCGAAGGAATCTCGGTCGGCACCGAAGTGCGCCTTGCCGGTGTAAAGGTCGGCTCTGTGTCTGGGGTGGAACTAGATCCGCAATCTTATCGCGCCCTTACAAAAATCAGTGTCGATAAAGATGTGCTGATCCCAGACGACAGTGCAGTCATCGTGGCCGCCGAAGGTCTACTAGGTGGAAACTTTGTTGAAATCATTCCCGGTGGCAGCCCGTTCAATATTGAGCAGGGTGGAGAGATCGTGGATACCCAAGGGTCGGTCAGCCTTATCAATCTACTTCTCAAATTCGTAGCAGGTGGCGAATGAAGCGTTTTCTGGCTGCCGTACTGTGCATGGTCGTTGGCTCGGTTGTGATGGCACAGGAAAGCATCGAAGTTACGACCCTAGACCCCGTTGATCCGAACGCAGTCGTGGAAGAAGAACCGCCTGAAGAAAAGGCAGAGGTCCCAACGCTTTCCACAGACCAAGCCTTTTTGCGCGGCGTTGATAAACTGGACGGCTTTGCGAACGATCTTATTGTCGGTGACGCATTACCCAGAAGATTTGGCCTATTGGATATCCAGCTGAAAGAATGCCGGTATCCAGAAGACAACCCAACGGGCGAAGCATTTGCCTATCTGACGATCAAAGAAGCTGAAGAGGTCATATTCTCTGGCTGGATGATCGCATCTTCGCCCGCGCTAAATGCGCTGGATCACCAACGCTACGACGTTTGGGTGCTGCGCTGCAGGGTTTCTTTGGCCGAAGGCGCTTCTGAGTAGTCTCTGAACCGTTCAGACGCTTGAATGGCGCTACCCAATCGCTCCATATAATCGTCGCGCCCGATTTCCACAGCGCCCAGAGACGCGAGATGAGCCGTAAGAAATTGCGTGTCAAACAACGCAAAACCGCATTTATTTAAATGAGCGACCAAATACGTCAGTGCGATTTTCGATCCATTGGTGGCGCGGGAAAACATGCTTTCCCCAAAAAACGCGGCACCCAACGTCACTCCGTAGACCCCGCCGATCAACTTATCATCCCGCCAAACTTCGATAGATTGTGCGTGGCCCACGGCAAATAGATCCAGATACCCTTGTCGGATTTTTCCGTTGATCCATGTTTCGTCCCTGTCCGCACATGCGTCGACAACCTCGGGAAAGGCTTTGTTCAATGTGACTATATAGTCCTGTCGTTCGATTGCCTTACCAAGCGACTTTGAAATGTGAAAACCATCAAGGGGAAAAACCCCGCGTAGCTTTGGCTCCATCCAGACAACGGATGGGTCGTCCTTGCTTTCCGCCATGGGAAATACACCAAGCGAATACGCATGAAGTAGAAGTTGCGGCGTCAGATCCATAACGGGAATATTGGTCAGGCGAAGGCTGACCGCAATACGAAAAACGCCCCTTTGATAGGGGCGCTTTATGTTATCCGTAGGTTTCTTCCAGCCAGTGTTCCAGCCAGTGGATATTAAAGTCACCCGAGTGGATGTCTTTTTCCTCTAACAGCGCATGGAACAGCGGGATCGTGGTGTCGATACCATCAACGATTAGTTCGCTTAGTGCCCGTTGAAGACGCGCCATCGCCTCGGGCCGGTCGCGACCGTGGACAATCAGCTTGGCAATCAAGCTGTCGTAGTATGGCGGAATCGAATAGCCGTCATACAATGCGGAATCCATCCGAACGCCGAGTCCACCCGGTGCGTGATACTGGGTGATCTTACCAGGGCAAGGCGCAAAGTTCGGCAAACGCTCGGCGTTGATGCGAACTTCTATCGAGTGACCGTTAATCTCAAGATCATCCTGCGTAAACGACATCGGTAGCCCTGCTGCCACGCGGATTTGTTCGCGCACAAGGTCAACGCCAAAGATGCTTTCGGTGACAGGGTGTTCAACCTGTAAGCGGGTGTTCATCTCGATGAAGTAGAACTCGCCGTTTTCATAAAGAAATTCGACCGTGCCCGCGCCGATATAGTTGATGTTCGCTACTGCGTCGGCACATGTTTTGCCAATTGTCGCGCGTTCTTCGGCTGAAATGCTGGGACCGGGGGCTTCTTCGAAGACCTTTTGGTGACGACGTTGCAATGAACAATCGCGTTCTCCCAAATGCACTGCGTTACCTTTTCCGTCGCCAAAGACTTGGATTTCGATGTGGCGTGGGGTGGTCAGATATTTCTCGATATAGACTTCGTCGTTGCCAAAGTTGGATTTGCCTTCGGCCCGCGCAGTCATAAAGGCCTTTTCCATGTCGGCGGCTGTTTCAGCCACTTTCATGCCTTTGCCACCGCCACCAGCTGTGGCTTTGATGATGACAGGGTATCCGAAGTCTTCGCCAATTTTCTTTGCGGCTTCCAGATCAGGCACACCGCCGTCAGATCCCGGTACACAGGGAACACCAAGAGCCTTCATCGTGTCTTTGGCCGTAATTTTATCACCCATCACACGGATGTGGTCGGATGACGGACCGATAAAGGTAATGTCGTGATCTTCAAGGATCTGCACAAAACTCGCGTTTTCGGACAGGAACCCATATCCTGGGTGAACAGCCTGCGCGCCGGTAATTTCGCATGCGCTGATGATGTCTGGCACGGAAAGATAGCTTTGCGCACTTGATGGTGGACCAATGCAAACGGATTCGTCAGCCATGCGCACGTGCATCGCATCCGCATCTGCGGTCGAATGAACCGCGACGCTAATGATGCCCATTTCACGACAGGCGCGGATCACTCGTAGGGCGATCTCACCTCGGTTGGCGATTAGGATTTTATCAAACATGGGCTCGCCTTACTCAACGATGACCAGAGGCGTTCCAAATTCAACCGCCGCGCCGTCGTCCACCAGAATACGTTTTACGGTGCCGGATTTCGGGGCAGGGATGTGGTTCATGGTCTTCATCGCTTCAACGATCAGCAAGGTGTCGCCTTCGCTGACAGAAGCACCGACCGTGATGAATGATGGGGCACCCGGTTCTGTCTGCATATAGACAGTGCCGACCATGGGTGACGTGACTGCGCCTGGATGGCTTGCCGGATCTTCTCCACCCGCCGATTCAGGTTCGGTTGCGGCTGCAGCGGCTGAGGCCGGTGCGGCAGCTGGTGCCACTGCGGCTGGCGCTGAAAATGCGGCTGCAACTGGCGCAAACCCACGGCTTACGCGAACAGTCAGGCTGTCGTCTTCGCCGTATTCGCGCATAACTTCGATTTCGTTCAGATCTTTGTCGCGCAGGAGCCCTGCCAATGCCTCGATGAAGGCTACATCTGCGTCGCGTTTGCTCTTGGTCATGTATTCCCCTCGACCTTTGTCACGGTCTTTTTTTGATCGTACTAGTTTCCGGTTATAAGGAAATGCAATTCAAGAGGAAAGCGGGGTTTTTCAACCAATATCCGCAAACAAAAAGGGCTGGCCCGAAGGCCAGCCAAGGAACACGCGAAGAGGGGAATGATTATCCGCGGTTCATTCTGTTTTCGATCAGCTCTTCCACAACCGAAGGATCGGCAAGGGTTGAGGTGTCACCAAGTGCGCCATAGTCGTTCTCAGCGATCTTGCGCAGGATGCGGCGCATGATCTTGCCCGAGCGGGTTTTGGGTAGACCGGGGGCCCACTGAATAAGGTCTGGCGACGCGATTGGGCCGATCTCTTTACGGACCCAGTTGCGCAGCTCGACCTTCAGTTCGTCGGTGTATTCCTGACCTTCCATCAGTGTCACGTAGCAATAGATGCCCTGACCTTTGATGTCGTGCGGGTAACCAACAACGGCTGACTCCGATACGGTTGGGTGGGCAACAAGTGCGCTTTCAACTTCGGCGGTCCCCATGCGGTGACCCGAAACGTTGATCACGTCGTCAACACGGCCCGTAATCCAATAGTCACCATCTTCATCGCGACGACATCCGTCACCGGCAAAGTAGTACCCTTTGTAGTCACTGAAATAAGTCTTCACGAAGCGGTCATGATCACCGTAGACGGTGCGCATCTGACCCGGCCAGCTGTCCTTCATGCACAGAACGCCTTCGGTTGGGAAATCATGGATTTCCTCGCCCGAGGTTGGTTCAAGCACGACGGGCTGAACACCAAAGAACGGCTTCATTGCAGCGCCCGGTTTAGCAGCGTGGGCACCGGGCAGGATGGTCATCATGTGACCGCCGGTTTCAGTTTGCCACCAAGTGTCAACGATTGGGCAACGCCCGCCGCCGACAACTTCGTTGTACCAATCCCAAGCTTCAGGGTTGATAGGTTCGCCAACAGTTCCAAGAACTTTTAGCGACGAAAGGTCGTGCTTTTCAACAAACTCAGGTCCTTTGCCCATCAGGGCGCGGATCGCGGTAGGTGCGGTGTAGAATTGGTTAACCTTGTGCTTGTCGCACACGTCCCAGAAACGACCAGCGTCAGGGTAGGTGGGGACACCTTCGAACATCAACGTTGTCGCGCCGTTCGCGAGCGGACCATAGACGATATAGCTGTGGCCAGTTACCCAGCCAACATCGGCTGTACACCAGTAGATATCGCCTTCGTGGTAATCAAATACGATTTCATGGGTCATTGACGCCCAGACCAGATAACCACCGGTCGAGTGAACAACACCCTTTGGCGCGCCAGTTGAACCAGAGGTATAAAGGATGAACAGCGGGTCTTCTGCGTTCATTGGCTCTGGTGGGCAGTCGGTAGAAGCGTGCGCCATCAAGGTCGCATAAGAATGGTCGCGGCCTTCTTTCATGCCAACGTCAGCGCCGGTGCGCTCGACAACCAGAACATTTGTATCACCGCAAATGCCCAACGCCTTGTCTACGTTGGTCATTAGTGGCGTGTTCTTACCACCACGCGGGGCTTCGTCAGCCGTCACAACAAGCGATGCTTTCGATCCGTCAACGCGCGCGGCCAATGCTTCGGGGCTGAAGCCCGCAAAAACGATGGAATGGATTGCGCCGATGCGGGCACATGCCAGCATCGCGTAAGCCGCTTCAGGGATCATCGGCATATAGAGAACAACGCGATCACCTTTGCCAACGCCCAGACCTTTGTAGACATTGGCCAGCTTGTTAACTTGCTCAGATAGTTCCAGATACGTGATGTGCTTGGAAATGCCGGGATCGTCGCTTTCCCAGATGATAGCAGTCTGATCAGCGCGGGTCGCTAGATGGCGGTCGATACAGTTGGCTGCAACGTTCAACTCACCGTCTTCGAACCATTTGATCGACACATCAGGATGGGCAAAAGAAACGTTTTTGACCTTTGTGAAAGGTGTCATCCAGTCTACGCGCTTACCGTGTTCGGCCCAAAATGTATCGGGATCATTAATCGAAGCGGCGTACATTTCATTGTACTGAGTTTCATTAATCTTTGCGTTGGCAACGAAATCGGCGGAGGGCGGGTAAGATTTGTTCTCGGACATAGCGAGCCTTCTTCCTCAAAGTTCCAGTCAAAATGGGGATCCCCGCCCAGAGTTCGGGCGGGGAGGGGCTATTAGATAGCCAAGTATTCGGCGCGAAGCTCTTCGTTTTCAAGAACTTCTTCGGCGGTGCCGTCGAATACAATGCCACCGGTATCAAGAATGACAGCGCGGTCGGCTAGTTGAAGGGCGCGAACTGCGTTCTGTTCAACGATAACCGTTGTGATGCCCTGCTCTTTAATGATGCGGAGCGTCTTTTCAATCTCGTCAACGATAACAGGTGCCAGACCTTCGTAAGGTTCGTCGAGAAGAAGCACTTTGATGTCACGCGCAAGCGCCCTTGCGATTGAAAGCATCTGCTGCTCACCGCCGGAAAGTGTTACACCTTCCTGTTTGCGGCGCTCACCCAAGCGGGGGAACAGATCGTAAATGCGCTCAAGCGACCAACCAATTGGTGGTGCAATCTGTGCAAGCTGCAGGTTTTCTTCAACAGTCAGGCCAGGAATGATGCGGCGATCTTCCGGGACGAGACCAAGACCAACAGACGACGCTTCGTGCGATTCCATGGTGTGAAGCGGCTGGTGGTCCAGCCAGATTTCACCGTGGTTCACCTGAGGTGATGCAAGTCGCGCGATAGACCGCAGAGTGGTGGTTTTGCCTGCGCCGTTACGGCCCAGAAGCGCGAGGATTTCGCCTTCGTGGACGTTAAAGCTGATGCCTTGGATGATGTAGCTCTCACCGTAGTAAGAGTGCAAGTCCCAGATCGACAGGAATGCCGGAGCGGTCTCTGCCTTGTTGGCGTTCTTTGAGAAATCGGGTTTGACGTTCATCTTACCCCCTCCTTACGCGGCTTCGCCAAGGTAAGCTTCTTTTACCTTTGGGTGGCCTTTGATGTTGTCAGGTGTGTCTTCGACCAGCGGTGTACCCTGAGCAAGAACAGTGATGCGCTCAGCAAGAGAGAATACCACGTGCATGTCGTGCTCGATGATCGCGATGGTGATGTCACGATCTTCCTTAATCTGCTTGAGAAGGTCAATCGTGTTGTTGGTATCAGCACGCGCCATACCCGCAGTCGGTTCGTCGAGCAGCAAAAGACGTGGTTCTTGCG
>CAYZAY010000021.1:0-33102 GCA_964476515.1 uncultured Rhodobacterales bacterium
AAGCGGCGTAGTCAGAAGACCCAATCGCGTCGTCGCACCGACTAAGGTAAACGGCTGGAGTTCAATCCGCACTGTCCGCGCAGCGGGTCCTTCGCCAATCACCAGATCCAGCTCAAAATCCTCCATCGCGGGATAAAGGATTTCTTCGACCACGGGGTTGAGCCGGTGGATTTCGTCGATGAACAGAACGTCACGCTCTTCAAGGTTGGTCAGGATCGCCGCCAGATCACCGGCCTTGGCCAGTACAGGGCCAGATGTCATCCGGAAATTCACGCCCAACTCGCGGGACATAATCTGCGCGAGGGTCGTTTTGCCCAAACCCGGCGGACCATAGAACAACGTGTGATCCATCGCCTCGCCCCTTTGGCGGGCGGATTGGATGAAGACTTTGAGGTTCGCGCGGGATTCGGCCTGACCTATGAAATCATCAAGCTTCTGAGGCCGCAAAGCGCGGTCTACATCCTCGGGCAGAGGATCAGGGCGCAGGGTTGGGTCGGGGTCATGCATGGCGAACTTCCACCGTTTTGCGTGCCGAAACGGTTCGCGTCCGCCCCGCCCCCACGGGCGGGCGCGAATTCTCGCACCCACCCTCGTGACGGACGCAAACCTCTGTTTCGATCAACTTCATCCCCATCACCCCTTCGGCGCCAACAGTTTCAACGCTTCGCGGATCAGCCCGCCGGTATCTAACTCTGGTTGGTCCCCCAACGCTTGCATGACAGCGGCAGCAGCTTCGCCCGGTGCATAGCCAAGATTGCCCAAAGCCGACAAAGCTTCGGCCTGTGCCGAAGAAGACGGTGCCGCCACGGGCTTGGTGGACGCAACCGGCGTTTCGATCACCTCAGCATCGGGAACATCAAACGGTTCAGGCGCTGCACCACCAGACATCGCCATAACCTTGGGCGCTTTGTCTTTCAGTTCGTTTGCAACCCGCTGGGCCGTCTTCGGGCCAATCCCCTTGGCCGCCTTGACCGCGTTCCAGTCGCCCAAAGCAATCGCGCGGCTTACACCATCCGGCCCCAACGTCCCGAGGATCGCCATCGACGCTTTCGCCCCGACGCCCTGAACCGACATCAACAAGCGGTGCCATTCTTTTTCGACCAACGAGGTAAACCCGAAAAGCTGCATCAAATCTTCGCGCACCAACAGCTCGGTATAAAGCGCGACGGCTTCACCCGCCGCTGGCAGCGCCATCAAGGTCCGTTCGTTGCAGTATACGATGTACCCCACCCCTCGCACGTCCAGCAGAACGTGGTCGTCACCGCGATAATCTATCCGTCCTGAAAGCTTGCCGATCATACGCCCACCTTTACCCGTTTAAGGACAGAATTCGAGCGTGCAAAATGGCCGTGGCACAAAGCAATCGCCAAAGCGTCCGCCGCGTCTGGCCCGTTCAGCTTAGCCCCCGGCAGCTGCATCTTTACCATGTGCTGGATTTGCCCTTTGTCAGCGTGACCGACACCCACAACCGTTTTCTTCACTTGGTTAGGGGCGTATTCCCCCACCGGAACGCCATATTGCGCTGGCACCAGCAACGCGATCCCGCGGGCCTGCCCCAGCTTCAACGTCCCTGCCCCGTCTTTGTTGACAAAGGTATGTTCTACCGCGGCCTGATCGGGTTGATACGTCATGAAGATGTCTGTGAGTTGCTGATGAAGCGTCAAAAGTCGCTCGGCCAGCTCTTTTCCGGTGCTGTGACAGATGCCATTTGCCACGTGATTGATTCGGGAACCGTCGAAATCGACCACTCCCCAACCCATATTTCGCAGTCCGGGATCGATTCCCAATACCCGCATATCACTCGCCTGTATTTATTTTTTACCGGATTAGCACGAAACGAGAACATTTGCCAAGAAGAACAATTTCCGTCGTTTTCGAACAGGCGCGATCTGAAAGCGACGCTTTTGTAAGGTTTGGACAGAATTTCGACGCGATCTGACCGCCGTTTCGCCCTTAAAAACTTGGCGTTTTTCGACAAAACTATCCTGTTTTAGACCTATGCAAAAAGCGCATATGAGCAATGATATCTTGGCATTTGTAGTTGTGGATAACTGGGCGTACGTGCGGCTTAGAAATTCAACCCAGTCCAGAAGGATTAAGCAAATGGCTGCATTTGATATCTACCGCGCGAACAACCTCACCGCCGCGAAAAGCGGCCTGAACCTTACGTGGATTTCATCGACAATCGCGTCGATCATCGTTTGGAACGACCAGCGTGTTACCCGCAACGCTCTGACAAGCCTGTCGATCCGTCAACTTGACGATATCGGCCTGACACCAGGCGACATCGACGACATCGCGTATTCAGCTTCGCGCTAAGTCGATCACAAAACTTAAAATGAATGCGGCGCCCGAGGGACTTGGGCGCCGCATTTTTTATTCAACTGTATTTTTATTCACTCGTTACTAACCACACACAGATACGAGTTAACCACACACAACACTAAACTTGTTAACAACACACAAACAGGTACGAATTACAGGATACTTGCTAAGAGTTTGCTCAGAACGGCAGTTATCGGATCAATATCTAGCAACCGACCGCTAAATTGTTCGATTCCAGTACCGTTCAGGAACATTTCAACCCGGGTGACATAACCTTCGACGCCGTAGAAATTGATCATGGCGACTTTAACCAGGAAAAACACAACCAACACCAGCACGATGGTATTAAAAGAGAGGAACTCGCACGGGTGTACACCTCGGATTGTAATGCTTCGCGCTTGCTCACGACGATGGATTTCGAGCGAGCGATCGCCGGATGATCTCAAAGGATGATGAGCAGACTTAGGAACCACATTTAACATTACAGTCCTAACACAGTTGGCCCCCACCAACTGGGACCTTGATGCAGCTAGACTGTGGCGAAATCAAGACGCTTTGACAAAAATGAGGCAAATTGGGCCTAAATTGGGGCGGGCGTCGCCTTACTGATTACGCAAGCTCACCAATACTGCCGAACCCTTTGGATTGTTTTCAATTCACTTAGGCATGAGGGGAATCGTTCACACTAAATCCGAGTCGATAACGGCCAGATTTGGCCACAATTGGCCAAGCAAGTAGTTCGTTTTATGAAAAACGCGGGTATCAGCCAGCTTTTTGCAGGATCAACGTCGTCCAGTCGCCAATATCTTCCCGCCGATAAAGCGGTATTCCGGACTGAGCATAGGCTTCCACAACATCGTCGGCTTGATGAACAAGGATACCTGACAGGATCGCATACCCGTTTGGCTGCATATTTACGGCCATATCTGGTGCAAGATCTATAAGCGGCCCTTTAAGGATATTGGCAAAGACCAGATCAAAAGGACCAGCAGCCTTTAGACCGTCATGGTCAAATCCGGTTGCCTCAAGACATTTGACCCGACCGATAAGATCGTTGGCTTTAACATTGGCCTCAGCCACTTCGACTGCAACTTTGTCAATATCGCTCGCGAATACGGTGTCGGGCCAGATACGTGCGGCCCCCATTGCCAGAACCGCAGTTCCACAACCGATGTCCACGACAGCCTTCCCAACGAAGCCTTCGTTCGCCAGATGGTCCAGCGCCTTTAGGCAGCCAAGCGTTGTTCCGTGGTGACCAGTGCCAAATGCCATGGCCGCTTCGATCAACAGAGGTTCGGATCCGGCAGGGATCTGATCAGCATCGTGGCTACCGTAAACAAAGAAGCGGCCAGCCTCGACCGGTGCCAGTTCGCGCTTCACCTTAGCGACCCAATCGGTTTCGGGCAGTTCGGACACAACAAAAGGTTTCGCGCCGTGCATCGCCGTCAGAAGCGCCAGTCCTGCTTCGTCAGGGGCTTCGGTGAAATATCCGCCGACTTCCCAGATACCGCTATCGTCTTCGACCTCGAACACGCCCACGCCTGTTGGCTCGGGGATGAGCCGTTCCATCGCTTCGCCCAGCGCTTCGGCAGGGGCTTTTCCGGTCAATGTGGTCAGGGCTGTAAAGGTTGGCATCTATCGTCTCCGGAATCTGTTCAGGTCGCGGTATCCCCGCCGCGTGGTCAGGTCAAGGTCAGGCACTTCACCTGTGGCAAATCCTTTGACGTAGCGACCGGCCCAAATCGTTGCAACCAGACCAACCAAGCACCCTGCTATGGCCTGACCGTAAAGAACGCCGGGCGCACCCCAAACGCTGACCGCCCAAAAAGCGAGAGGGAACAGGAACAACCCGTCTCTGCTCCAATTCACCAGCATCGACCGCTTTGGGCGACCTAGTGTGTTGAACGCAGCGTTGGTGACATAAACCAAACCCATGATCCCCTGTGCCCAACCTACAGTATAGGTAAAGGTCTTCAGCACTGTTTCGCCCGAACCGGACAATCCAAAGCTTTTCAGGATCAGAGGCGTCGCAAGCATCAGCCCCACCCAAGCCCAAAACGCATACCCAAGACAAAAGATCACCGCATCGCGGAACGTGGTCCACAGCCTGTCATATTGCTGGGCACCGTAGTTCTGGCCAAAGATACCGCCGATAGCGCCACTAAGCGAAAATATCCCGCCGAACGCCACTACATAAAGCCGGTTAACCACAGCCCAAGCCGCAACCGCCGTATCGCCGAACTGCGCCATTAGGGCTGTCAGTAGATAGCCACCAAACGGTGTGCTCATCTGGGCGATCATCGCGGGCAGGGCAATGTCCATGAAAGGGCGAAGATTGCCGATGATGGCCCGCAACCTGGGACGCGAGAACAACCGATGCACGCGCATAGAAAAGTAGATCGCCGCTGCAGCCAGTATCACGCGGAAAATCAGAATGGCATAAGCCGCCCCGTCCAGCCCAAGACCTGCCCACACGATCAGCGCAGGGTCGATGAACATCGCCAAAGACCCCGAAATCAACGTGGTGTACATCGCCCGCTTACCGTCTCCGTGCGCGCGCAGCGCAGCTGACCCGACCAGCCCGATGGCCATGACCGTCAGTGACGGCAGGGTGATCAGCAAATACCGCGCAGCTAGCGCCTTGGTCTGGCCCGTTGCGCCCGCAAGGTCCAGCAATTGCCATCGAAACAGGATGATCAACAGGGCGACAAGCGCTTGAACGGTCACCGTTATGACCATCGCTGCGGTGGCTTCCTGACGTGCGCCTTCCGGATCACCGTTGCCAATCCGGCGGGAGATCAACGCGGTTGACGCAATCATCAAACCAACACCGCTAGAGACCGAAAAGAACTGGATCGCGAACACAAACCCGATGGCGGCCATCAACCTCGGGTCACCCAGTTGGGATATCCAGAACAGATTGGCTGCATCGACGATAAAAACGAACGTGATCCCGACCGCCGAAGTCGCAGTCATCCGCACCACATGCCCCATTGTAGACCCGGTGAGGAAGCGTGCTTCAGCCGACATCTATTCAGCCGCTACATAATTCATACGGGGGAAAACGGTTTCGTTCCCCTTTGCGGGGTGACGTGGGACCAGAAGGGACAGCAACAGGGAAACAACCGCCATCGCTGCCGCCACGGTGAACACCGCACTGGGCGAAACCAACCACAGATACCCAAGCGCCGCTGGCAGGAAGACCGCCGCAATGTGGTTGATGGTGAAAGCAACCGCCGCTGTAGGCGCGATATCCTGTGGATCGGCGATCTTTTGGAAGTAAGTCTTCAATGCCAGAGCCAAGGCAAACAACATATGATCGACCACGTAAAGAATGCTCGCCAAGACGACACCCCATCCGAACCAATACAAACCGCCGTACATCAGGAACACGATTGTCAAACCGATATATTCGATCACCAGCGCCCGTTTTTCGCCCCAGACACTGACCGCTTTACCGGTCAACGGTGCAATCACGATGTTGATCACCAGATTGATAAGATAAAGCCCTGTGACCTCGTGGACCTCAAATCCGAACTTCTCGACCATCATAAAGGCAGCAAACACCATGAAGATCTGGCGGCGGGCACCCGCCATGAAGGTCAGCGCATAATAAAGCCAATACCGCTTTCGCAGGATCATCTTCTTGACCTGAGGCGTCGGGGACTCAAACTGCGGATAGGCAATAAGACAGTAGATCGCGATTACAGCGGTCAAACCACCGCCAACCATGTAAAGCAGGTTGAACGACAGTTCCAACGGTTCCCAGAACGCGACAATGAATGCAAAGACAATCAAAGTCGTGACCGATCCAGCTGCCATCAACCACCCTAAGATTTGCGGCGCCTTGTCCTTTGGCAGCCACTGCAGCTGTAGCGATTGGTTCACCGTTTCATAATAGTGAAACCCGATCGAGCTAAGCATGGTAATCGTCAGAATGCCCCCCATCGACGGGAACTGTGCCGTAAGCATGGTTGCAACACCCAGCAGGATCAGCGCGACCATCCCTAATACCTGTTCGCGCACGTAAATGATGATGGCGATCACACCAACAGCCAGAAAGCCGGGTATTTCGCGCACAGTGTGCAGCCATCCGTTGTCGGATCCGTCAAAGCCCCCGACCTCGATCACGAAGTTGTTCAACAGTGCAGACCACGTGTTGAACGCAAATGGCATCGACAGTGCCATCAGAAACAGAAGCGTCACAGGGCGACGCCAAAATGGCAGCTGCTGCGCGTTATCAAGAGGGAATGTTTTGGCCATAAATCCCCCTTACGCCCAATCCTGCAACTTGGACAGATAGAAAGCGCTTTAGCGCAACGCAGGCTGATCTAAATCAAAGATGCGCCAATTGGAATGTGTCAGTTGCGCAGAGAAAGACAGCGAAAGCTTTATGCATGGAAATTCTAACCTTGGTCGAATGGGTCGGCGAAGCCCCTACCGCCGCCATATTTGGCCTTGTCACCGGCATTACCTTTGGCGTCTCAGCCCAACGATCCCGCTTTTGCCTGCGCGCCGCAGCGGTCGAATTCGCCCGTGGTAAAATGGAAGGCTCGGTTTCGGTTTGGCTTCTGACATTCTCGACAGCAGTGGTCTGGGTTCAAACCGCCAGCCTTCTTGGCCTGATGCATCCAGCCGACGCACGCATGATGGCCGTCCCTGGCAGTTGGTCCGGCGCGATTATCGGCGGTCTGATGTTCGGTGCAGGAATGGTTATGGCGCGCGGCTGTTCGGGGCGCATGCTGGTGCTGGCCTCGACCGGCAATCTGCGTTCATTAGTTTCGGGTCTGATTTTTGCCGTTGTCGCACAGATGAGCCTTAACGGCTGGCTCGCCCCCATTCGCAATAATCTTGCGGGAATTTGGATCACAAGCGGTGGTCGCAACCTCGACCTTCTCTCGTTCTTCCACCTACCCACTTGGGCCGGCCTTGTCGTCGGGATCGCTTTTGCCATCCTTGCGTTACTCCTGTCCTACAAAAACCGGATCTCGCCCAAGCGTTTGATCTTCGGCGCAGGTGTCGGCTTTGCAATCTCGGTTGGCTGGGTGCTGACCTACACGCTTAGCCAATTGGCGTTCGACCCCGTCCAAATTGAAAGCGCAACATTCACCGGACCCTCGGCCCACACGCTGATGTTCTTCCTCGACAGTTCCGCCGTGCTGGAGTTCGACGTCGGTCTTATCCCAGGTGTCGTAATCGGTGCCCTAGTCGCTTCGCTTCTAACACGCGAGTTCCGCTTTCAAGGGTTTGCAAACGAAGCCAACATGCGGCGCTCAATGTCTGGTGCTGCCCTGATGGGTTTTGGCGGCATGCTCGCCGGGGGCTGCGCCATCGGCGCTGGCGTCACAGGCGGTTCAATCTTTGTTGGCACCGCATGGCTGGCGCTTTTCTGCATGTGGATCGGGGCTATGGTTACTGACTACATTCTTGACCAAAAACGGGTCGCATTGGCCTAGTTTCCAAGGATAAATCGTGCCGCTTCAGCTTTAGAGGTCGAGGAGTCGAGGCCACGCCCTTCCGCTGCGTCAACAAAATCCACTCGCAATCGATTAGTTATTGTTTTTGTTAAAGAAATATTTCGCCCACATGAAAACCATTGGCCACGACCCGCAGATTGTGGCAATAAAAAGGCGACGTTGCAGCCCTAAAGTGATACTGTTTTCGGCGTTATTATAACGATTATAGGCGGGTCCAGATATGGCCGGTAAAGGCTAAAGGTTTAGCGATTGGCAAAAAGACATCAATCGTCGAAAAACCAGTTAATGGAAACGACGACGACAATGTGATTGTTCAGAGCACGTCAGGTGCCGCAAATCGCATTAACGGCGGAAGTGGTTACGACGCGATCATCGGGTCAGCACTCGCTGATCGTGTGAACGCAGGTGACGGTGACGACACAGTCATGGGCGGCGCGGGCGATGACGTCCTGTTCGGCAACGACGGTGACGACACCGCTGCGTATGAAGGATCGATCTTCAACTTCACTTGGGAAGGCGGCAAAGGCGGAACATTGGTTGTTACGGACTCAACCGATGCCGAAGGCACCGACACGCTGAAGCATTTCGAAAATCTTCAGTTTGGCGACTACACGCTTGATCTTGACGGCGACAACGCGGCGATGATCCTTGGCGATGACACGCTAACAACTGACGAAGACAATGCTGGCACTGCCGCTATTACCGCTTGGGATTTCGACGGCGGCACGCCGTCGGTAGATTCGATCAGCGTGACAGGTGGCGGTAGCGTCACAGCTGGCACATCTTCGGCGGGTACGTCGGGCATGGGCACTGGCACAAATGTTGCCATCGCCTTTGATCCGGGCGCGGCTTATCAGTATCTCGCAGTTGGCGAAAGCGCGACCGAAACCATCACGGTTGTGATGAATGACGGTCAGGGCAATCTCACCTCACACAGCATCGCCGTAACCATCGACGGTGTGAACGACAATCCAACTGCCTCTGCTATTGTGGCGGCGAACACGAACGAAGACGCGGGCATCGTGGGAATGGACCTTCTGTCCACCGCGAGTGACGTCGACGCGCGGACGATCTTGACGTGTCAGGTGTTGGCGTGACCTCAAGCGATGGTCGCAGTGTTGCGTATTCGGTCGATACCGAAACTGGTGCATTCAGCTTTGATGCTGGTCAGTTCAACGACCTCGCAGTGGGCGAAAGCGCAACCGTGACCGTGGCCTATGACGTGGTTGACGGCAACCGCGGCTCGGTCGCGAACACGGCTGAGATCACAGTTGATGGAGTGAACGACGCACCAACAGCAACCGGCGGGTCCGGCAGTGTCACAGAAGACGGCACCATGTCCGTCGATGCGAACGGCAACTGGACCTACAACCTGAGCAATGGCGCTGCCAACGTTCAGGCGCTGGACGCGGGTCAGTCGGTCGTCGATAGCTTCGTGTTCAATGTGGACGACGGCAATAGTGGCGTGACAACTGCGAATGTTGATGTGACGGTGAATGGTGCGGATGACGGAACGACCCATGTGATGAACTTCACGGGTCACTCGCACTGGGGTATGTATGAAGATGGTATGTATCTGGATACTGTCTACAACTCACACTACCACCAGCATAACAACATCCATATTCATGGCGGTTGGGTCAATGGCTCAAACGGTGCGTCTCAGTGGGTAAGCGGCTACGGAACCAGATACTTCGGCAGCAATTTTGAAGATCTGGATTGGGTCGAGTTCCAAGCATATAGCTGGATGACCTTCGACAACTTAGAATTCATCGTCTAAGCGGTCCCTGTTTCTCGAATATCAAAAGGCCGTTCCTTCGGGCGGCCTTTTTCTTCACACTAATAAAAACTCTGCGGATCAATATCCACGGCTAGCCGCAGATCGCCCTTGAGCTGGAACTGTCCGACCCAATCCGAGATCGCCCGCTGTAGGGCCACGCCCTTGCCCGCCTTCACCAGCAACCGCACCCGATGCCGCCCGCGCACCCGTGCGATTGGCGCAGGTGCAGGCCCGAAGACCTGAGCGCCCACGGCCCGCACTGCCCTGTCATTCCTCGCCAAGGCCATGCCCAGCTCCATCACCTGATGGGCATCGGACCCACTAAGCACGATCCCCGCCAGTCGGCCATAGGGCGGCATGCCCGCTGCCTCGCGTTGTGCGGCTTCGGCTTTCCAGAACCCTTCTTCGTCCCCCGCCAATATCGACCGGATCACAGGGTGGTCGGGCTGATAAGTCTGCATCACCGCTTCGCCCGGGGTTTCAGCCCGACCCGCGCGACCCGAAACCTGACGCATCAATTGAAACGTCCGCTCAGCCGCCCGCAGGTCTGACCCATGCAGCCCAAGGTCCGCATCAATCACCCCCACAAGCGTCAGCAGGGGGAAATTATGCCCTTTGGCCACCAGCTGGGTGCCGATTATGATGTCACAACTGCCCGCTGCAATCGCCTCAATCTCGGCCTTCAAGGCCCGCGCTGACCCGAAGCGGTCTGACGACAGGGTCGCTACCCGCGCATCAGGGAACAGTGCCAAGGCCTCTTCAGCCAGCCGCTCTACACCGGGACCGATGGGGGCCAAGCGATCTTCCGCCTCGCATGACGGACAGGCTGACGGTATAGGTTTCGTCTCGCCACACTGATGACAGACCAGCCGCTTTTGGAAGCGGTGTTCAACCATCCGGCTGTCGCAATGATCACAGCCGATCTGATGCCCACAGGCGCGACACAGGGTGATCGGCGCATAGCCGCGGCGGTTGATGAAAAGCAAAGCCTGTTCACCCTTTTCAACCCTAAAGCGGACCTTGCGCGCCAAAGCATCGGATATCCAACGGGTCGAGGGCAGGCTTTCTTCGCGCATATCAATCGTGCCCATTTTGGGCATCACGGCTTCGCCAAACCGGCTGGTCAGTTCCAGTTTGCGATACTTGCCAGCTTCAGCATTCGACCAGCTTTCAAGCGATGGCGTGGCCGAGGCTAACACCACCTGCGCCCCACAGATCGATGCCCGTAGCACCGCCATATCACGGGCACTGTATAGTGCGCCGTCTTCTTGTTTATAGGACGTGTCATGTTCTTCATCGACGATGATCAGTCCCAGATCCTGATAGGGCAAAAACAAAGCTGACCGCGCCCCGATCACCATTTTGGCCCCACCTTGGCCAACCATCTTCCACGTCCGCCGACGCTCGGTCATCGTCACGCCCGAATGCCATTCCGCAGGCTTCGCGCCAAACCGAGCCTGAACGCGGGCTAGGAACTCTGCCGTCAAAGCGATCTCTGGCAACAGTACCAACGCCTGCCGCCCTTGGCGTAGACACTCGGCAACGGCTTCCAAATAAACCTCGGTTTTGCCCGACCCCGTCACACCGCGCAGAAGCGTTGTTCCATAGTCGCCGCTCTTTGCAGCATCCCGAAGGACGGCCGAGGCTGTTTCCTGATTCTCGGTCAGCTCTTTCGCACCCCAGTCAGGGTCTAACAACGGAAACGGCGTGTCCCGAGGGGTCTCGACCTCGGCCACTGCGCCCAGCTTGACCATGCCTTTGATCACGGACGGTGACGTTCCTGCCATCTCGGCCAGCTCGCGAAGCGTGAACGCCAAACCGCCGTATTCTTCGAACACCGCCAGTACCCGTCGACGGGCGTCGGTCATCCGTTCTGGTGTCTGGTCGCCCGGCCGGTAAACCTTGCGCATGGACAGCGGATCACCCAGCCCCGGCGCACGGGTCGCAAGCCGCAGCATCGCAGGCATCGCGGTTAGCGTGTAGGCGGCGGCGCGTTCCAGAAACAACCGCATCTCTTCGCGCATCGGGGCTACATCAAGCACCCGAACGACCGAACGGATTTTCGACAGATCAAAGTCGCCTTTGCCCTTGCCCCAGACAACGCCCAGCACCTTGCGCGGCCCCAGTGGAACCTCGACAAACGCCCCGACAAAGCACCCTCCTTCGGGCGCTTTATAGTCCAGCGTCCGGTCCAGAGGCTGGGTCGTCATTACCGCAATCAAGCTGCCTTCGTCGAAAAAATCCTGATCCATACCTTGAGTAAACATAATCGGCACCGGATCGCCAGCCGCTCGCGCCGAGGCAGGCTGATCAACGGTCAAAAATCACCGATGTGATTAGGACCGCTTAAGGGCGGTCACAGGAAGCACTAATCCCCGCGCCACGTCGCGCCACAGTTTCAGCGGTCTTTCAAAAAGGGTCGCAAAGGCGAAGCACGCTAAGAACGTGATTGCCAGAACAACCCCGTCGCGGGTCCATCCGTCGATCCCGCCAAGGGGGAGCGTGGATAAGAGCTGCAGCAACGGATAGTGGATCAGGTAAAGCGAAAAGCTTGCCCCTGCGAGCCATTTGATCAGCGGTTCTTGGGGTAGCGTTTGACCGGCTTTGAACAAGGCCGAGACACCAAACAGGTGCGCACAGGCCAACAGGCCCAGAGGATAGTTCCACAAAGGCTCGTTCGAGAACCGCAGACCGATTGAAGCGTCGATCTTAGCGGTCACCGCATAAAGCTGGCTTGGAAGATCTGAGCCCAGCGCCCAAACATAAATCGCAACCGGTAGGATCGTCAGGCCCAAGGCTGCGCTAGGTGACAGGCGAACCTGCCCCTGAAGCATTCGGTGCAAAGCAACGCCCATCAGCCAAACAGGCAGTAGGATCAGGATGTTCACCCCAACAAGCCAAGCGCCCAAAGCTAGCAATCCAATCCGCCGCACACCGCGCATGAAAAACGCGATGGCGAAGAGTGCGTAGTAAGCGGCCTCGTAGCTCAGCGACCAGAACGGGCCGTTGGTGCCAAGGCGGGTTTCCATTCCGGACCATTCGTTTGTGAAACTGAGGCCCCTAGCCAATAGTTCGCCAAGTGACAGGGGGTTGTAGAACCACCCTGCGTAGGTCTCGGGCGTGACTGACGCGCCAAACCGGTCGATAGCGAACCCCAAGAGCAAGGCTGGTAAGGCAACCGATATCAGACGCGTGAAACGATCAAACGCGAACGCCCCATCGCGGCTTCTGGACGTGCGGCCACATGGGCGATGACGAAACCGGACAGTACAAAGAACACAATCACAGCATCACTGCCGAGGTTTAGATCGCGTATCCAAAGCCAACGACCGCCCGACATACGTTCGTAGCCGTAGTGAGACATCAAAACGACAACTGCCGCGCCGAAGCGCAGCAGGTCAAGGTATGTGGAAAAGCCTCTGTTCATTTGTGAAACGGCACCGGTTTGTCGGTTGGTGAATTGCGCAGCCCAAAACGTTTGGCAATTTGGTGCCAGCTGTCTTTGATCGGCACCAGCATCGCGTTGGTCAGGCTATCGTGGGGCTGTTCGATGCGAACGCCATCCTGATCGCCGATACCAAACTCAAGCGCTTCCATCCTTGATGGCACGTAGAGCGTTCCAAACATCCAATCCCAAATAGCCAGCACTTCGCCGTAGTTTTTGTTGAAATGCTTGGGGTCAATCGAATGGTGGATCTGGTGCTGGGCGGGCGAGATGAACACGCGCTCAAGCACAGGGCCAAAACTTAGCCAGATATGGGTGTGTCGCAGGTTCGACGCCGCCATATTGAACGCCAGATAACAGGCATTGATACCGGCAATCGTCAGGAACGAAACGCCATCTGCAAACAGGGCGATCATGATGCCTTGGATACCGCCCATCAGAACCGCACGCACAACGCTGCCAACGACATCATAAATCGGGTGCTTGCGATAAACAGTGATGGGGGTCATCACCTCGGCCGAATGATGCAGCGCGTGGAACGGCCAGAAGATGCGGTTTTCGTGGTGAAAGCGGTGGACGATGTAGACCGACAGGTCACTGGCGATCAGCAGCAAAACCGCTTTCAACAAAAGCATTTCACCCGCGAATACAGCGCCCGATCCGATCAGGTCGGGCAACGTTGTTGCTATGAATGCGCTGATGAAGACCATGTTGAACAGGCCAAGCATAGCAATCGCGCGGTTCACGAAGAAGATTTTCAAATCGACTATATGCGAGGCATGAAAGTAGATCGATTTTGGCACCAACCATTCAAGAAACGGCGTTTCGACTTTTCGAACGCTGTGAATAACAAGCGCGATGATTACTGTAACGAACAGGTAAACCGGCCATAGGCGGCTGGCTGGTCCTGCCAATGACTCTGACAATACTGCGAGAAATTCGCTCATAGATTCAAAATTCATAACTGCCCCGATCTTTGTTTCTTATTTCCGAACAATGTTCGCGCATTTGCTCATTCGCTTTAGATTAGAAACAAATTGGGGCGAGAATTTGAGCCTAGGGAAGCAACATTTTGTGGGGAAAATCAGTCGGTTCGGCACAACGGTCACAAAAATCGTTGGGAAAATCGGCGAATTGCGTGTTATAAGGCAGAAAAACAAAAACAAACATATCCGAGGCAGGAATGAGCAGCACCGCAGAGCTCGAAGAGGTGCTACGTGAGAAAATACTCGCGGAGCCCAACACTATTCTAGAAGATCAGGACGTTATGTCCGCGCTCGTTCGCGCGAACGAAAAGGTTATGGGCGACAACATTGTCGACCTGCGTGGCATCGCCATGAACCGGCTGGAAGCGCGACTTGGTCGGTTAGAGACAACCCATCGCAGCGTGATCGCCGCCGCCTACGAAAACCTTGCAGGCACCAATCAAATCCACAGGGCGGCATTGCGATTGCTTGACCCAACGGATTTTGAATCGTTCCTCAAGGATCTTGGATCCGAGGTTGCCGATATCCTGCGCGTTGATGCGATGCGTCTGGTGCTGGAAACCGCCCAGACCGAAACATCGGATGCAGTTCAGCAGATGGGCAATATCCTTAGTGTTTCAGAGCCGGGGTTTATCGACGACTATCTGAACAAAGGCCGCAACACCACGATCCGTCAGGTCACGCTTCGCCAGATCAGCGAAGGTCGCGAAGAGATTTACGGGGACGCAGCCGGACATATCCGGTCCGAAGCCTGTCTAAAGCTGAACTTGGGTGAAGGCCGTTTGCCGGGCATGTTGGTGATGGGGGCTGAAGACCCGCATCAGTTCAACCCGCAGCAAGGCACGGACCTGTTGGGCTTTTTCGCTGGCGTTTTCGAACGGATGATACACCGCTGGCTGTCATGAGCCTGATTTCCCCTGCCGCGCAGGATCGGATGCAGGATTGGCTTGCATCTGAAAAAGCGCTTAAGGGGGCATCGGAGAATACCCTCAAAGCTTATCAGCAAGACGTTCTTGGGTTCGTCAGTTTTATGACGACCCACAAGGGCGAACCCCAAGGGTTAAAGCCGCTTGCGCGGATCACTGTGACCGATATGCGGGCTTGGATGGCGGGCGAACGGATGCGCGGAACGTCGGCGCGTTCACTGGCGCGGGCACTGTCGGCCGTGAAGACGTTCTATCGCTGGCTGGCCCCGCGCGAAGGGTTCGAACCAACCGCTGTGCTTTCAACCCGTGCACCGAAGTTTACCAACAAACTGCCCCGCCCATTAACCGAAGATGCCGCCAAAAAGGTGCTGGAAACGGTTGAAATGCAATCATCCGAGCCTTGGGTCTCGGCACGGGATACCGCAGTCATCACGCTTCTTTACGGATGCGGATTGCGGATATCCGAGGCGCTTGGGCTGTTGGGTAAAGATATCCCGCTAGGCGACGTTGTCCGGATCAAGGGCAAGGGTGACAAGGAACGTTTGGTTCCAGTTCTTCCCGCAGCAAGGGATGCGGTCAGTGAGTACGTCAAGCAATGCCCCTTTCCGCTGGAAGATGAGCACCCCATTTTCAGGGGCAAACGCGGTGGTGTGCTAAACCCCCGTATCATCCAGAAAGTCACCGAACAGACCCGTCTTCAGCTTGGTCTTCCGGCATCGGCCACCCCCCACGCGATGCGTCACAGCTTTGCAACACACCTTCTATCAGCCGGCGGCGACCTGCGCGCAATTCAAGAGCTTTTGGGCCACGCATCGCTGTCCACAACCCAAGCCTACACGGCTGTCGACAACGCCCGCTTGATGGAAGTTTACGCAAAGGCACACCCTCGCGCTTGATTTTATTGCGCTGCGGGTCGAATTGCTTCATGAGGGGCGGATGACAATCGAATTTCGCGCTTTAATGGTTCATTTCCTCACTGCGACCGGAGCAGTTTTCGCCATGTTGGCGATGCTGGCGGCTGTAGATGAGAATTGGAGCCTCATGTTTCTCTGGCTCGTTGTGGCCTTCGCTGTAGACGGTATCGACGGGCCTTTGGCACGAAAATATCACGTCAAAAAGAACGCCCCCTTGTTTGATGGCGTCCTGCTTGATCTGATCATCGATTATCTGACCTATGTGTTTGTCCCTGCCTATGCGCTGTTCAAATCGGGCCTGTTGCCCGGTTGGACGGGTTGGATTGTGATCATCGTGATCACCTTTGCGTCGGCGCTTTACTATGCGATCACGACGATGAAGACCGAAGACAACTCGTTCCTTGGCTTCCCTGGATGCTGGAACATGGTCGTCATCGTTCTATTCGCGATCGAACCGAACTTCTGGGTCATACTTGGAATTGTGATCGCATTGGCAGTCGCCATGTTCCTGCCGCTCAAGTTTATCCACCCTTCACGCACCAAACGGTGGCGGACACTCAGCCTGCCGATTGCACTGGCGTGGGTTATTTTCGCGGGATGGGCAGCATGGGTCGACTTTGATCCGCAAAGCTGGGCGCATTGGGGCTTGGTTGCGACGTCGATCTACCTCGTACTTGCGGGCATCATCCAGCAGATCATTCCCCAAAAGGCGTAATCCACAGGGTTTGCCCCGCTCGAACCTTGTTCGGCAGGGGTTCATCTATGTCTAATCGTAAAGGGTGGCGGGCCCGCCGTTTGGTCGTGGTTTTGAAGCCAAAAGGGATGATTATCCCCACCTTCAGGTATCTGTCCGGACCCTCTGCATCCAAGCTTTCGCTAGCTTTGGGTCCGCATCACGATTGCGCGCTAGGGAAAGATGCCCCACCACCCGTTAATAGGGCGTTGGGGCAGCGTTCGCTTATAGTGCCAAACCTGTGGAGCCAAGCCAATCATCGGCGGTCAGGGTGTAGCACTTCATCTCGGTTACTATACCGTTTGAGGTCAGCGTTCCGTCATAGGAAAACTGCGCCCCAATTCGAGTCGTCGCAATTTGGGACCGTAGGTTATCTGGCCCAATATGGAACCAGACGCGATCTTCTGTCGCCAGAATATGACGTACCATCAGATGCTTCATTTCGCGGTTCCACTGACCACCCCAAAAAGCCCTGCCCAAAAAGGTGAACCCGATCCCCCATTCGCCCGGGTGTTCCGGAACGTCGTAGAACCGAGAACATCCAATAATCTTTCCCGTTTCGACGTCCCGTGCGACCAAGGTGCCCCCTGCCCCCAACAAAAAATCGAAATACGGATCAAACACCGCGCGCTGATAGCGCAATGGCGATGGGTGTTGGACCCAAACCTCGGGGTCGCTGGCCTGAGCAAACAAGCCTACGCGGTCAGACTCTTTCATCGGATCAAGACGAATGCGATCCCCGATCAGTACCGGATTTTGTTCAAAGGCTGTCATCTGCTTTTTCCTTTCACCCCAAGAATCCGCCCGACTGCATCGACCAAAGCTCGGAATAGATCCCGCCCTTGGCCAGCAGTTCGTCGTGGCTACCGTCTTCCAGAACGCGGCCCTGATCCATCACCACGATCCGGTCCATCCGTGCAATGGTCGACAGACGGTGCGCAATGGCGATCACGGTCTTGCCCTCCATCACGCCGTAAAGCGTGTTGAGGATGGTGGCCTCAACCTCACTATCCAAAGCCGAGGTCGCCTCATCCAGAACAAGGATCGGCGCGTCTTTCAGAACAACCCGAGACAAAGCAATCCGCTGGCGTTGACCACCGGACAGCTTTACGCCTCGTTCACCAACATGCGCATCGTATCCCGTGCGCCCTTTCGGGTCTTCCAGATCACCGATGAACGCATGCGCTTCGGCACGTTCAGAGGCGGCGATCATATCGGCCTCGGTCGCACTCGGCTTGCCGAACATAATGTTCGCCCGTACCGATCGGTGCAGCAAAGAATTGTCCTGAGACACCATGCCGATGTGGCTACGAAGGCTGTCTTGTGTGACCTGCGCCACGTCTTGACCATCGATCAGGATTTGCCCCTGTTCGGTATCGCGGAACCGTAGCAACAGGTTCACAAGGCTCGATTTACCAGCACCGGATCGCCCAACCAGTCCGACCTTTTGGCCCGGTTCGATTTTCAGGTTCACGCCATCCAGACCGCCATAGCCCTTGCCATAGTGGTGCGACACGTTGCGAAACTCGATCTGGCCTTTGTCGAACGCAAGCTTGGACGCATCTTTTACATCCGTCACTTCATGGGGAACAGCGACCGAACGCAGACCTTCTTTGATGACGCCCGCGTGCTCAAACAACCGGATCGTCACCCACATGATCCAGCCCGACATGCCGTTCAAACGGATGGTCAGGGCAGACGCGGCGGCAACCTCGCCCGCTGAGACAACGCCTTGGGTCCAAAGCCACACCGCAGGGCCAAGCATACCCGTTATCAGGATGCCGTTCAGGATGTTCAGCAGAAAGGACATTTCCGTCATCAAACGCAGGAACCGCTGCAAACGGAACCGGTGACGCTTGAGCGCGTTAAGGACATAGCTTTCTTCGCGGTCGCCAGCCGAGAACAGCTTGACCGTTTCGATGTTGGCATAAGCATCCACGATCCGCCCCGTTAGCAACGACCGCGCGTCGGACCATTTCTCGGACGCTTTGGACACGCGGACAGCCATGTGGATCGTGTAGATGCCATAAAGAACAACCCATATCGCCAGAGGCACCGTCAAACGCCAGTCCGTCTGGCTTAGGATGATCATCGCACCGACGACATAAGCCGTGGCATACCAGATCGCCTCGAACACCATATAGGTGCCGTCTTCGACCGCCTGCCCTAGCTGCATCACACGGTTCGACAGACGACCGGCAAAGTCGTTCTGAAAGAAATTCGCAGATTGCCCAAGCATGTGCTTATGCGCGCGGTAGCGAACCTGATCATGCAGGTTCGACACCAAAGTCTGTTCCATGAACAGGTGGCTGATGCCGATGATCGTGGGCCTTAGCAGCAAAATAAACAGCGCCGCCAGCAACAGCTCTAACCCGTTCACGGACCAAAAACTTTCGGGACCAGTAATCTCCATCAGGTCGATAACGCGACCGGAATAGAAGATCAGACCAGTTTCGATGAAGGCAACGGTCGCCCCCATGATGGCCATCCAAACCATCCATTTGTAGTAGGGGCCGTAATGCGATTTCACATAAGGCCACAACTTCGCAGGAGGCGTCTCCTCACGAAACTTCTGGAACGGATCAACGAGATTTTCAAAAAAACGGAACATGACAAAGCCCTTTTCAGGCGGAGATTTTTAGAAATTGGGAAAGACTTGATTTCGGACTGATAGCACAGCCCTCACTGGACCGCGGTATCAACCGAGATAAATTGGGATCCAGTTTCGCATCAAGCACACCTCTTGGTCATGAGTCGCCCTAGCTATAGCCGATTGAAATAGGTGTGTCAGCCCGTCGCAGGTAATTTTATTGCGCGACGTGGGGGAATGGGGGGAGGCTGGGTGCGCTGTGGGGGCTGGAGAGAGCGGTATTGCGGGATAGAGCGGACGACTACTGTGCCACCACGAATGTCCGTTGATGGCAAGCTCCGTTGGTTAAGCGTCTCCAACTGTGTTGCGGCTTGCGGTGTTTGTAACGCGCTTCAGCAGCGACTTGAATGGCCAAAAAAGAAGCCGGCCAATCAACGTAAGAAGTGGCCTTGATCTGCGGATCATTAACCGCGCATAATCATTGGCTTCCTTTTCTTGTTCATCCACTTGTCCACCCTCGATATGCCCGCACACATGGTGCCCGACTTCATGGTAAAAGGTCACCTCTGCTTTGAGACTCGACCACCACAGCCTCAATCCTCTGCTTGAGCTTGATGGCCATGTCAAAACGATTCCCGATAAAAACAGATTATACAGACCAAGATAGGCAAGCTCCGGGCGGCTCGCTATAACATCGATGCGGGTCACACTTTTGAGTGAAAGACCTCTTGTCATGCTCCACTTTTCAATCTTTCGAACCACAACTGTTTGATCGAATATGTCAGAGGCTACAAATACTGGCGCACCATCGGAAAGATATACCGAAGGCTGCTCAGAAATACGCTGCGAAAGGACACCCAAGGTCTTGGAATGCATGGGATGCAACTTGCTCCTTCGAAGCCTCGTGACTTCCTTTCTAAATACCGACTTATCCAATTCATCAAGCAGAGCGAGTAATACGCCGAAGTATTTGGACAATGGTCCGCGCGGGTTTTCTACCCATGCCGAAGAACGAAGTTTGACTTCAATTTGAGGCACATAAGCCGGTCCGCCTTCCAATATTTCCCGCCACGCATCACGGACCGTTTCGACGTGGTCCGTCGAAATGCCTCGCAATAATTTGTCAACGGCCAGTCGATTTTCTTTAGTCATCGAACGGACAATAACAAGCAGGAATTCGATTTAGTAGGGTTTTGTATTATCTGGGCTCGGCCCGATTGCAGGAGACAAGTCATGAAATAATGATGGCTGTCGACCGTGAACATTGCAGCACCCGTCCTTCTAAACTCTAAGCCGACCCTCTCTACAAATCCACCCATCCGGTCCTTCTCCTAACCCTGCTCAGTAGCCGACCCGACGGCACATCCCGCACATAGCTCCATTTACCGGTGGACTTACCTGCAAACGCCCTCATAAAGGGCGGATGCTTACTCGTCCTGCCAAGTATATCTGGCAACATCTTCGTTACATCCCTTTGTGGTCCGCGCTGACATATTCAAAATGGCGCGGGTTTGATGTGCGGGCGCGTAAACTTGGGAACGTGTTTGGTTGGACGATGCGCTGGATACCGATTGCCCGACGTCGGTTTAATCGGGAAATTTTACGCATCTACCCTGATATGCCTCGTACTGAGCGATTAAAGCTTAGTCGCAAGATGGGTCAGAACATGGGGCGCACCCTGTTTGAAGTTTTCCACAATACCGAGTTTCAGGCTCGACAGGAAAAGTTCCACATCACCGGACCCGGGCTTGCGGTATTGGAAAAGGCACGCGCCGAAGGGAAAGGCGCTATTCTTGTCTCAGGGCATTTTGGTCAGTGGGAGGCCGTGCGCGCGGTGTTGAAACACCGAGGCATGGAAACCGCCGGAGTCTACCGACGTCAGAGCAACAGACACTACCAACGATTGCTCAAGCGCGGGATCGAACAGGGCGGCAAGCCTGCTCTGACCACAGGGCGCAAAGGCACGACGGCCATGATCCGCCACCTGCGCGCGGGTGGGTTCGTTGCGATCCTGCTGGACGAAAAAACCGTAGACGGAGAAATGATGCCATTTCTGGGTTTCGACGCGCTTACCTCGGTCGCCGCTGCGCGTCTGGCGCTGAAATATGACGTTCCCCTAATGCCGGTTTTCGGCACGAGGCGAGACGACAGCAGCGATATAGATGTCGAGTTCGAAGCCCCTATCGAACCCTCAGATCCACGGACCATGACGCAAGAGTTCAACGATAACCTTTCTGCGCGAATTCTGGATAAACCCGACCAATGGTACTGGCTTCTGCGCCGCTGGAAGGACATGCGGCAGTAGAACTTCTGCGGATTGATCAGGCAGACCAAAGCTGCGTTGGATGGGGTAGCGCGTCACGGGAAGAACGCTAGCTGACCCAGCTAAACCCTGTCCCGGCCTAGGGGGTCGCGCGCTTTCTGTAGCAGACCGCATAAGCCTTGTCAGACGAGTGATCATGACCAACCCGATTGTACATGGGAACCTCAATCACTGTGAGCTCTGTGAGAGCACCACGAGCTTCAAGGTCACGCAATACCGGGTCAAAACCCGCCTTCACGTAAAAATTCAGATTCACACCAATAACGAAAAGACCACCAGGCCGTGCGATGTCTAGCAACGGTTCCAGAGGCTCGGGGCCTAGGTGTCCCGACGTGAAGGTTCCAGCGGACACGACAGCGCCGTAATCATTTTTGATCGGTGCAAGATCATCCATCAAATCGGCATGAATTGTTTTGCGATACAGCGATTTATTTCGTGCCTGAACCAGCATCTCTTCTGAGATGTCGATACCATCGATTTGATCAAGCTTGCAGCTTAAGGCTTCGGCCACCAAACCGGTTCCGCAACCAATGTCGGCAATTGGAAGATCAGCCTCGGCCGCATGTTCCCGATAGACGGCTGCGATAGCATTTGGATACTCCCATCCCAATGCATTCGCAAATTTATGGTCATAGGTTTCGGCAAACTCGTCATAATGGGCTTGGTTGTCCTGTGGAGTTGCCAGCTTGTACGCATTTTCGAGTAGCGATTGCCCCTTGCTTTTCGTCATCAGGCCGCACTCCTTTGTTGATGGCTTTCGGGAAGTCGCGCTTTGATCGCGCTATTACCCGACACTAGCACAATGCGCAGAAATTGTCGGAGCAGCACTTCTCTGCGATTAAATTAGGAGTACGACTAGGGATTCAGCGTGCACACTTCTGAATCCAAACCTACGGTTCAACCCGCGTTGGATGCAGAACGCTACCGCTTCAACCCATCCAACATCTCAGCCGCCGCTTTTGACACGCTCAACTCACCTTTGGAAACCTGCGCACCGAGATCGGTCATGCGATCCTTCGCTTTGCCCTGCTCTAGCTGTGCAAGCAACGCCTGACGGACCTCTGCTTCGAACCAATAGCGTTGTTGGGCGGCTCGGCGGCTGTCGAAATGGCCTTGTTCTTTGCGCCATTCTGTTAGCTCGGTCATCTGGGTCCATGCGTCCTGCAAGCCTTGTTCTTCCAGCGCGGAAACTGTGACAGCTTTAGGAAATCCGTCGGGGTCCTGCGGGCGTTTTCTTAGCAAACGCAGCGCTCCGGCATAGTCCGAACAGGTGCGGACCGCGGTGGGTTTTAGATCGCCATCGGCTTTGTTCACGAGGATCATATCGGCCATTTCCATGATGCCGCGCTTGACGCCTTGAAGCTCGTCACCGCCAGCGGGGGCCATCAGTAGGATGAACAGGTCCGACATTTCGGCCACGACGGTTTCGGACTGGCCGACACCGACGGTTTCGATCAGGACGACATCAAAGCCAGCCGCTTCGCAAAGTTCAATCGCCTCGCGGGTGCGGCGTGCAACGCCACCAAGATGCGATTGCGACGGGCTGGGGCGGATGAACGCGTTCTTGTCGCGCGACAAGCGGTCCATGCGGGTTTTGTCGCCTAGGATAGACCCGCCAGAACGGGCCGAGCTTGGATCAACCGCCAAAACAGCAACGCGAAGCCCCTGACCGGTGAGCAGTGTTCCAAAGCTTTCAATAAATGTGGATTTACCAACACCGGGCGTCCCCGAAAGACCGATACGGATCGCTTTGTTGCTTTTACCACGCAGCTGGTCGAGAAGCTCTGACGCTGTCGCGCGATGATCCTCGCGGCTGGATTCAACCAGCGTAATCGCACGCGACAATGCACGGCGGTCGCGGTTCACTATCTTTTCAGCAAGCTCAGAGGTATTCATACGGGCGCGCCTTTCCTTTGAGAGGCGTTTTGCATGGTTTACATGGGGGAAAGCAAGGGGTTGGTGCGTCGCGGGCCACAATCGCCACACCCTGTTGCCCGCCCTACTGGACCCGTTACCGCTTTTCCCCGATAACCGCTGCATGACGCCCAACCTTCCCATTAACGAGGCCATCCCCTCGCTGATTGACGCTTTGCGGGCGCGCAAACGGGCCGTGCTTCAGGCGCCTCCGGGGGCCGGTAAGACCACCGTGGTGCCGCTGGCGATGCTTGAAGCTGGGCTGACAGGCGGAAAGATCCTGATGCTTGAGCCCAGACGCTTGGCTGCACGGGCTGCTGCGGAACGGATGGCGGATACCTTGGGCGAAACTGTTGGACAAACTGTCGGCTATCGGATCAGGGGCGAAAGCAAGGTTTCCAAATCTACGCGGGTCGAGGTTGTCACCGAAGGCATCCTGACCCGAATGATCCAGTCCGACCCCGAGCTATCGGGGATCGGCGCGGTTATCTTTGACGAATTCCACGAACGCAGTCTGAACGCCGATTTTGGTCTGGCGCTGGCACTAGAAATCGTGGATGCGCTGCGGGACGATCTGATATTGTTGGCGATGTCGGCAACCTTGGATGCTGAACCTGTCGCCAAGCTGATGGGTGACGCGCCTGTTATCACATCTGAGGGGCGCGCCTTTCCGGTTGAGGTTCGCTGGCTTGAAAAACCCCTCGGTCCCAAAGTGCGGCTAGAACTGGCGACGGCGTCTCTGGTTCTGGATGCCCTAGCCCAGACTGACGGAGGCGTTCTGGTGTTCCTTCCCGGTGAAGGGGAAATCCGGCGGGTTGAAGGGGCGTTGAAAGGCAAGCTGCCAGCAGGCGTCCATCTGCATACGCTTTTCGGGGCGATGGATTTCAAAGCGCAACGGGCGGCGATCCGGCCCGCTGAAACAGGGCGCAAGATCGTTCTGGCGACGTCCATCGCTGAAACATCGCTTACCATTCAGGACGTGCGGGTTGTGGTGGATGCGGGGCGGTCTAGGCGGTCTCGGTTTGATCCGGGATCAGGGATGGCGCGGCTTGTCACCGAAAAAGTGACCCGCGCGGAAGCGACCCAGCGCACAGGACGTGCCGGACGGGTGGCGGATGGTTGGTGCTATCGGCTGTGGACCAAGGGAGAGGAAGGCGCGCTAGCGGCCTTTCCGCCAGCCGAAATCGAAGCGGCTGATCTGACCGGTTTGGCGCTAGAGCTGGCCTTGTGGGGGGCAAAGCCCGAAGACCTAAAACTGATGACCCAACCTAACGCCGGCAGTTTTGCCGAGGCACAAGCTTTGTTAGGAATGCTAGGCGCACTGGATGCAAACGACAGGATCACTGATCACGGCAAAACCCTAGCCGCCCTGCCCTTACACCCCCGATTGGCGCATATGCTGGCGGTGTCCGGAAAATCTGCAGCACCCCTTGCAGCCTTGCTTGCAGATCGCGATCCGTTGGCTAGGGGCGCACCTGTTGATTTGTCACTGCGGCTGGAAGCGCTTGCCAACCCAAAGAAGTTCCAGTCCGAACGCCCCTTCACCGTTAACATGGGCGCTGTTCAAAGAATTCGGGGGGGAGCGTCTCGGTTAGCTAGGCTGGTTCAGTCTGACAACCGACACTCGCCCGCAGAGATGGCCGCGCTGGCCTATCCCGACCGCATCGGGCTTCGCCGCAAGGGCGATGTCCCGCGCTATATCCTCAGCGGTGGTAAAGGGGCGGTGCTTCCTGATGCTGATCTGTTAGCTGGTGAGCGGTTGATTGTCGCCACCGATCTTGACGGCAACCCCCGCGAAGCGCGGATCAGACAGGCGGTCGCCATAAGCGAAGCCGAAGTCCGCAACCTGTTCGAAGATCAGATCGAATGGGTGGACGTTTGCAATTGGTCCAAACGCGACCGGCGCGTTATCGCGCGGCGACAGGAAATGCTGGGCGCGATCACTCTGGACGACCGGATATGGAAAGACGCGCCTGCAGATAAAATCGCCGCCGCCATGCTGGATGGCGTGCGCGCCCTTGAAATAAACCTGTCAGGGGCCGCGCATAGGTTCGTTGCGCGGGTAAAGCTGGTTGCCGACCAACACGATCTTCCTGACATGTCGCAAGACGCGCTGATGGATGATCTGGAAAGCTGGCTTCTTCCGCATCTGGGCGGGGTGGCCACTGCAGATCAGTGGAAGAAATTCGATCTGCTGAACGCGCTTCGGGCGATGCTTGACTGGAACCAGTTGCAAGCGCTGGACAAAGCAGCGCCTGCTCATTTCACCACGCCGATCGGGCGGCAGATCCCGATTGACTATTCGGGGGAACATCCCGAAATCAAACTACGGCTGCAAGAAATGTTCGGGCAGAAAACCCACCCGATGGTCGGGTCTACCCCCTTGCGCGTAACGCTTTTATCGCCAGCCCAGCGACCGGTTCAAACGACCCTTGATATTCCAGGTTTTTGGGCAAGCTCTTATTCAGACGTGCGCAAAGATATGCGCGGCCGTTATCCCAAACATCCATGGCCCGAAGACCCGACAATCGCCGACCCGACACTGCGCGCAAAACCACGAAAATAAGTGAAAATTTGCAAATGTTGGATTTCTCGATAGAATCGACGAAAAAATGGGCAGGCACAAATTGTCGAAACTCGGGCGAAAATTCTTAAAGCCGACGAAAGTCGGGAAAGCAACTGCGCGCAAGGCTACGCAGGTCGGCGCGATCTGTACGCGCAAGAAAAATGGCAAACGCGAAGTTCTTTTGATCACCAGCCGCGGCACACAGCGCTGGATCATACCCAAAGGCTGGCAGATGGAGGGGTTGTCCGACAGCCAAGCAGCAACAGTCGAAGCGTGGGAAGAAGCCGGAGTTGCCGCAGCAAGGGTCGAAAAAAAGCCGATTGGGACCTACAGCTACGAAAAAGACCTAAGCAAAGGTAGGCAAATTCCGATCAACGTGGTCGTGTTCCGCCTGAAAGTCGAGGAAATGAAAAAGAAATTTCCTGAGTACCGTCAGCGCAAACTTATGTGGGCCTCGCCCAAAAAAGCAGCTAAATTGGTGCGGGAACCCGGGCTGAAGAAAATGTTGGTCGCACTACATTAGTGATGAGATAACAGCGACAGTCAGATAATGTCCCATTAGAGCAAAAAACCAATTGAGTGAATCGTCATTCTCGGCTAGCCAGCGCTTGAATTTCTTGGGGACTTAGAATGTCGAATTCAGATGATCCAAAACACTGGGAAACCCTTGACCGCGACTTAGGTCGTTTTTCCCATATCGAGCAGGCAACAGCCTATGTTTCACGGCCAATGGTTGCGCCAGGGATAGCGCTAGCATTTATCGTGTTTGCGGCACTGGGTGTTGCGCTGTTTTTGGGGCAGTCTTCTTCAAGCCTGATCGTCGTCGCAGCCGCAGGCTTTGGCGCCTATATGGCGATCAACATCGGCGCGAACGATGTTGCCAACAATATGGGTCCTGCAGTTGGTGCTAACGCTCTGACCATGGGCGGTGCAATCGCCATTGCCGCGATCTTTGAAAGCGCCGGTGCGCTTTTGGCGGGTGGCGACGTTGTATCGACCATTTCAAAGGGCATTATCGACCCTGCCGGTATTGCCGAAACGCGGGTATTCATCTGGGCAATGATGGCCGCGCTGATCAGCTCGGCGCTTTGGGTAAACCTTGCCACTTGGGTCGGCGCACCTGTTTCGACCACACACTCGGTCGTAGGCGGTGTTATGGGCGCAGGCATTGCGGCAGCTGGGTTTGCTGCTGTGAACTGGCCAACAATGGGCAAAATCGCAGCAAGCTGGGTGATTTCGCCAGTCTTGGGCGGTGCAATTGCCGCGCTGTTCTTGGCGTTCATCAAGTGGCGCATCATCTACCGCGAAGACAAGCTAGCCGCTGCACGCCGCTGGGTGCCGGTTCTGATTGCGATTATGGCAACGGCGTTCTCAGCATACCTCGCGTTGAAAGGTCTGAAGCGGATCATCAAGATCGACATCCAAACCGCGCTTTTGATCGGCGTCGCTGTTGGTGCCGTGACCTATTTCATCACGAAACCGATGATCCGTCGTCAGTCCGAAGGTCTTGAGAACCGCAACAAATCGTTGAAGGTCCTGTTCGGCATTCCTCTGGTCTTCTCGGCTGCTTTGCTGTCGTTCGCGCATGGTGCAAACGATGTGGCGAACGCTGTTGGTCCTCTGGCGGCCATCGTGCACGCGACCGAGTTCGGGGACTTTGCGTCCAAAGTAGCGATCCCTACATGGGTCATGGTCATCGGAGCGTTCGGTATCTCGTTTGGTCTGGTGCTGTTCGGGCCGAAACTGATCCGCATGGTTGGCAGCCAGATCACCAAGCTGAACCCGATGCGGGCGTATTGTGTGGCCCTGTCAGCTGCGATCACTGTAATTGTAGCGTCGTGGCTGGGTCTTCCTGTAAGCTCGACCCATATCGCCGTTGGTGGTGTCTTTGGTGTTGGCTTCTTCCGCGAATGGTATCACGGCCGCCGCGCACGCAAGTATTCGCTGGCCAAGCGGGACGAAAACGCAATCGCCCCGACCGAACGCCGCCGTCGCAAGCTTGTGCGCCGCAATCACTTCATGACCATTATCGCAGCATGGGTGATCACGGTTCCGGCAGCGGCGCTTCTGTCGGGCGGTATCTTCCTGATCCTGAACGCTGTCGCGTAAACAAACCGCATAACAAAAAAACGCCGCTCCAATCGGGGCGGCGTTTTCGTTTGAAGTGTTTGGCTATTGGCTTACCCACCGGCGCACCAGCGCATGATAGCTTTTTGCGCGTGGAGACGGTTTTCCGCTTCGTCGAAGATCACCGAATGCTTGCCATCCATCACAGCTGTCGAGGCTTCTTCGTCGCGGTGTGCTGGAAGGCAATGCATGAACAAGGCGTCGTCTTTGGCGTAGGACATCAGTTCTTCGTTCACTTGGTAGGGGCGCAGCATGTTGTGGCGACGTTCCCGAGTGGATTGTGCGTCGTGCATCGAGACCCATGTATCGGTCACAACCAGATCGGCGCCTTGGACAGCCTTTTTGGCGTCGCGTTCGATGCTGACACTGACGCCTTTTGATCGGGCCAGTCCGACAAATTCGTCTTCGGGGTCGAGCTGTTGCGGGCCCGTGAAGACCATATCAAAGCCAAACTGCCCAGCCGCATGCAGGAAGCTGGCGCAGACGTTGTTGCCGTCACCGGTCCAGACAACCTTTTTGCCTGCAATCGGGCCGCGATGTTCTTCGTAGGTCATCACGTCGGCCATGATCTGGCAGGGGTGGGTGCGGTCGGTCAGGCCGTTGATCACAGGGACGTCTGCGAATTCAGCAAGCTCAAGCAGCACGCTTTCGTCGAAAGTCCTGATCATGATCATATCCACATAGCGCGACAGAACGCGGGCTGTGTCGCCAATGGTTTCACCGTGACCAAGCTGCATGTCCTGACCGGACAGGACCATCGTCTGGCCGCCCATCTGGCGCACGCCGACATCAAACGACACCCGTGTACGTGTCGACGGCTTTTCGAAGATCAACGCAACCATGCGACCGTCAAGCGGGAGGTCCTGATCAAGGGCTGCTTTTGGGAGACCTTTGCGTGCCTTTTTGGTCGCTTGGGCCTGATCGATGATCGACCGCAGATCGGCAGGGTCGGTTTTATGGATATCTAGAAAATGGTTCATGTTCGTTTCGCTTTCTGAAAGCCCCGGGGGCCAACCCCCTGACCCCCGGAGTATTTATTGAAAGATGAAATCAGGAGGTAACCTGAGCGGCGGCCTTGTCGAGGCGCGCAACGGCTTCGGTGATTTCGTCATCAGTTAGGTTGAGTGGCGGAAGGAAGCGCACCACGTTATCAGCTGCAGGAACGGTCAGGATTTCGTTTTCATAGCCTGCGTTTACTACGTCCATATTGGTAGCCTTGCATTTGAGCCCCATCATAAGACCCGTGCCGCGTGCTTCTTCGAAGACATCGGGGTGAGAGGCAACAAGACCTTCGAGCTTTTGGCGAAGCAGGCCGGATTTACGGCGGACCTCTTCGAGGAACTCTGGGTTGGAGACTTCGTTCATCACCGCAAGACCAACCGCACAGGCGAGAGGGTTGCCGCCATAGGTCGACCCGTGGGTGCCCGCCACCATGCCAGAGGCTGCGTCTTCGGTGGCCGCAACAACGCCGAGGGGGAAGCCGCCGCCGATGCCTTTGGCGATCATCATAATGTCTGGCGCGATGCCTGCCCATTCATGGGCAAATAGCTTGCCGGTTCTGCCTACGCCGCATTGGACTTCGTCAAGGATCAGCAGGATGCCGTTGCGATCACAGATGCCACGCAGTTCCATTAGGTCCTCGTCCGCCATAGGGCGGATACCGCCTTCGCCTTGAACCGGCTCAACGATGACCGCCGCTGTGTTTTCGTCAATCGCATCGTTAACAGCGGCGATGTCACCCCATGTCAGTTGCTTGAACCCCGGTAGAAGAGGGCCGAAACCTTTGGTCAGCTTTTCACCGCCAGCCGCTGCGATACCAGCCGACGATCGACCGTGAAACGAGCCTTCGAAGGCGATGATTTCAGTGCGCTCGGGCTGGCCTTTTTCAAACCAATATTTCCGCGCCATTTTCACGGCAAGCTCAGCGCATTCGGTGCCTGAATTGGTGAAAAAGCACGTATCGGCAAAGGTTTCTTCGACGATCTTATCGGCCAAAGCTTCTTGCTGCGGAATATTATAGAGGTTCGACGTATGCCACAGCGCACCAGCCTGTTCGGTCAACGCTTCAACCAGTTTGGGATGGGCATGGCCCAGCGCATTCACCGCGATACCGGACCCCATGTCCAGAAAACGTCGGCCATCTGCTTCGATCAACCAGCTGCCTTCGCCTTTGACGAAGCTCAGCGGTGCACGGGCATAGGTTGGCAAAACGGACGGGATCATGGCCGGTCTCCTGAAATTTAAAGGCCCTTTAGGCAATATGCCTTGGGTCAAGTCAACATGGATTGGATGGGTTTTGGTGCCCTAAGGGCAGGTGATCACGCAAAAACGGCGTCAGACGCTACGGCGTCGACGTCGGAGGCTTGTGTATGTGGTCTTGGTGATCATCAGGGCGGCTTTAGACGATTATCCAAGCCTCGCCAAGGCTTTTGTCGCTTTCGGGGTTGCTGAATGATCGGTGAGACCTGACAAACATCAGATGAAACCCGTTCATAACCCCTTGCTAGCTGCAGTGCTGACGCTTTGCGCATCGGCTTTTGCAGCCGGATCGATGTTCATGGCCAAGGTCGTGGGGTCCGGAACCTTGGGGCCTGCGTTGCATCCGTTACAGGTCAGTCAGGGGCGCTTTTTGTTCGCGTTCTTGGCCATATCATCGCTGGCAATTGTTCTTAGACCAAAGCTAACCAAGCCGAACCTGAAGATTCACATCGGCCGCTCGGCACTTGGTTGGGGTGGCGTCACGCTAATGTTTGCCGCAGCGGTTTATATCCCGCTGTCGGATGCCACCGCGATTTCGTTTCTCAATCCGGTTTTTACCATGCTGTTTGCCATCCCCTTTCTGGGCGAAAAGGTTGGTCCGTGGCGCTGGCTGGCGGCGGTTGTTTCGATAACGGGGGCCGTGATCCTTTTGCGCCCGGGTGCTGAGAGCATTCAGACTGGTGCGATCTTTGCGCTTGGGGCGGCCGTTGTTCTGGGGGGAGAGGTCATCTTGATCAAGTTCCTCACCAAATCGGACGGGCCATTCCAAATCCTGCTCATCAACAACACGATCGGGGTTATTCTAGCCACCTGTGCAGCGATCCCCGTTTGGATTTGGCCTTCGCCAGTGCAATGGATGGGGCTTGCCGGTGTTGGTCTATTGATGATCAGCGCGCAGGCGTTTTTCACCAACGCTATGATGCGGGCCGAGGCCAGCTTTGTTGCGCCGTTCTTTTACGCAACACTGGTTTTTGCCACGCTCTATGACGCCGTCGCTTTCAAGGTGATTCCTGATATCGTGTCAATTATCGGCGCAATGACCATTCTGGCGGGCGCCGGAGTGTTAGTTTGGCGCGAAGCAGTTCGAAAAGGGCGTTAGACTCGGCTTGTATCTCGCCACCCAATCACTAAAATGGGCCCCTGACCGGATTCCAAGGGCGGCACATGCCAGTGTCGCCTTTCTTTCAAAGGAAAAACGCATGTCCTGGACCGATGATCGCGTCGAGCTGTTAAAAAAAATGTGGGGCGAAGGCCAATCGGCTAGCCAAATCGCCAAAGAACTTGGCGGTGTCACCCGTAACGCCGTAATCGGCAAGGTCCACCGCCTTGGCCTGTCTAACCGCAGTGCAAGCGCATCTGCAGCCGAAGCCCCCGCCAAGCCTGCCAAGGAAAAGCCTGCGCCAAAAGCAAAAGCGGCACCCAAGGCAAAGCCTGTTGAAAAGGTCGAGCCTAGGACAGAAGCCGCCGCGCCCGCGGTAGCGACACCTATCCGCCGCCAGATCATTCCGGCGGGGCAGCCTCTGCCACCACAGCCGTCGGCGAACGAGATCAGCGCCGAAGCTTTGGCCAAGGTCAACGAGATCGAGAAGAAGGCGAAAAAGCTGAACTTGATGGAACTGACCGAGCGTACTTGCAAATGGCCAGTCGGTGATCCGGCGACACCAGATTTCTGGTTCTGCGGACTGCCTGTGCAAACCGGCAAACCCTATTGCGAAGCCCACGTCGGTGTCGCGTTCCAACCAATGAGCAGCCGCCGCGACCGTCGCCGGTAAGCGCCTACAAAATTCGACTACACGCAAGGGCATCCCAAATCGGGGTGCCTTTTGTGGTTCGGGCTCAATCACATATTCAGAGCCTAGTCGTTGCGTCTGCGAAACCTGCGGTAAAGCTCGCTGTTGCGGGCAATAAACGCATTCACTGCGCGCCCGAATATCCCTACCCGCCAGTCCTTGAGATAGAAATACCCCGCCAAGCTGGCGATCAGGCTACCCACCGCATCAACCATCAGATCGCCCATGGTGTCGATCAAACCCGACTTCTGCATATTCATGCCGAACGCCCGATCCATGAAGAACTCGAATATCTCCCATGTGGCACCGACCGTCATACCAACGCAGAACGAGATATAGGCCAAGGCCACCGGCGGGGCGGCGAATTTGTCGCCTTCAAACAGCATGAAGACGAACAGGAACCCCATCAGCCCGAAAGCGATGGCGGAAAAGCCGTGAAGCGCGATGTCCCACCACCAGAGCTGGTCATAAAAGCCGAACGCTTCGCCCAGAAAGATCGAGCAAACGATAAACAGCGTCGTGGCCAGCAAAAACGGCCTCGGTAAAGCGACCTCCCACCGCGAGGCGATGACCGGCGGCACCAACGTCAAAACAAACGTTGCAAAGCTGACAAAGGCCAAAGACCACCGCGCAACACCCAGCGATGCCAATGTCGATAGCAACAAAAGCACCCATATCGTGCGCGTTATGTATCCTGCGTCAGTTACGATCTTCAATTTGCGTCCCACGGATGAAAAACAGGTCATCAATCCCTATATAATCACTATGAGCAGAAAAACCGTAAGAGTTGCCAGTTACAATATCCGAAAAGCGCGTGGGCTAGACCAGATCCGCGCGCCTGAGCGGATTATTGAGGTGATTAACGGCCTCGGCGCGGATGTGATCGCCCTGCAAGTGGACTTGTCGCGTTTGCGTTCCGGTCTCTCAGTTCATTTAGGCGGCCTTTC